>NZ_DATJMN010000126.1:0-40524 GCF_035508675.1 Dyella sp.
CATTCCGGGCCTCGCCGAGGTATCGATCGGACATGCTTTGATCGGCGAAGCCTTGTATGAAGGCCTGACGAATACCGTGCGCAACTATCTACAGATTCTGCGCTAATCATTTGGCCGTCCAGACGGCTATGTACAAACAGAAACCCCCGCTTTCGCGGGAGTTTCCATGGGTAACGCCTGGGCTATACGGTTGAACTGTTCCGATTCAACCGTAACCGTTGCTTGTTACTGCCCACTACTGTCGGTAAAGCCGATCTTGTTCAAACCGTAGCTCTTCGCATCAGCCAGCACGCGTGCAACCACCTGATAAGGTACCTGATCGGCTGCATCGATCTGCAATTCGGGCTGATCCGCTTCACTCTTGGTCGCAATGACCGCGATCTGCGTCTTCAACTGCTGCTCGTCCACCGGAGTGTCGTTCCAGTAGAACGCGCCCGACTGGTCGATCTTCAGATGCACCGGTTCCGGCGGATTGCTGGGCGGAATGATGTTCGGGTTCGGCTGCGGCAAATCGATCTTGATTTTGTGGGTCAGGATGGGGGCCGTGATCATGAAGATGATCAGCAGCACCAGCATCACGTCAACCAGAGGCGTGACGTTGATGTCCGCCATCGGGCCTTTCCCACTTCCAGTACTGAATGCCATGGTTCGTTACTCCTTACCGGTCGTCATGAAGCCAACATGGACCATTCCCGCGTCCTTGGCTTCACTCAGAACCTTCCGGACGACCTTGAACTCGGTATCGTGCGCGGCACGAATCTGGAGTTCAGGCTGTGGAGACTTGGCAGCATAGACTCTGAACTGCTGTTGCAGCTCGCTATCCGTAATAGGAGTCTGATTGTCCTGGAAGAACATGCTGCCGTCCTCTTTGACAGCCAGATCGATAACTTCCGGCGGCGGCGTGTTTTCCACCTGATGTGGATTCGCCGTCGGCAGCTTCACCGTGATCGTGTGCGACATCAGCGGTGCTGTGATCATGAAGATGATCAGCAGCACCAGCATCACGTCGACCAGCGGCGTGACGTTGATTTCCGACATCGGCGAGCCGGACTCGTTTCCGGAGCTCATCGCCATGGGTCAACCCCTCACTTCTGAGTTTGAGCGACGCCTTCGACGCGCGCACCGGTAGCGAAGAAGTCGTGCAGATCGTGCGCGAATTCGTCGAAACGGGCGTAGGTCAGGCGGTTTGAGCGGGTAAAGAAGTTGTAGGCAAGCACCGCCGGAATAGCGGTGAACAGACCGAACGCGGTCATGATCAGCGCTTCACCCACCGGACCGGCCACGGCTTCCATCGAAGCGTTACCGGAGGCCGCGATACGGATCAGGGCGTGGTAGATGCCCCACACGGTACCGAGCAGACCGATGAACGGTGCCGAGGAGCCGACGGTGGCAAGCAGGGTCATGCCGCCTTCCAGGCGAAGGCTTTCGCGAGCGACAGCCTGGCGCAGGGCGCGGTCAATGAATTCCGAGCGGCTCAGCGATTCGGCCAGACGGCCAGCACCGCTGGATGCTTGCTGATGGTGAGCCACTGCCGAGGCAGCGTCCAGGGCGATCTTCGAAAAGGGTTCGCTCTTGGGCTGGGCTTCCAGTTCGCGAATGGCGTCCTGGGTGGAGTTGTTGGACCAGAAGCCGTTGATCACGCTATCGGCGCGACCACGTACGAGTGAGTTGCGGATCGCGTTGGCGATGATGAAGTACCACGAGGAGAACGACATCGCGACGAGCACGACGAAAACAATCCAGCCGAGCGGATCGAAGTGGTGGATAAGATCGCCAAAGCCCATTTGTTGCATGGCTTGGGCGTTGGCGTTGCCACCTAGAGCCGGAGCGGCATCGGTCGGAGCAGGAGTCTGTTGGAACATAAACGCTACCCTTAGAAGTCAGGCGTGAACTGTAACTGTAATCGAAATTACAGCTGGTTAAGGTTGAAGGTGATGGGGATGTCTACCGTCGATTCGACCGGCTTACCGTTCTTTATTTCAGGATTGAAGCGGACCTTCTGGACCGATTCCATCGCTGCACGGTCAAGCTCGCGGAAACCACTGCTTTGCTTGACGGTGACACTCTTCGGACTGCCGTCGAGACCCACGATGACCTCAAGGACCACCGTACCCTCATGGCGCTGGCGAATCGCCTGCGGAGGATACTTCGGCTGCAGCTTGTCCCGGTAAGAGGGATCAACACCTGCCTTGATGTCCGAAGGTGGAGCTGGCGGTGCCGGTGGCGCAGGCGGCGGCGACGGGGCCGGATTCGTGGACGGCTCCTCCACGGCCGGCGGCGGAGCCGGCGGCGGCGGATTCGGCGGAGGAATCACCTGCTTGATCACTTTCGGCGGCGGCTGCTTCGGCGGCTCCGGCGGCGGGGGCGGCGGGGGCGGCGGAGGCGGAGGCGGCTCGAGGAAGTTCACCTGCACGATCTTTTCTTTTTGAACTTCCGCCGTCTTGGGCGGTGCGGCAGGCGCGATCAGTATCAGGAAAGCAAACGCATGGAGTGCGATGGCTACCGCCAGCGCCCATGTGCGCCCCCAACTGAACGGCTTAGCGCCGGTATCTTCGTTACTTGAGGCCATCTGTCGCTTTCAATCAGGAGCTAGTAATCGGGGTGACGTGGTCGCAGCATTCAGCGGCAAAGTCCGCTCCCAAGAGGGTGACATTTGCCACTGGACAACGCGGGAAAAATCCAACGGTACAACAGCACATGGCGTTTGTATAGCTTTTGTGTAGGTAAAAGATGGCAATCTTTATGGACGTCCATCTGACCTTCAAAAGTGCTTTTGCCATGTAGCTTTTTTAACTACCAATGTTGGCTTGCTTCAACCACTTCGCGGCTTGAGCTTTGGTTTCCGGGTCCTTCTCGGCTTCCAGCACTGCGTCGGCAGCAGCTGCCTTATCCTTTAGGCCAAGGTTAGCTTGAGCGAGGGCCATGTAGGCCTTGCCCTTGTGCTTCACGCCTTTGCTGATGGCTTCTTGCAATAGCGGCTTGGCCTTGCTGAATTCGTTCTGCGTAACCAGTGCAACGCCAGCCTTGTAGGCGGGCTCGCCGTCGCTCGCCAGCGGGATGGCCTTCTGGTAGGCCTCAGCCGCTGCATTGGCGTCGCCGCCGATCATGTGGGCGTCGCCCATCAGCACGTAGTTGTCTGCGCTCGGCTTGACGACGCCCTTGGTCATGCCCTCCTGCAGCACTTCCACGGCTTTGTCCGTAAGCGGGCCGGGATCTTGCGTGCTCTGATCCTGCGCCTTGTTCATGTAAAGCTTGGCGAGAGTCACGTAGTCGTTCTCGGTGGTAAGTAGGCCTTTCGCTCTGCCGTCTTCCATCAACTTCAATGCGTCATCGTATTTCTGCATCTGGATGTCCAGACTCAACGCATTGTGGAAAGTGGTGGGATCGGTCGGCGAGGCAGCGGCCGCCTGCTTGGCGATCTCAGCCGCTTTGTCTTTTTGGCCGGAATCGTTATAGGCAAGCATCAGCAGCTGATTCCAGCGCGGATCCGGCTTGTCGGTCATCGATTGCGCTTTCTTGATGGCGGCGATCGCTTCGGGATACTTCTGCAGGCGGTAATACGCTTCGCCTTCCAGTGCATAGGACTCCGGCGTCTCCTTCTTGCCTTCGGCGCGCCACTTTTCTATTTCGTCGATCGCCGGCTGATATTGCTGATTGAGCACGTAGAACGTAGCCAGCTCGTATTCGAGCTGGAAGTACGCATCGTTCGGCATGACGCCGTTGTCGAGTGCGCGCTTGAGCAAATCGATGCCGCCCGGCAGGTCGTTGTTTGTTGCATGTACGCGAGCCAGGCCTTGCAGCGCCATGGCCTGGACATACTTGCTCTTGCTCTTGTCAACCAGCGGCTGGAGTATCTGCTCCGCCTGGTCCTTGTTGTTCGCCTGGGCCGCGTCGAGTCCTTTGTTGAGCGCTTCCTCTTCTTTCTTGTCGGTCAGATCCAGCTTTGGCTCTTTACGGGTCGCATTGGGATATTGCGGAGCCGCTTTCTGCTGGTTGCCAGACGAGTTGTCGCTTGCTAGCGCCGGAGTGCTCGCCAACATCAGCGCAAGCGCAGCGCCGGCCAGCATCTTCAGGGAAGCGTGTTTCATAGCGTTCCTCAAACGGAGTCGAATTGCACGCACAAGCTGTGCGGGGGATCACTGAGATTAACCTGACCTTGCTATCGATAACAAGCTGCATCGCCGCATTAAAGTTTCTTTAAAATCAAATAGTTATGCCGTTGTTGCCATACGGCACCGCATTGCGGGCGGAAATCCACCCCAATGTATGGACATAGATTAGACGAGCACCGTGACGGACGTGTGTATGACTGTTCGCGTGTGCTAATGCATTAATGCAACAGCGCATCCAACGTGCCGCGAAATCCGCGGCCCGTTGTAGGGTGTTAGATATCCAGGTTGGCCACCTTCAACGCGTTGGCCTCGATGAAATCACGACGCGGCTCAACCGATTCACCCATCAGCATCGAGAACATCTGGTCAGCAGCGATGACGTCCTCAATGCCGACCTGCAACATACGGCGCGTTTCGGGATTTACCGTGGTTTCCCACAATTGTTCCGGATTCATTTCGCCGAGACCCTTGAAGCGCTGGATGGTGCGCCCCTTCTTTGCTTCTTCCAGAAGCCAGGTGCGCACGTCGGCAAAACGGACGACACCACGCGAGGCGTTGCCGCGCCGAACGACTGCATCTGCCTGGATCAGGCCGGCTAGTTGCTGGCTGATGGAAAGAATCGGGCGGAATTCCGAGCCGGCAAAGAACGGTTGCGGCAGCAGCCAAGTGTGGTTGAGGCCATGCTGCTCGCGGACAACTTCGATCGCTGCGGACTGTTCGCCGTGAGCAGGCCGGAAAGACAAGCGATAGCGGGGTTTACCCAGTCCGCTGGAAGCCAGGTTCCTGGTGACCCCCTCCAGCCAATTTTGCATGGCTGCCAGATCGTCCCAGTAATGCGCCTGGATGGGTTCATGCTCGACCATCGCGGTCAGCACGTTGGCATCGAAACGATGACCGAGACGTTCGATTTGATCCAAAGCCGCCTGGTAATCACGCAGCAGTTTTTCCAGCGCTTCGCCGTTGATGGGCGGTCCCTCAGGGCTGCAATGCAGTCCGGCATTGTCCACTGCGCTGGAAATCAGATACGCGTTGAGTGCAGCGTCGTCCTTCAGATACAGCTCCTGCTTGCCCTGCTTGAGTTTGTACAACGGGGGCAGGCCGATATAGACATGCCCGCGTTCGATCAGATCGGGCATCTGGCGGTAGAAGAACGTCAGCAGCAGGGTGCGGATGTGCGATCCGTCCACGTCCGCGTCGGTCATGATGATGATGCGGTGGTAGCGCAGCTTGTCGGGGTTGTAGTCCTCTTTCCCGATGCCGGTACCCAGCGCAGTGATCAAGGTGCCGACTTCGGCGGAGGAAAGCATCTTGTCGAAACGAGCCTTTTCGACATTGAGAATTTTGCCCTTCAACGGCAGCACGGCTTGCGTTTTGCGATTACGGCCCTGCTTGGCCGAGCCGCCGGCGGAGTCACCCTCGACCAGGAATAGCTCGCATAGCGAAGGATCCTTTTCCTGGCAATCGGCCAGCTTGCCCGGCAAGCCGGCGATATCCAGGGCACCCTTGCGGCGCGTCATCTCGCGGGCCTTGCGCGCTGCTTCGCGCGCACGCGCTGCGTCCACGACCTTGACCGCGATGGCTTTGGCTTCGTGAGGATGCTCGAGCAGGAAATCGCCGAGTTTCTCGTAGACCACCTGCTCCACTACCGTCTTCACCTCGGACGACACCAATTTGTCCTTGGTCTGCGAGGAGAATTTCGGGTCCGGCACTTTGACCGAAAGCACCGCGATCAGGCCTTCACGCATGTCGTCCCCCGACAGCGTGACCTTAGCATTCTTGGCGAGCCCTTCCTTCTCGATATAGGCCTGAATCGCACGCGTGAGTGCAGCGCGGAAGCCGGTGAGGTGGGTGCCACCGTCGCGCTGCGGGATGTTGTTGGTGAAGCAGAACATCGTTTCCTGATAGGAGTCGGTCCACTGCATCGCCAGATCGACCGTGATCGCATCCTGTTGCGCAGTGAGGCTAATCACATTCGGATGCAACGCGGTTTTCAGCTGTGCAAGGTGCTGCACGAATGACTTGATGCCACCTTCGAAGGCGAAGGTATCGCTGCGCCCTTCTCCACGCTCGTCGCGCAGGTCGATGGTGACGCCGGAGTTGAGGAAGGCCAATTCACGCAGGCGCTTGGCGAGTATTTCGTAGTGGAACTCGATGTTGGAAAAGGTTAGCGGGCTTGGCAGGAAGCGCACGGTGGTACCGCGGCGCTCCGAAGGACCGATCTGCTTCACCGGATATTGGGGTTCGCCCAGTTTGTATTCCTGGTGATATTCGTGGCCGTCGCGATAGATGGTCAGCCAGAGATGCTCGCTGAGCGCATTCACGACGGATACGCCCACACCGTGCAGGCCTCCCGATACTTTGTAGGAGTTCGCGTCGAACTTGCCGCCAGCATGCAGCACCGTCATCACCACTTCAGCAGTGGAACGGCCCTCTTCCGGATGCATGTCGACGGGAATGCCGCGCCCGTTATCCTGCACGCTTACTGAACTATCCTCGTGAATGGTCACGATGACGTGGTCGCAATAGCCGGCCAGGGCTTCGTCGATGGAGTTGTCGACGACTTCGAACACCATGTGGTGGAGGCCGGTGCCATCATCAGTGTCGCCGATGTACATGCCGGGGCGCTTGCGCACCGCTTCTAGGCCTTTGAGTACCTTGATGCTGTTCGAATCGTAGGATGCGTTCATGCAGTAACCATGTTCCGACGCCAGTAATCCACCCGGGTGCGGCGCCGTGAAAGGCCGGGTTGGATGTAACCGATGAATTATAACAGGGGCGTCAATTGACCCTGTTCCACGTGGAACATTCGAATAGGTAGATGCTCTAGAACCTTCGGTAGCTCGGTACCTGAGACAAGTACCTGCGCCGAGGTACCTTGCAGGCTGTTAACCACAGCAGCTTGATGAGTTTGATCGAGTTCGGATGCCAAGTCATCCAGACAGACAACAGGCCATTCGCCCCGGTGCTGTGCATCCAACCGAGCCTGGGCTAGCACGCAGACAAGAGCAGTCAGCTTCTCCTGGCCTCGAGACAGATGTTCACGCTGCGGGGCAAGCTCGAAGGAGATTGACCAGTCCGCACGATGGACACCTGACGCGGTGTGTCCCCTACCCTGGTCCCTCACGCGCTGTGACGCCAGCACGTCCGCTAGCGCCTCATCGTCGGGCCAGCCGCAACGGTAGCGAAGATCTAGCTCCCCTAGTTCTGGCAGAAGCAGTGCAGCCTGTTCTCTCAGCAACGGAAGCAACGCCGCGAGGTATGCCCGCCGCCATTGGTGAATCAGGGCGCCAGTACGATCCAGCTCTACCTCCCAGGGTCCAAGCAAACCCTCATCAAGCGTTGTTCCTCCGCGTAGAAGGCTGTTGCGTTGCTTTAGTGCTCGCTGGTACCGGCGCCAAGCGACCAGGAATTCCTGTTCCACGTGGAACACACCCCAATCGAGAAAGCGTCTCCGCTCCTCGGCGCCGCCAGCGATCAGCGCATGCGACCCCGGTTCGAAGCAAACCACGGCGCATTCACGAATCAACTGCCCAAGGGAAACATCCTGACCGTCCAAACGGGCATCCCAACGAGCCCCGTCACGTCCCATTCCTAGGCGATGCGTCGTCCCATCATCACGCCGTACGGTTGAAAAAATACTCAAACCTGCCGCTCCTCTTTGCAGCAACGCATCGCGCGCTCCGCTTCGAAACGAGCGCCCATGGGACAACAGAAAGGCAGCCTCCAACACTGACGTCTTGCCGGCCCCATTCGCCCCGATCAAGACATTGAACCCAGGCACCAAGTCCAGGGAGAGATCACTAAGACAGCGCAAACCCTGCAAATGCAAACGTTCGAGTCTCATGAACCCTAAGCTCTCAAACGAAGACGCCGGGGCTTGGAGCCCCGGCGTCACGAAGGTAACAGCTGCCCGTATTCGGCATGCAACCGGACGTCAAAGTCGCAACGGCATGATGACGTGGCGTGATTGCTCGGTTTCCTCTTCTTGCACGAGACAGCTCGACTGTGCATCGCGAAGACTCAAGCGAGCTTTTTCACCGCGAAGCGCGGCCAGCGCGTCGAGCAAATAACCCACATTGAATCCGACGGTGAGATCCGACACGCCCGTCTCGGCCTCGACTTCTTCGACGGCCTCTTCCTGCTCCGGGTTATGCGCGACGATCCGCAACTTGCCCGGTGAAAATTCAAGCTTTACGCCACGATACTTCTCGTTCGACAAAATCGCCGCGCGCTGCAATGCGCCACGCAGAACTTCGCGATCAAGGGTAGCGCGCTTGTCGGCGCCAAGCGGAATCACCGCTTCGTAATCCGGGAAACGACCGTCGATGAGCTTCGACGTGAACACCACCTCGCCGCGGCGCACACGCAGATGATTGCGGCCGAATTCCAGTTCTACCGAACCGTCGCCGGTTTCCAGCAAACCGATCAGTTCGTTCACACCCTTGCGCGGAATGATGATCTGGCGACGCGCAGACACTTCGCTTTCCAGCGTCGTCTCTTTCAGGGCAAGCCGATGTCCGTCCGTGGCAACGCAGCGCAGCGAATGCTCCTGCAAATCCAGCAACATGCCATTGAGGTAGTAGCGCACGTCCTGATTCGCCATCGCAAACGCAGTGCGCTCCATCAGATCTCGCAATACTTCTTCAGGGAGACTGACGCGCTCAACCAGCTCGATCTCGTCGATGGTCGGAAATTCCGTGGCCGGCAAGGTGGTGAGCGTGAATCGGCTACGACCCGCGTTTAATGCAACACGATCCCCGTTTAGTTTCAGCTCTATCTTCGCGCCGTCCGGCAAAGCGCGAACAATATCGAACAGCTTGCGCGCGGGAATCGTCGTTTCGCCGTCGACCAGCTTTTCAGCCTCGGTCGAGGCAACCATTTCGACCTCAAGATCAGTCCCGGTAAAAGAAAGCTTACCGTTGCCTACTTTGACCAGAAGATTGGCGAGTACCGGCAACGTCTGGCGACGTTCCACCACGCCGACAACCTGCTGCAAGGGTTTAAGCAGCGCTTCTCGTTGGATGCTGAATTGCATGTTTGTGCTTTCCCTATCCTGCAGTTCTGTTTTTAAAAAGAAGAAAGGTGGTTGTAGTAGGCTCGGTGGATATCTTGAAAACCCAAGAACATCCTTGTCAAACAAAGAGTTACGAAAGTTCTCCCTGTGCTCCAGTCGCTTTACGACTTGTGCATCGTCAGTGGATAACTTCGATGCACCAAGGCGTCCTCATATTATCCACAGGATATATGCCTGGTTTTCAAGCGCTTGTTCAAGCATCAACCGGTCAATGAGCGAATCAGCTGTTCCCAATCTTGACGCATGCGCGTATCGGCCTCACACAGTTTGCGAATGGTGCGGCAGGCATGCAGCACGGTCGTGTGGTCACGGCCGCCGAAGGCTTCGCCAATCTCCGGCAAGCTGTGTTCGGTCAGCTCCTTGGACAAGGCCATCGCAATTTGGCGTGGCCGTGCTAGCGACCGCACGCGCCGCTTGGAAAGTAGATCCTGCAAGCGCACGCCGAAGTACTCGGCGACGATCTTCTGGATGTTCGGCACGGTCACAGCCTGTGCGTGCGTGGCAAGCAGGTCGCGCAGGGTTTCCTCTGCAAAATCGGTCGTGATCGGTCGGCCGTAGAAATTGGCGCGCGCGGCGAGCGTGTTGAGCGCCCCTTCCAGATCGCGCACGTTGGAGCGGATGCGCTTGGCCAGCAACATCGCCACGTCCTCGCTCACCTTGACACCCTTGTCGTGCGCCTTGGCGAGCAGGATCGCAGCGCGCGTCTCGAAATCCGGCGGCTCGATCGCGACCGACAACCCCCAGCCCAGGCGCGACTTCAAGCGAGGCTCAAGCTTGTCGACCTCCTTCGGATAACGATCGCAGGTCAAAATGATTTGCTGCTTCGATTCGAACAGCGCGTTGAAGGTATGGAAAAACTCCTCCTGCGTGGTGTCCTTGCCAGCGAAAAACTGGATGTCATCGATCAGCAACGCATCCACCGAGCGGAAGCGGCGCTTGAATTCATCCATGCTCTTGGTGCGCAGCGCCTCGATCATCGAACCGACGAACTGTTCCGAACGCAGGTACAACACTTTGAAGCTCGGATTGTGCTCACGCATCAAGTTGCCGGCGGCGTGCATCAGATGCGTCTTGCCCAACCCGGTGCCACCATACAAAAGCAGCGGGTTGTAGGCGCGGCCAGGGTTCTGCGCCACCTGCATCGCAGCGGCCTTGCCCAACTGGTTGGACTTGCCCTCAACGAAGGTTTCGAACGTGTAGTGAGGGTCCAGGTGGTGGTGGAAAGCCACCGAGGCGGCCTCGGCGACAGCGGGCGAAGGGGATGGCTTGACGGGCGCAGCATGGCGCCCGTTCACCGGCGCGATGGCACTTGAACCCACCTCAAGACGCACCAACAGACTTTGTCCGTTCAACAGCGCCAGCATGGCCTCGATACGAGGCAGGTAACGGTCGCGAACGACGTCCAATGTGTAGGGATTTGGTGCGTACAGCTGCAATCCGTCGGCATCTTCGCGCGCCTGCAGTGGCATCAGCCAGGTATGCAGGTCCTCGGCGCTCAACTCGCCTTCAAGACGCTCGAGACAGCGCCGCCACAGATCACTCATGGATACGTTCAACCACAGAAGGGGCGCTTTCGCGCAGGGTGGACCGGGAAGTCTACCAGCACCAACCCAACAACTATCCACATGGATATCCACAACCTGCCGCCATGGCTGCATTTGACACGGGGCGGTCCTCTTCCGCATACTTCCCAATCTTTTTCACCCATTCATTAGGAGGAAGCCATGAAGCGGACCTTCCAGCCCAGCAAGCTCAAGCGCGCCCGCACGCACGGCTTTCGTGCTCGTATGGCCACGGCCGATGGTCGCAAGGTGCTCAACGCCCGCCGCGCCAAGGGCCGCAAGCGCCTCATCCCGTAAGCGATCGCGCTGATGGGCACCGCCGGCCTGCCGCGCGAGGCGCGGATTCGCCGAGCTGGTGATTTTGCGGTTTTGCGTCAAGCCAGCGGTCGCTTCGGCGGCCGCTGTTTTTCTGTGCGCTATCGCCAGAACGACGTGGGGCATGCACGCTTGGGTCTTGCCATCTCCAAGCGGGTTTCCAAGCGCGCCGTCGATCGCAACCGCATCAAGCGGCTCGTGCGCGAGTCGTTCCGGCGCGCCCGCCACGCACTTCCGCCGGTGGATCTGATGGTGATGGCGCGTGAACAGGCCTGTACCCTGCCCGGTGCCGTGCTGTTGGCTGAGCTCGATGCCTTGTGGCGCAAATTGCCGCCGTTGAAGCGTGAAGGCGACACCTCCACAATGGCGTGTTGATCTTCCCTTCTTCCGTCCCCCTGGCCCGCCATGGCGGGGCCTCTTCACGGATCGCTACGCGATGAATCAAACGCGCACCTTCCTTCTCTTCGGCCTGCTGGCTGTTGCCTATCTATTGTTCCAACAGTGGGAGCAGGATTACGGTCCCCATCCGCCTACGCCCACCGCTGCCTCGAACAATGCCGCAAACGGCAGCAGCACCCCGGGCGTCACACCGTCCATCTCCAGCGGCAATACGGATGAAGGTACGGGCCAGCTCGTTACCGTTACGACGGATGTGTTGCGGCTGACCATTGACACGCGCGGCGGCAGCATCGTCCGCTCGGAATTACTGCACTATCCGGTCGCGCCACGCACGAAGAAAGATCCGAACCCAGCGCCGATCCGTCTGCTCGATGACCATGCAAGCGACTATTTCGCTGCCCAAAGCGGCCTGGTCAGCGCCGACGGCGCTGCGCCTGACCACCGCGCTATTTTCCAGGCCCCACAAACCAGCTACGAGCTGGCCCCTGGCCAGGACGCACTCAACGTTGACCTGACCTGGACCGATTCTTCCGGCATCAAGGTCGTCAAGCGTTACACCCTGCATCGCGGCAGCTACGTGATCGATCTCGATCAGCAAATCGACAACGGCAGCGGCAAATCCTGGGACGGCAACGCCTATCACCAATTGCAGCGCGTCGACCGTCCTGCGCCGGTATACAGCAACTTCTTGCAGCGCATCTCCGACCAGTCGCGCTATGGCTTCTTCGGCGCGGCGTGGTACAGCCCGGACCAGAAATTCAACAAGCTCGCCTTCGACAAGTTCGAAAAAGAGCCGCTGGACAAAAGCCAGGTCACCGGCGGCTGGGTGGCGATGATGCAGCAGTACTTCCTCGGCGCGTGGATTCCGCCGGGGAAGGAAGCCGATACCTTCTCCACCGCGGTGGTGAACGAGGCTGACGGCAAGCCGCGCTACGTCATCCGCAGCGTCAGCCCGCAGATCAGCGTGCCGGCCGGCCAGCACGCGGACAGCTCCGCGCAGCTCTACCTCGGCCCCAAGCTGCCCTCCGAGCTCGCTGCGATTGCACCCGGCCTGGACCTGACCATCGACTACGGCATGCTGAAAATCTTCGCCGAGCCGTTGCATTGGATTCTTGCCCAGCTCGACAAGCTCACCGGCAACTGGGGCGTTTCCATCATCCTGCTGGTGCTGCTGATCAACCTGGCTACCTTCAAGCTGACCAACGCGCAGTTCGAGTCGGCGAACAAGATGCGCAAGCTCAAGCCACGCATCGACGCTTTGAAAGAACGCTACGGTGATGATCGCCAGAAGATGCAGCAGGCGATGATGGAGCTGTACAAGAAAGAGAAAGTGAACCCGGCCGCTGGCTGTTTCCCGCTGCTGATCACCATTCCTATCTTCTACGGTCTCTACTACGTATTGCGCGACAGCGTGGAGCTTCGCCAGGCACCATTCTTCGGCTGGATCCATGACCTGTCGGCGGCAGACCCGTATTTCGTGCTGCCGATTCTCTACACCGTCGTCATGCTGGCCCAGCAATGGTTGATGCCGGTGCAACCCGGCATGGACCCGACCCAACAGAAGATGATGAAGTTCATGCCGCTGATGTTCGCGGTGATCTTCCTGTTCTTCCCCTCGGGTCTGGTGCTCTATTACGCGGTCAACGGCCTGTGCCGCCTGTTGCAGCAGTGGTGGATGATGCGCCGGGCCGATGCCGCGTCGGCCAAGGCAGCGGCATAAGAAGAAACGCCGCGAGGGCGGCCATGCGCCGCCCTCTGCCGTTATGCTGACGTGCCATGGCCGCACAAGCTCTCCATGACGACACCATCGCCGCCATCGCCAGCGCGCCTGGCGCGGCGGGTGTGGGCGTCGTGCGTGTTTCCGGTCCGTGTGCGCCTTTCATCGCGCAAACCTTGCTGGGCCGTTCGCCTTCTCCACGCCATGCACATTTTGCCGCGTTCCGGACTGCAGACGGTGAGTTGATCGATCGCGGCCTGCTGCTGTACTTCCCCGCTCCCGCTTCCTACACCGGCGAACACGTGCTCGAACTGCAAGGCCATGGCAGTTCGGTGCTGCTCGATGCGCTGTTGCGCCGGGCCTGTGAACTCGGTGCCCGCTTGGCACGCCCGGGCGAATTCACCGAACGGGCCTTTCTCAACGGCAAGCTCGACCTGGCGCAGGCTGAGGCAGTTGCGGATCTGATCGCCGCACATTCGCAAGCCGGCGCGCGCGCGGCACTGCGATCGATGGAAGGCGTGTTCTCGCGCAAAGTGGACGCTTTGCTGCAGGCGCTGATCGCCTTGCGCGTGCACATCGAAGCAGCGATCGATTTTCCCGAGGAAGAAATCGACTTTCTCGCCGACCCCGCCATCGCGCAGAAACTGCAATCGCTGCGTGCGCAGCTCGCCGAACTGCTGCGCGAAGCGCAACGTGGCGTGCGTCTCAATGATGGCCTGCGTGTTGCCATCATCGGTCGTCCCAACGCCGGCAAGTCCAGCTTGCTCAATGCGCTGGCCGGCAGCGAACGCGCCATCGTCACTGACATCGCCGGCACCACGCGCGACGTGCTGCGCGAAAGCATTTCGCTGGACGGTATTGCGCTGGAGCTGGCCGACACCGCCGGTCTGCGTGATACGCACGATCCCGTGGAGCGCGAAGGCGTCCGCCGCGCGCACGGCGAACGCGAACGTGCCGATGTCGTGCTGCTCGTCGCCGATGCAGAGCATGCAAATGCAGACTTTGCATGGTTGCGCGATCTTCCCGCCACCGTTGAACGCATGGTCGTCATCAACAAGATTGACTTGGGCGGGGAACCGCCGCACACCGCCATGCACGACGGCGCGCATTGGCTGTGGCTCTCGGTAAAAACCGGCCAAGGCCTGGAAGCATTGCGTGAGCGTCTTAAGCAACTGGCTGGTGCGGGCAGTGGCGAGGGTGCATTCAGCGCTCGTCGTCGACATGTACTTGCGCTTGATCGGGTATCGGATCATCTGGATCGCACGGCACACGTGCTTGCGAGTACGCACGCCGGTGAGCTCGCCGCAGAGGAACTGCGCCAGGCGCAACACGCACTTGGCGAAATCACCGGCACTTACACCAGTGATGATTTGTTGGGCGCCATCTTCAGTTCGTTCTGCATCGGCAAGTAATCAAGCATGCTGTCTCGACAGCAATGCATCCACTTCTCTAGTAGTCGGCATGCCACCGCGCGCACCAAGCCTGGTGACGGATAGCGCCGCCGCCGCACACGCCTTGCGCACGGCAATCGGCAAGCTTTCGTGCAGAAACACGGCAAGCGCGGCATTGAAGGTATCGCCCGCACCGGTGCTGTCCACGGCTTTCACCGCGAAACCGGCTTGATGTTGTGGCTCGCCTTCTTCACGAAACCAGGCGCCTTCGGCGCCACGCGTCAGCACTACCGGACACGCTGCGCGACGCATCAGGTTGCGGAAATCTTCGGAAGCATCCGCGCCAAGCAAAGTCGCGAGTTCGTGCTGATTGGGAGTGATGTAGCGGGCGAGGCGCAACCACGCTACAGGCAACGGTTGTGCAGGCGCGGGATTGAGAATGACGGGCACGCGTTGCGCGTGTGCGATGTGTAGCGTGGCTTCCACGGTTTGCAGTGGAATTTCCATTTGCACCAGCACGGCATCGGCGTTTGCGATCAAATGTTGAGCTTTTGCAACATGCGAAGGCGTTAATAGCGCGTTCGCGCCTGGCACCACGACGATTTCGTTTTCGCCGCCGGCCACGGTAATGGACGCCGTTCCGCTGCTGCAGTTTTCGATGCGTGCGACGTGCTCCAGATCAACGCCTTCCTCCGCCAACCCTTCGCACAGCGGATCGGCGAAAGCATCGTCGCCCACGGCGCCGACCATATGCACCTCGGCGCCCAAACGCGCGGCGGCCACGGCCTGGTTGCCACCTTTGCCGCCATGCACGGAGAGAAAGCGCTCACCCATCAGCGTTTCGCCGGGCGCGGGAAAACGCGGCGCCAGGGTGACCAAATCCATGTTGATGCTGCCGACGACGACGATGCGGGTCATGAAGCGCTCGCAAGATGATGAGCCATGTGCGAGAGCCTAAACGCAGAAGCTCGGCGGGACTAGCAGGTGCGCCCATAGGCACCGGTTGTGGCGGTGCCTATGGGACCGGCTGATCAGTGGCCGTCGTTGTCCGAACTGCCGTCCGTGCTACCACCTGTGCCGCGTGAGTTCTGCCTGCGATCCTTCATGTTCTGCTTCATCTGGGCGTACTGCTTCTGCTGGTCGGGCGTGAGCAGGCTGTTGATCTGGGTGTTGGTGTCTTGCTGGATCGAGCGCAGCTTGGCGCGGCGATCTTGCGGAGCCAGCGAGCTGTCGCTGCGCACGGCAGCGGCCTGTTGCTGGCGGTTCTGCAAAATCGTAGTGAGCTTGGAGGTCTGATCGTCACTCAGGCCCAGCCGCTTGGCGAGGTGCGCGGCTTGCCTCTGTGGATCCGGTACGCGATGTGGCTGGGCCGGTGCGTTGTTCGAGTCGGCCGGTGCACTGCTGTCCTGGGCGAACGCGGCGGGGGCAAGGCCCAAGACACCAAGCACAAGGCCGAGCAGGGCAAAACGCGAGGCTAATCTGTTCATAGGGGTTCCTTGGATGATGCCATCGATTGACGGCCGGCAAGCTAGGGAAACGACGAAGCGCGCGTGCCGTTTACCGCGCTTATGACCTCTCCGCTTGGCGTAACCTTGAAAGCCCAGGCGGTGGCCCCGACGCTGAGACTTTCCACCCCGGGATCCGACCATGATCGACCTTCACTACTGGCCCACGCCGAACGGCCATAAGATCACCCTGTTTCTGGAAGAAGCCGGCCTGCCTTACACCATCAAACCGGTGAACATAGGCAAGGGCGAGCAATTCGAACCCGCGTTCCTGAAGATCTCGCCCAACAATCGTATGCCGGCCATTGTCGATACGGCACCGGCGGGCGGGGGAGCGCCCGTCAGCGTGTTTGAATCGGGCGCGATCCTGCAATACCTGGCCGAAAAGACCGGGCGCTTTTTGCCTAAGGATTTGCGCGGCCGATTTACCGTGCTGGAATGGCTGTTCTGGCAAGTGGGCGGTCTTGGACCCATGCTTGGGCAGAACCACCATTTCAATCGCTATGCACCGGAAAAGATTCCCTATGCGATCGATCGCTATGTGCGGGAAACTCGCCGCTTGTATGGCGTGTTGGACAAGCAGCTGGATGGACGGCACTTCATAGCCGGCAGCGACTACACCATTGCCGACATGGCGGCTTATCCGTGGATCGTGCCGTATGAAAACCAGGGCATGAAGCTGGAGGACTTTCCGCATCTGCAGCGTTGGTTCGAGCGGATTCGTGATCGCGAAGCGACGCGCCGTGCGTATGCGATCGCCGACACCATCGAGGGCAGAACGGATTTGCGCTCGGACGAGGAGGCGCGACGACATTTGTTTGGGCGCTGATTGCAACGGAAAAGCCCGCCAAATGGCGGGCTTTTCCAGGCAATGTATTATTGCGCCCGGCCTACGCCGGAATCGCCCTGCACCAGCGGCGGCGGTGCGCCGGCCACGGCCAGCAAGGATTGCGCATAGCCATCTTCCATCGTCACCGTGGATACCTCATCCCACGAGAAGAACGAGGGCTCGCGCAGCCACTCTGCATCCGGCGTGATTTCCTGCATGTTGAAGCCGTCGTCCTCCACGCTGATCAGGCGGCCGATATAGCAGACTTCCGCCTCGTCTTCGCTGTCGACGTGTACACCGATCACCGTCGCCATCGCGCTGGCGGCCTGCACGACATCGCGGATGCTGTCGAGCGGAAAGCTCGAGGGCAGGCGGGGCACCAGGTTTTTCAGCACGAGTGCCTTCTGCATGAAGTCATTGTGCTTGTCCGGGGCCTCCAGCTCAGTGATGTCGCGGTGGCGCATCACGTACATGCCGTCGTAGGTGATGCCATCGCCGACGACCCAAAGCAGAAAAAATTCACGGCCTACGTTGCCGACATAACCGCAAAAGCTGCCGTGTTCCAATTCGCCGCGCCATAGACGCACCAGCTGTTGTTTCTGCTGCGCTTCGCGGAGTTGCGCGCGCGAGCCGGTGGCCTTCAGTTCAATGATCGTACCCATGGCGGAAATTTTACCAGAGGGGGTCTGGCCGCTTGTTTACAGCGTGCTAACGACTCCGTCAATTCAATAAAAACAACAACTTACGAGAAAAACGAGACTCAAAGGATATACCGGCTCAGATCTTCGTCCTTGACCAGGCTGCCGAGATTTTTATCGACATATTCGGCGTCGATGACGTAGCTTTCGCCGGATTTGTCTGCAGCTTCGTAGGAGATTTTTTCCAGCAGCCGTTCCATGACCGTGTGCAGGCGCCGGGCGCCGATGTTTTCGGTGCGCTCGTTCACCTGGTAGGCCACCTCCGCCAGGCGGTCGATGCCGGAGTCCTGGAAGTGGACGGTGACCCCTTCGGTGCCGAGCAGCGCGACGTACTGCTTGGTCAGTGCATTGTGTGGCTCGCGCAGGATGCGCTTGAAGTCATCCACCGACAGGGCCGACAGCTCCACCCGGATCGGCAACCGACCCTGCAGTTCGGGGATCAGGTCCGACGGCTTGGCCAACGAGAACGCACCGGAGGCGATGAACAGCATGTGGTCGGTCTTGATCGGACCGTACTTGGTAGACACGGTGGAGCCTTCCACCAGCGGCAGCAGGTCGCGCTGCACGCCTTCGCGGCTTACGCCTGCGCCACCCCACTCCGAGCGTTGCGCGACCTTGTCGATCTCATCGATGAACACGATGCCATTTTGTTCGGCCGCTTCCACCGCCTGCGCGCGGATTTCTTCATCATTGAGCAGCTTGGCCGCCTCTTCCTCGACCAGCAGCGGACGCGCAGCCTTGATGGCCAGCTTGCGCTTCTGTGTGCGCGCGCCGCCCAGGTTCTGAAACATCTGGCGCAATTGCTGGCCCATTTCTTCCATGCCGGGCGGCGACATGATCTCAACGCCGACGTTCATGGCGACATCCAGCTCGATTTCGCGATCGTCCAGCGAACCTTCGCGCAGCTGCTTGCGCAGTTTCTGGCGCGTGTCGCTTTCCAGCGAGGAGGCGGGTTCCGGATCGTGCGTCCAGTCGGTCGGTGACATGCGACGTGGCAGCAGGGCGTCCAGCAGGCGATCCTCGGCGCGATCTTCCGCCTGCGTACGTACGCGCTTCATCGCCTGCTCGCGGGTGAGTTTGTACGCCACATCGACAAGGTCGCGCACGATCGACTCGACGTCTTTGCCGACGTAGCCCACTTCGGTGAACTTGGTCGCCTCCACCTTGACGAACGGCGCGTTGGCCAGCGTCGCCAGGCGGCGCGCGATTTCGGTCTTGCCCACGCCGGTGGGGCCGATCATCAGGATGTTCTTCGGCGTCACTTCCTCGCGCAGTGCCAGCTCCAGCTGCATGCGGCGCCAACGGTTGCGCAGCGCGATGGCAACGGCGCGCTTGGCGTCGTGCTGGCCGATGATGTAGCGGTCGAGTTCGTTGACGATTTCGCGAGGGGTAAGTTCGGACATGGTTTTTATATCCAGGGAACAGGGATCGGGGCACAGGGAACTTGGAGACTGCGGAAGGGATGACGTTCCCCGTTCCCTGTTTCCCATTCCCAGGCTTCCATCAAAGCTCTTCGATCGTGGTGTTGTGATTGGTGTAGATGCAGATGTCGCCGGCGATCTTCAACGCGCGTTCCACGATGGCGCGTGCGTCGAGCTCGGTGTTTTCCATCAGCGCGAGCGCGGCAGACTGTGCATAAGGTCCACCGGAACCGATGGCGATCAGGCCGTGTTCCGGTTCCAGCACATCGCCATTGCCGGAGATCAGCAGCGAAGCATCTTTGTCGGCTACCGCCAGCATCGCTTCGAGCCGGCCCAGGCGGCGGTCGGTGCGCCACTCTTTGGCCATCTCGACGGCGGCGCGGGTAAGGTTGCCGCTGTGCTTGTCCAGCTTTTGCTCGAACAGTTCGAACAGCGTAAACGCGTCGGCGGTGGCGCCAGCGAAGCCGGCCAGCACATCGCCTTTGCCCAGTCGGCGGATCTTGCGGGCGTTAGCCTTCATCACGGTGTTGCCCAGTGTGACCTGGCCGTCGCCGCCGATCACGATGCGGCCATGCCGGCGCACCGAAACGATGGTGGTGGCGTGAAAGGATTCCATGCAGGACTCCGTAAACAGTGAATCCCGCAGAGGTGGGGCCGCGTTGCAGGAATCCAAGCCGGCGAGGCCGCCGCTGGATGCGTGGTGTCGTGTCAGGATCGGCCCGGCAAGTTCACTGCCTTTGCCACAGCCATACCGCTCCGGCGGCAGTGAGCGTCCATACCAGTAGCGCCATCAGCAACGCCGGCACCAGCCGGAAACGGTCGACCAACCCGTAGAGGCTTGCCAGATAAGCCAGATAGGGGACGACGGCCCACATGCCGAACAGGATGGTGGTTTTCAGATCATGCGTACCGCGTTCGCTGCCGACGATGTAGTGCGCCATCAACGCAAAGGTGGGAAACAGCGGCAGCAGGCCGGCGATGTAGTAATTGCGCGTGCGCGACAGAACGCCGATCAGCAGCACCATCAACGCACCGATCAGCGCCTTGATGAGCAGGTTCATCGTGCCGTCACTTCCTGCGCGCCCGCGGATGCGCGGCGTCGTACACCTTGGCCAGATGCTGGAAATCCAGATGCGTGTAAATCTGCGTGGTCGCGATATCGGCGTGGCCGAGCAATTCCTGCACGGCGCGCAGATCGCCCGACGACTCCAGCATGTGACTGGCGAAGGTGTGGCGCAGCAGATGCGGGTGCACGTGCTTGGCAAAGCCCTGGCGCAGGGCCAGGGTTTTCATGCGCGCCTGCACCGTGCGCGGACTGATCGGCGCGCCGTTGCGGCCACGAAAGACCGGTGTATCGGGCGCGCGGCCTTCGGCTTCACCCAGGGCACGCAGCGCAGCGATCGCATGCCGGCCCACCGGCACGATGCGTGTCTTGCTGCCCTTGCCGAGCACACGCACTTCGCCGGCATCCAGATCCAGATCCAACCAACGCAAACCTGTCAGTTCTGAGAGACGCAGGCCGGAGGAATAGAACAGTTCCAGCATCGCGCGATCGCGTACACCCAGCGCATCGCCGTTGCCATCGCCTTCCACCAGCACGGTGGCCTCATCGACGTCCAGCACCTGCGGCAATTTACGGTGCACCTTCGGTCCGCGCACGCCGGCTAGCGGATCGTGCGCCAGCATGCCTTCGCGCATCAGCTGGCGAAACAGACTGCGGCACGAGGACAGCAGCCGCTGCAGGCTTTTCGGCGACAAGCCGCCCCGATGCTCGGCGGCTACGAAGCCGCGCATGTGGTGCGGCTGCAGCTGCTCGAACGCGGTGAGCTGCAGCTTCTGCATGTAGCGCTGCAGCTTGTCCAGGTCACGGCGGTAACCTTCGATCGTATGCGGTGATGCTTTGCGTTCGCTGCCCAACCGTGCGAGCCATGCCTCGACCTGTGGTTGGGCTTGCATCGGTGTACTCAAGCGCCGTCCTGGATCCGCGCCAAGGCTGCCGTCACGGTGGCGGCGATCATCTTCAGGAACACCGTGCCCATGCCCGGCTGGAAGTGATCGGCGTCCTTGCTGCCCAAGGCCAGCAATCCCAGCTCGCCCAGCGGCATCAGCGCAGCCGATTTGATGTGCGGCGCCTGAGCACCGAACAAGCGGTGCAGGCGCTCAGCGGAAAGGCGGCCGGAAATCGGTTCGTGATGACCCAGGAAATCGGCAAATTCGGGCATCCCACCGCGACCCTCAGGCTCAAGCATCAGCCAGTCCGCTGGGGGCAGGGTAAGCCTGCCGAACAACACCAGGCGGGTGTGGTCGGTGCCGAAGTCTTCCGAGAGCCTGGCCACCACGCTGCGCGCCGCCACTTCCGGCGTGTTGGCGCGTAGCACGGCCACGTTGAGGTCGTGCACGCGCTGCATCAGGCGCTCATTCTCCGCGGCGATGGCGGTGAACTCGGCCAACTTGCGTTCCAGCTCACCGTTCCTGTCGCGCAAGGCCTGCAACTGGTAAGCGGCAAGCGATGCCACGGCACCGTGCTCGCGCGGCAGGGTCAGCAGCATTGCCAGTTCGGGGTAATCGCTGAGGAAGCCAGGATGCTGCCGCAAATACGCAGCCACGTCGCCGGCTTTGATGGTTTCGTCGAGCAGGGCGTTGGACATGCGTGGAAACCTCTCTAAACCCTGGATCGGAGTGTGCGATGGACAGGCGCGCGCATCAACCTCAATCGCTCAGCCACTCACCTTCATAAACAAAACTTGCAGGCCCGGTCATCCATAGCCGTTCGCCGGGACCGGCCCAATCGATCTCGAGCGTGCCCCCGGGAAGATCGACGCGCACCTGCGCCGCCAGCTCGCCGCGGTGCCGCAGCACGGCCATGGCCGCGCAGGCGCCGGTGCCGCAGGCCAGCGTCCATCCGGAGCCGCGTTCGTGCACGCGCAGGCGCACATGCGTGGGGCTCAGCTTCTGCACGAAACCGGCGTTGACGCCTTCCGGAAAACGCGCGTGGCGGGTCACCGCAGGGCCAAGGCGTTCCAGCATCGGCGCTTGTAGGTCATCTACCACGATCACGGCATGCGGGTTGCCCATGGATACAGCACCGATCTCCAGCGGCTGACCGTCCAATTCCAGCGCATAGCGCTGGGCAACACGCGCTGCATCGAATGGAATCTGCGCCGGCTCGAAGATCGGCTCGCCCATATCCACGGTCACGCGCTGCGCATCCACCACGCGCACGGCCACGGGGCCGGAGGGGCTTTCGATACGCACCGTGTCGCCGATCGCCAGCAAGCCGGCGCGCTGCAGCCACGCCGCCACGCAACGTACGCCGTTGCCGCATTGCCCTGACGGCGAGCCATCGGCATTCCAGATCCCGTAATAGAAAGCGCTCATGCCGTCGCGCGCCGGTTCCACGCTCAACAACTGATCGAAGCCGATACCCGTATGGCGATCGGCCATCGCACGGATGGTGGCGGGATCGAGCGCAAGCGCGCCGTCGCGGCTTTCGATCACGGCGAAATCGTTGCCTGCGCCGTGCATCTTGGTGAAACGCAGGCTCATGCGGTCGATCGCGTCATCAGCTTCCGCCGAGCGGCTTGGTCTGCACGCTGCTGGCGCTGGCCGGGGCTGGCGTCGTGCTCGCCGGGGCGGGCGCCGGGTGCGCGGCAGGCGGCGCGGGCTTGGGATAGTACAGCGGGCCCTTGTTGCCGCAGCCGGCGATCGCCACCAGGGCGAGGCAGGTCGGCAGCAGCAGAATCGATCGGCGCATGGATGGGAATCCCTCGGAAAACGCCTGCAGTATAGCCAAGCCTCGACGCCGCCACCGTTATCATGTGCGCGCCGCAAAGGACATGTAGACGTTTTTCTGGAGTACCCCATGAACTGGAACGAAGTGCTGCGCCTGCCTACCACCCTGCTCGCCATCCTCACGGGCGTGGTGTTGTTGCTTGCCCTGGTGCAGTGGCTGGCGGCGCGCCAGCACCTACGCAACCGCCGCCACTTTGCCGCCACCGGGCACGCGGTATTGCTGGTGGTGTTTTTGCTGGTGACCGCGCTGCTTGGCGGCATGGCGATGTCGCTGCGCGGCTACCGTTTCCTGAGCGAAGAAGAACCGGTGGTGCAGATCGACTCGCACATCCTGTCGCCGCAACGCTGGGCGCTGACTCTCACCTGGCCGGATGGCGATACGCGCAACCTCATGCTGGACGGTGACGACTTCCAGGTCGACGCCATCGTGCTGAAGTGGAAGCTGCCAGCCATGCTTGCCGGCTTGCCGCCGCTGTACCGGCTCGATCGCATCTCCGGGCGCTATGACGACGCCAGCCAGGAAACCACCGCGCCGCGCACGGTGATCGACTTCAGCCAGGCCGGCGCAGGCGATCTATTGGACCTGAAAAAGCAGATACCGCACTGGTTCCCCGAGGTGGATACGTTATTCGGCAGCGGTGCCTTCTTGCCGCTGGTCGACGGCGGACATTACAGCGTAAGCCTGATGCGCACCGGCGCCTTGGTGGCGCGCCCCGACGAGGGCACGGCGCAACGCATGGGCCGCCCGCTCGGTGGCTAAGCCGGATGAACCGACGCCTATGCCGCAAGATTTCGCTCATGGCCGCTGTCATAAAGCGCTGCTAGATTCTGCCCACCATCAACCTGCTCTGCAGATACGAAAGGGGAGAAACATGAAACGCATTGCACTCATCGGCATGATCGCCGGCCTCGCCGTGTTCGCCACCGCCGCCGCCCAACAGCCGGTGCGCGACGTCAGCGGCAGGCGCCATCCGAATCTGGCTGCTGCGCAGCACCTGGTCGATCAGGCCTACAAGCGCGTCGTTGCCGCCCAGCAGGCCAACGAGTTCGACCTGGGCGGTCACGCTGCGCGCGCCAAGGAATTGCTGGACCAGGCCAATGCCGAACTCAAGCAGGCGGCGGAAACCTCCAACGAACACCATCACTAAGCGTTGCGGTTACGAAAAGGCCTCCCACACGGGAGGCCTTTTTCACGCCAGCGTCTTCTCATAGACAAAAGCGTCGGCACCGTCCTCGTAGAACCCCTGCTTTACCGGACCGACGCGGTCGTAGCCCAGTTGCTCGTACAGCCGGATCGCGCTGTGGTTGTCGGTGCGCACCTCCAGCCGCAGCGATTGGCAGCGCCGTTGGCGCGCTGCCGCTTCGGCCGCTTCGACCAGCGCCGTACCCACGCCTTTGCCGCGGGCTTCCGGCAGGCTGGCGATCGAATACAGCCGTGCCACGCGGCTGCCCTTGCGAAAAAACACCGTCGCCGTGCCCAGAAAGTGGCGGCGGTTGGCGCTGGCGACCAGCACCCGCGCCGAATCGCTATCGAGGTGACGGCGAAACTGTGCACGACTGATCTGGTCGCTGTCGAACGTGGCCTGTTCCAGCGCGACCAGGTCATCGAGATCGGAAAGTTCGGCGCGGCGCACCCGCACGGCGGCGGTGGCTGGCGATGGTGTCATCAGTGGTACTCGCGAAGCTCGGTGGCAGGGTGGGTCGGGGGAAGCGCGGCACTCTAGTGCAGGTGGCTGATGCAGGGAATAGGGAGAAGGGAATAGCCAAAGCCGCCGCCGCAAATCCTGCGCTTTTTGGCGCCGGCCTGCCGCGGCTGGCCGTTCCTCATTTAGGCCCGCTTCACCGCCTGCCCTTGTGCGCCGCGCCAAGCTGCAAGACACTGCCGCCTTGCGCAGCGCCGCCTCGCGTTCCCCCACGCGACGACGTTCCACCTGCTGTCTTTTTGAGGTGTCATGACCCGACTCGTCATCGTCGTCGAGAAAGCTTCCGACTGGGGCTCCTACTATCCATCCGTCGACGTCGTCACCGCCATGGACTACCTGCGCGAGCCGGTCGGCGGCGACGAGGAGCGCACCCACGTCATCAACCTGTGCCGCAGCTACAAGTACCTGGGCACGGGTTATTACGTCTCGTTGTTGGCCGAAGCACGCGGACACCGGGTGATGCCGTCCGTGCGCACGGTGAATGATCTGCGCCGCCGCTCGCTGTACGGCCTGGCCATCGACGACCTCAACGCCAAGCTCACGCATTTCCTGCCGGCGGGCGGACGCGACACCACCGACTTCGGCATCCTGGTCTACTTCGGCGAGACCGCCTATCCCGCCTTGCAAGACCTGGCGCGGCAGGTCTTCGAAACCTACCCCTGCCCGTTGCTGCGCATCGAATTCGAGCGCGAGCGCGTGTGGCAGATCTCGTCGGTGAAGCCGGTTGGCCTGCACACCTTGGACGACGCCCAGGAAGACGCCTTCGCCACCGAACTCGATCGCTTCTCCAAGAAACTTTGGCGCAAGCCTCGCGCAAGGCGCTTGTATCGCTACGACCTGGCCATGCTGGTCGATCCGAACGAAGCCATGCCGCCGTCGAACAAAAAGGCGTTGAAGTCGTTCATTGCCGCCGGCAAGGAGCTGGGCATCGAAGTCGATCCGATCGGCAAGAACGACTACCAGCGCCTGGCCGAATACGACGGACTCTTCATTCGCGAAACCACTGCCAGCGACAACCACACCTACAGCTTTGCCCATCGCGCCGAACGCGAAGGCATGGTGGTGATGGACGATCCAAGTTCGATCCTGCGCTGCACGAACAAAATCTTCCTCAACGACTTGATGGTCTCGCGCAAGCTCGCCGTGCCGCGCACCGAGATTCTTTATCGCGACGACACCAAGGGTTTGCATGACGCGGCCGGAAAACTCGGCTTTCCGTTGGTGCTGAAAATTCCCGACGGCTCGTTCTCGCGCGGCGTGGTCAAGGTGGAAAGCGAAGACCATCTGGAAAAAGCGGCCAGCGAACTGTTCCAGCACAGTGCGTTGTTGCTGGCGCAGGAATTCGTCTACACCGATTTCGACTGGCGCGTCGGCGTGCTCAATCGCGAGCCGCTGTACGCATGCAAATACTACATGTCGCGCGGTCATTGGCAGATCTATAACCACGGTGCGAAGGGCACTGACAAATCCGGTGGTTTCGAGACGATCGCGGTTCGCGATGCACCCGCTGAAGTGGTCAAGCTGGCGCTCAAGGCGACCAGCGCCGTCGGCGATGGCCTGTATGGCGTGGACTTGAAGCAGGTCGGCGACAAGGTCGTGGTGATCGAAGTGAACGACAATCCATCCATCGATGCTGGCATCGAAGACCGGTATCTGGGTGACGATCTCTATCGGCGCATCATGCAGGAGTTTTTGCGCCGCATGGAGCGCAAACGCATGGGATTGATCGCGTAGGGCTATTCCGGTCACCCATCCCTGGGTGAACCGGAATCGCTGGCGCATTCCTTCGCGCTGACCGCCAGGCCGCGACCACTCCCTTCCAACCGGCGATCATCCTCGGGATGCGGCACTCCGGCCGCAACGGCTCCACTGCCAAGCGGAATCAGTTCCAGATCAACTGCGCTGCGCTGCGACGACGCTGCTTGCGCAGATTCAGCAATTGCCGTGGCAAACGGGGTTCCAGCGTGAGCGCCACGGCAAGCGGCGCCGCGAACAGCCAGAAGAACGGGGTCCATCCGAGCAAATCGGTATGGGCGGGAACGACGGTTGTCGCAAGCAACACGCTGCCGGCGAACAACCAAAGCAACGCAATGGCGAGAAGACGTGGATGACGGCTGGGATCGATCGGCGGGTGACGCATGACGAACTCCAAGGCTGCGCGAGGGAGACAGCTTGCCCGGCGCCCGTCTCACAGCTTGCGATGCAACACCGATGTCTGCCCGCGCATGTCAATGCGATGTGTATGCATGCTTCGCGAACTTGCCTGGAGCTTACAAACGAGTCGCACAACTGTGCATCGGATCGCAAAGCAAGATGTGCTTGCACACATTCCTTGACCAGCCTATGACTTTCGGCCTACTTTGAAATCGACAGCACCAGGGGAGTGCATGTCAGCGTGTCGGGGAGACACGCCATTCCAATCGATTCTTGGTTTGTTCTTTCATCTCTAATAGCGGGGAGGGGTAACTCATGCCCATTGATTTGCATACGTCGTCGTTTCGGCGGCATGCGCTGTGGCTATCGGTAGCGTCTGCATTGGTTTGCGCACCGTTAGTGCATGCCCAAGACACCAGCAGCACACAAGGCAACGACACCAAGCAACTGCAACAAGTCGTCGTGACGGGTACGCGCAGTACGACGCGCACGGTGGACGATTCATTGGCACCCATCGATGTGCTGACACCCAAGGACCTGGCATCGACCGGCGCCGGCGATCTGGCCACCGCGCTCAACCGACTGCTGCCGTCGCTCGATTTCCCCCATCCGGCCATCAACGATGGCAACGATGCATTGCGCCCGGCCACCTTGCGCGGCCTTTCGCCGGACGACGTACTCGTGTTGGTCAACGGCAAGCGGTATCACACCTCCGCGCTGGTCAACTACAACGAAAGCGTGGGTCGCGGTTCGGCGCCGGTGGATCTCAACTCGATTCCGATGGCAGCCATCGACCACATCGAGGTGCTACGCGATGGTGCTTCAGCGCAATACGGTTCCGACGCCATTGCCGGCGTGATCAACATCATCCTCAAAGGTGCGCCCGGCGCGGGCAAGAACAGCGTCGATGTATACGGCGGCGTCATGGATGTCGGCGACGGCGCCAATAACGGCGTGGAAGGATCGGTAGCGATTCCTCTCGGCGGCGAACAGGGCAAGGCGCCAGGCTGGATGCGGTTCTCCTGGAATTACCAAAGCGTGATGAACACCAACCGCGCCGAAAACACCGACCCCACTTTCAATTACCCGCCACGTGATTTCGTCAACACGCCGTATCCGCCGCCAACGCCATATCAACGCTATGGTGAACCGGCGGAGAAGGTGTACCAGGGCGTGCTCAACATGGAATACACGCTTGGCGACGGCGTCCAGCTCTACGGCGACTTGATCATGGGCAAGCGTGACGTGACGTCCAATGGCTACTGGCGCATGTGGAACAATCCCGATCGCAATGTGACGTCGGTCTATCCGGACGGGTTCCTGCCGAACATCGTCAATCCTACGCGTGACTATCAGGGTACATTGGGACTGAAAGGGCAAGCCTGGAATTGGAACTGGGATTTGTCGGGCAGCTATGGCGAAAACGATCTCACCTTCGACATCATCAACTCCATCAATACCAATCTGTACCATTCCACCGGTTATTCGCCGACATCCTTCAATGCCGGGCGATACGCCACCAAGCTTGGCGTGCTGGACTTCGACGCATCACGCGAATTCAGCCCGAACTTTCTCAAGAACGGCATGACCGTCGCCTGGGGCCTGGAGTACAAGAAGGACGAATACGACGTAGGCGCGGGCGACCCGGCGTCCTATTACTTCAACCCGAACACGCTCGATCCCAGCGGTAACGTCTATCCGGGCGGTTCGCAGGTATGGCCAGGCATTACGCCGGATCTCGCCGGCAGTTTCAGCCGCCACAACTATGCGGCCTACGTCGATCTGGAAAGCGACATCACCGATAAATTCTCCGCCGGTGCGGCCGCGCGCTACGAGGACTATTCCGGCGGCGTCGGCTCGGTCGTATCGGGCAAGCTTTCCGGCCGCTACCAGCTCACCGATACGTTCGCACTGCGGGCAACCGCTTCCAACGGCTTTCGCGCACCGTCGATGGCGCAGGTCAACTACAGCTCCACCGTCACCCTGGTGTCGAACGGACAACTCGTGCAAGTGGGCACGTTGAGACCGGACAACCCGCTGGCCATCGCTTATGGCGCCAAGCCGCTGACGCCGGAGAAATCCTCCAACTATTCGATCGGCGCCGTCTACACGCCCTTCGACCAGCTCAACGCCACGCTGGATATTTACCAGATCCGCATCTGGCACCAGATTCTCTACAGCGATCCGCTCACCAACACCAACCCCGACTTCCCGCAGATTGCGCAGCTGCAGTTCTTCGTCAACGGTGGCGATACGCGCACACGCGGCGCGGACCTGGTGCTGAACTACAATCAGGCGTTGGGTGATTGGGGTCGCCTGAACAACGGCATCAGCGCCAACTACAACCAGGTGTACATCGAGTCGATCAGCAACCCTGCCCTGCTCGGTCCCTACAACCAAGGGCTGCTCACCAAAGGCACGCCACGTACCAAGTACGTGCTGTACACCGATTGGGAAAAGAGTGGATGGAATGTGCATGCCGACCTTACCCGCTACGGTTCGGTCACCGATGTTTCCGATCCGGATATCGGATTGGTCGGCCAAAAGTTCTCGGCGCGCTGGTTATTGAACCTGTCCGTCAACTACAGCCTGGAGCATTGGATCTTCGCTGCGGGCGTCGACAACGTCACCAATCAATACCCGACGAAGGTAGCCTTGTCGAACAACGGCGGCTACGAAGACCGCGCCAACGGCTTGCAATACTCGGCCCTTTCACCGTTCGGTTTCGACGGACGCTATTGGTACGGCAAGGTGACCTATCGCTGGTAAGCAAGCAACGCACGCTCTCCCTCCCCTGTGCGCAGGGGAGGGACGCGATGGCAAGCAGGACTTGCGCGCGCTGGAACCGGGCGGCGTCAAAGTGCATACAATGGCCGACTACGCAGGAGCCCCCGCATGTCACGACCCTTGCAGTTTGCCGTCTTTGGCCATCCGATCGCGCATAGCCTGTCGCCGCAGATCCACCAGGCATTCGCCCGGCAATTCGGCATTGCGCTGGACTACCGCGCCATCGATGCGACGCCGGAAGCCTTTGCCGAAACGGTAAAACATTTCTTCAGCGATGAAGACAGCCGCGGCGCCAATGTCACCCTGCCGCACAAATCCGCCGCCTTCGCGCTGGCCGAGGAGCGCACGCAAGCCGCCACGCGCGCCGGCACCGCCAACGTGCTGACCCGTCTTGCAAATGGACGTCTATCTGCCCATAACACCGACGGCGGTGCACTGGTGCGCGACCTCACCGATCGGCACGATCTCGACCTGCGCGGTCACGATGCGCTGCTGCTCGGCGCCGGCGGCGCGGCACGCGCCGTGGCCTGGGCGCTGTTCGAAGCAGGCGTGCAAACGCTGACCATCGTCAACCGTTCACCCGAAGCGGCCGACGCGCTGGCCGACGCCATGGGCGAACCCGCGCGCGTGCATACGCGCTATTGGGATGACCTTGCCGACATCGGCAGCTTCGACCTGATCGTCAACGCCACCTCGGCCGGCACGCTTGGCCAATCCCTCAGCTTGCCGGTCGCGCTGGTCGGCTCGCGCGCCACCTGCTACGACCTCGGCTACGGCAAATCCGCCTTCGGCTTTCTGGCCTGGGCGCGCGCCGGCGGCGCGCGCTATGCGTATGACGGCCTCGGCATGCTGGTAGAGCAGGCGGCCGACGCGTTCGAACTGTGGCACGGCAGGCGGCCGGATACGGAGCCGGTGTATCAGTCGCTGCGTGCAGCGGGTTCGTAAGCACGCATGTCGTGCCGGCAGTGTCCCCGCGGGTTCGCCTCAATGCCATCTGTTGCGGGCGGTTTCATTCGTGCCTCAGAAGCTGTCTCCAGAGACGCTGCGCGACACTTCTGACAGCCAGCAAATTTGGCACTTCCAAAACAAGCGGCATGCTAACTTCGGCGGACGGGGGGCATCACTTGTGGGGAGAGTTGCACCATGTTGCCGAAGGGGTGTTTAAGTCGTTGCCTGGCGGTCGCCGGGTTTTCCTTGATGTTGGGTGGTGTCGCGCAGGCGGCGCCGAGTAGTCCGGTTGGTTCGGGCAATGTCACCGTCGCCGATCCGAGCGTGCCGCGTCCGCCGGGACAGCCGTGCGTGGTGCAGCTTTTCAGCGACGACACGTTCAATGATTTCGGCACGCGTCCCTATAGCTATGCGCCGCCCGCGGGTTGCGGCACGCATTGGGCCAAGGTGGTGCTGGAAGCGGACTTCTCGGTGACGGCGGGCGTGCAGTACGACCGCACGGCCTCGATCTGGCTGGGCGGCGTGAACATCTATTTCGGCACGACGCAGGAGCCCGGCTCCAGTCTGGCGCCCAGCTGGCACGTCGAACGCGATCTGACCGATTACAGCGCGCTGTTCCGTAACGGTGGCCAAGGCCAGGCGGTGATCTACAACCTGGTCGACAGTACCTATACGGGCGTGATCCACGGCAGCGCGCGCCTGCTGTTCTACCCGGCTTCCGTCGTCGCGCCGGCGCCGCGGGTGCCGGACGCGGTGTACTCGCTGGGCAGCGATCCGGTCGGCAATACGGTGACCTTGAACAATTCGAGCAGCCTGATGGCTGCCACGCTCACACTGCCGCGCAACGTCGAGCGCGCGTATCTGGATGTGTTCACCCAGAGCCAGAGCGGCGATGAATTCTGGTACACCTGCGTGCCGGATCAATATGCCGCCGAAACGCAGGAGTGCGGCGGCGGCAATTTCCGCGAGGCGGAAGTCAGTATCGACGGACAGCCGGCCGGGGTGGCGCCGGTATATCCGTGGATCTACACCGGTGGCATCGATCTCTTCATCTGGAAGCCGACGCCCGGTGTGCAAACGCTGAATTTCATGCCGTATCGCGTGGACCTCACACCGTTCGCAGGCGTGCTCAGCAGCGGCTCGCCGCATACCGTGGCGGTGAGCGTGCAGGGTGCGAACAGTTACTTCTCCGCGGCCGCTGCGCTGCTGGTGTACCAGGATGCGCATGCCAAGCAGGTCACCGGCGCGGTGGTCAGCAACACCCTGGTTGGCCAGCCGCCCACGCCGACCATCGGCAGCACCTTGACGCAGGATGCGTCCGGCAATGTCACGGGTGCGATCACCACCAAGCTGAGCCGTCACTTCGTGATCGAGGGCTATGCAAATACCTCGCACGGCCGCGTGACCACCACGGTGGACCAGACCGTGGGTTTTGCCGACACGCAGACCTTCGACATCACCGCCACCGACTTCCACCAGATCAGCGACCAGCTCACCACGGTGCAAGGCGTCAGCCGGAGCAGGATCGGCAGGTTCCTCAGCGGTGAATTCGAGGCCAACTTCAGCTACCCGCTGCATGTGGACTACAACCAGACCAACGAACCGGATGGCAGCTACTCGATCCTCACCTCGGTCAAGCAGGGCTACGACCAGCATGCCGGCCTGAGCCTGGGTGGTTTCCCGCTGTATTCGTCCGACGTGCACAACCAGGTAGCGGGTTCCGACACGCTGCTCATCAACAGCAGCTTCGAGATCACCGGCCACAGCGGCCAGCAGACCACGCAAGACTTTGCGTTCAAGGACTCGCTGGGTGGCTGCTACAGCGGCAGCGTCAGCTCGGCGAACAACCTGGTGACGGCCTATAGCACGGGGAAGGCTTGCCCAGGCGGCCAGAACCGCGTGCTGTGGTTTGCGCATCCGGATGGCTCGCCGTATCTGGGCGACAGCTTGCTGCCCTGGTAACGCAGCCGTGAACGCGCGCCCCCTCCGATGGTCTGAGGGGGCGCCGGCATGCTAGGTTTGCCGGCATCTGACTTGAGCCCTTGCTCACTGGAGCCCTTACCGATGCGTACCCGTTTGCTTGTTCTTTCCGTTCTTGGCGCAGCCGTTGCGCTCGCAGGCTGCCACCATGGCACGCGTCCGGACGGTACGCGGATCGACAAGCACGGCGTCACCGATCTGGCCGCGTTCCAGAGCTTCATCAACACGCATCCGACGCAGGCGGAATTCAAGAAGATGTACCCGGGCGTGCAGCTGATGCTGCCGGGCACGATCAGCAGCATGGAAATTCGCTACGACAACTCGCGCTTCTTCCCCACGCTGGACAAGGATGGGCGCATCATCGGCGGCGATTTCCACTGAACATCGCTCGCGTAACGTGACTCTAGCTGTCATCTCCGACAGCCAGAGTCACGTTACTGACACGTAGCCGCGTTAGCCTGACCGCCACAGGGCACCGTCATTTCCCCCAGGCGGTGTTGTTCCAGGATCAAAGCGCAGGCCAGCATGTCTTCTTCCGTTTCCTCCCCGGCGAACCGGCGCGGTTTGCTGTTTGTCGTGCTCGGCGCGCTGTTGCTGCTGTTGATCGGTGGCGGGTTTTGGTATGCGCACGGGCATATGGCAGGCCATGCGGCCGAAGGCCATACCGCCAACGACGGCAGCGAAGTGGGCGTGATGCTGGATCTGGCCGACAAGGCCTACCAGGAAAGACGCCTGGTCGCGCCGGTCGGCAGCAATGTCTACGAGTTCTATTTCAGTGTGCTGCAGCTCGACCCGAACAATGCCGTGGCGCAGCGCCGCTTGCGCGACGCGTTCAAGCCGGCCTGCGATGTGGTGGAAAGCACCATCAACAGCGGCGACCTGGATGAAGCGCAGCGCGAGCTGTCCCTGCTGCGCCAATACGATTCGCACAATTACAAGCTGGCCTTGCTCGGTAGCGTGCTCGATGCGCAGCGCGTGATCGAGCGGCGCAGGCACGAGGCGGAAGCGGCACGCATCCAGGCACAGCAGGCTGGCGGGAATTAACCGGTCGCGCCGTCAGCTCTCGCCCAGGTACGCGTCTTTCAAGCGCACATAGTGATCCGCCGAATAGTGCAGCTGCTCGATCTGTTTGTCGGTCAGCACCCGCACGCATTTGGCCGGATTGCCCAGCCAGAGCTCGCCCTCGCCCACCACCTTGCCCGGCGGCACCACGCTGCCGGCGCCGACAAAACCGTGCCGCCTGACCAGCGCACCATCCAGCACCACCGCGTGCATGCCGATCAGGCAGTAATCCTCGATGGTGCAGGCATGGATCACCGCGGCATGGCCGATGGTGACGCCTTCGCCGATCACGGTGGGAAAGCCGCCGGGTGAATACGGGCCATCGTGCGTCACGTGCACGATGGTGCCGTCCTGGATATTGCTACGCGCGCCGACGCGGATGTGATTCACGTCGCCGCGCAGCACCGCGCCCGGCCAGATGGAAACGTCATCGCCCAGCACGACGTCGCCGATGACGGTGGCGGCCGGGTCGACGTAGGTGCGGACGCCGAGGGTGGGCAGGATGCCCTTGAAGGAACGCAAGGAATTCATCGACTCATTTTAGCCTTCGAGCGAAAGTCGTGCCGTGTCGCTCGCCGGCGGCGGATTGCGTTCCTGCTCTTCCAGTACGCGCAGGGTTTCCTGGTAGCCGGCATCCAGCGCCAGCTGCCAGTCGCGCCAGTCGAGCATGCCCACGTGTTCCAGCGGTGGCGTGATCAGCACATCCGCCTGATCGCGGCAGCGCTCACTGGTCTCCTCGCTGTTCACCATCGCCGCACGGGTCAGCGTAGAGACCAGCCGCGGCCAGCCGACGCCGCGCCGCTGGCGAAACCACAGTCGCCACCACGATGGCGTGGCGAATTCCTCGGTCTGGGCGCGCAGCACGATGTCTGCGTGAATGCTCACCGCCGTAATGTGGGCAATGCCGTCCTCCGCCATCACGTCGGTCGGCAGGTTGTCGACCAGCGCGCCATCGACATACACCTGACCATGATGCAACACCGGCGGCAGAATGCCGGGAATCGAGCTGCTCGCACGCAGCCACAGCCACAGTGGTCCATGGCGATGCACCACCTTGCCCTGGCCGGAGAGATTGGTGGAAATGCAGAAAAAAGGACGTTCCAGATCTTCGATGTCGATCGCCCCGAAGGCGCGCCGCAGCATGATCGCCGCACGGCGTCCGCGCGTCAGCGCCACCAGCGGCAGCGTCCAGTCCGACAGTGGCCTGCCGCGCACGAACGATTCGTAATACACGCGCATCATCTCGTCGATGCTCCACATATTGGCGACCCCTGCGCCGATGATGGCGCCGATGCTGGTGCCGCCGACGGCGTCGAAGTCATGGCCGGCCTCGCGCAAGGCGCGCAAGGCACCCAGATGCGCCAGGCCGCGCGCGCCGCCACCAGCCAGCACCAGGCCGCGCGCATGGCCGCTGATCAGGCGGGCGATGCGTGGAATATCGCTTTCGCCGCAAAGGTGGTGATGGTGAATGTCCCCGCTGAATAGCGCCCGCCAGCGGCGGGCGGCCCCTTGCAGCACGCGATGCGCGGGATGGATCAGCAACAGATGGCGCGGCCGATGCCGCACGCGCGCCGGATGGCCCGGCGCGGCTTCCGGCCACGGCCTGGGCGCTTGTGCTGCCAGCGCGGGCAGCAACAACACGTCGGCCTGGCGCAGGCAACGCAGTCGCCAAGAGGCATCGCCCGTACTGTCCAGATAGATCACGAAGCGCGCTTGTGCCTCGCGCTCGGCAAACCAGTCGCTGCCGCGATTGGCCCCATGCTCGGCATCGATCACCACGCAGCTGCCGAAGGTCTCCAACGCCTGGGCCAGCTGCATGGCCAGGCCGCGCACCGGCACACTCGCATCCACCGGCAGGATCGCAAAGGTGCGCGGCTTGTCCGGCGGTTCCACATGGCGTTCACGGCGGATCAGCCGATCCACCGCCTGGCGTGCCATGCCCATCATGGCGCGCGGGTGGTGTTCGATCAGTTGTTCGAAATGCTGCTGGTCCAGCCGCAGCAGTTCGCAATCGCGCAGCGCGCGCACGTTGTAGCGCAGCGCCTCGCCGCCCAGCAGGCTGATCTCGCCCACGCAATCGTCCGCCGCCACTTGCCGGATCAGCTCGGTAGGGCCATCGAACACGCCCAGGCTGCCGCTGCGCAACAAGTACAGGGCATCGGCCACTTCGCCGGCCCGGTACAGATACTGGCCGCCAGGCAGGCAAATCCAGTGCAAGTAGCCGGCCAATGCCGCCCGCTGCGCATCGCTCAGATGCGCAAACAGCGGGATACGGCTGATCAGGGCGGGGATGTCGGCAGGTAGCATGCGCGCGATGGTACGACGGGCGCGATGACATCGTATGGGGTTTGCGGCCGGCTTGATTTCGCCGTGCTGCACCAGCACCCTTCCGGTTCTGTAAGGAGCGAAACCATGAGCCAAGACAATCCCCTGCTGGCCGACAGCGCACTTCCCGCGTTCTCCCGCATCCAGCCCGAACACATACTGCCCGCGGTCGAAGCCCTGCTGGCCGAAGGCCGTGCCGGCATCGCCGCGCTGACGGCGCCCGGGGCGGCGCGCGACTTCACATCCGTGATGCTGCCGCAGGAGCGTTTCGACCAGCGCATTGCGCATGCCTGGTCGCCCGTTTCGCACCTGCATTCGGTGGCCGATAGCGAAGCCCTGCGCAAGGTCTACGGCCCGGCCGAAGAAATGCTCACCGACTACTCGATCGAAGTCGGGCAGAACCGCGATCTCTACGCGGCCGTGCAAGCGGTGGCCGATGCGCCGGATTTCGCGAAGCTCGCGCGCGCGCAGCGCGCCCTGGTGGAACACGCGCTGCGCGATTTCAAGCTCTCCGGCGTAGCGCTGGAAGAACCGGCGCGCTCGCGTTTCCGCGATATCGGCGTGGAGCTGTCCAAGCTTTCCACCGAGTTTTCCAACGCCGTGCTCGACGCCACCGACGCTTGGCAGGAGCACATCACCGACGAACGCGACCTGGGCGGCATTCCGGAATCGGGCCGCGCCGTGCTGCGCCAGTATGCGAAGGAAAAAGGCCTGGAAGGCTACCTGGTCACGCTCAAGCAACCCAGCGTGCAAGCGGTGATGACCTATGCCGACAACCGCGGCCTGCGCGAACGCGTGTACTGGGCCTACCAGACGCGTGCTTCCGACCAGGGACCGCACGCCGGCAAGTACGACAACACCGCGCGCATCGACAGGATCATGGCCCTGCGCCACGAGGCGGCCCAGTTGCTGGGCTTTGCGAATGCGGCCGAAGAATCGCTTGCCACCAAGATGGCTGGCACGCCGGATGAGGTGCTGGGCTTCCTGCGTGACCTGGCTGCGCGCGCCAAGCCGGTCGCGCAGAAAGAACTCGCCATGCTGCGCGACTTCGCCACCGACGAACTGAAGATCGACAACCTCGAAGCCTGGGACGTCGCCTACGCGGCGGAAAAACTGCGGCAGAAGCAATACGCGCTGGATGAGGAACAGCTCAAGCCGTACTTTCCCTTGCCGGCGGTGATCGACGGCTTGTTCGGCCTGGTGCAGAAGCTTTACGGCATCACGCTCAAACCGCGCGACGGCATCGACGTCTGGCATCCCGACGTGCGCTATTACGACGTGGTCGACGCCGACGGGCACATCTTCGCCGGCGCCTACATCGACCTTTACGCGCGCAGCGGCAAGCGCGGCGGCGCATGGATGGACGTGTGCCGTGCCCGCTTCGACGATGGCACGCAGCTGGAACTGCCGGTGGCCTTCCTCACCTGCAACTTCGCGCCGCCCACCGAAGGCCGCCCCGCTCTGCTCACGCATGACGACGTGCTGACCCTGTTCCACGAATTCGGCCACGGCTTTCATCACTTGCTGACCGAAGTGCCGTTGCCGTCCGTCGGCGGCATCGACGGCGTCGAATGGGATGCGGTGGAATTGCCCAGCCAGTTCATGGAGAACTTCGGCTGGAACCGCGAAGCGCTGGACATGTTCGCCAAGCATTGGCAAACCGGTGAACGCTTGCCGGACGAACTGTTCGAACGCATGCTGGCGGCACGGCACTTCCACGCCGGCCTGTTCCTGGTGCGCCAGCTGGAATTCGCGCTGTTCGATTTCCTGCTGCATCTGCAATACGACCCCGCCAAGGGTGCGCGTACGCTCACTGTGCTGGAGCAGGCGCGCCACGAAGTGGCGGTGCTGCATCCGCCGGCCTGGCAACGCTTTCCGCATGCCTTTACCCACATCTTTGCGGGCGGCTACGCAGCCGGTTACTACAGCTATCTATGGGCTGAGCTGCTGAGCGCGGATGCGTTCGGCGCATTCGAAGAGCATGCGCGCGACGGGCAAAGCGTGATCGACCCGGCCACCGGGGAACGCTTCCGCCGTGAAATCCTGGCGGTGGGCGCGAGCCGGCCGGCGATCGAGAGCTTTATCGCGTTCCGCGGGCGCAAGCCGGAGCCGGAGGCGCTGCTGCGCAGCCATGGGCTGGCGTGAGGCTCATTTCGCGACGAACCGTTCCCTCCCCTGCTAGCAGGGGAGGGCCAGGGTGGGGTGCGAGCGCAGCGAGCGGCAGCAGGCCGCGCCCTCCCACTTATCGGCCCAACAGGTTCACAATCGCCTGCGCCCCGCCCTGCGACCATCGGCGGCGCACATCCGTACCGAATCGATAGCGCTGTGGACCTGAGGACTCTGCGATGAACGCGATCACGCACCTGCCCCCCGAATGGCACAACTGGATCCAGGAAAACCTCTCGCGCGGCTGTGCCCCGCAGTCGCTGATCGACGACATGGTGCGCAACCATTTCGATCCCGTGTTCGCGCGTGCTGCGGTCAATGGCGTGATGAGCGGCCCTTTCGTCGGCACCTCGCAGCCCCAAGCGCAAGCCAAGCCGGCTGGCGGCTACGTCTATGAAAAGCCGCGGCTTCACGCCGGCAATCTCATTCGCACCTCCGATCGGGACGTCCGTATCGTCACACGGGTGAATCGCCCGATGATCGCCGTGCTCGACGGTGTACTGAGCGAAGAGGAATGCGACGAACTCATTCGCCGCTCCGCCGACAAGATGCGCCGCTCCACCACCGTCGATCCGCTTACCGGCAAGCACGAAGTCATTGCCGACCGCAGCAGCGAAGGCACCTTCTTCACCCTCAACGCCGATCCGTTCATCGCGCGCCTGGACCGGCGCATCTCCGAAGTGATGAACTGGCCGGTGGAAAACGGCGAAGGTCTGCAGATTCTGCATTACGGCGTTGGCGGCGAATACAAACCGCACTTCGATTATTTTCCGCCGGAAGATCCCGGCAGCCAGGTGCAGATGACCATCGGCGGCCAGCGCGTGTCCACCATGGTGATGTACTTGAACGAAGTGGAAGAGGGCGGCACCACCATCTTTCCCGAGATCGGCCTGGAAGTGGTGCCCAAAAAAGGTTCAGCCGTCTATTTCGAATACACCAATAGCCACAACCAGCTCGATCGCCTGACCTTGCATGGCGGCTCGCCGGTGACGCGCGGCGAAAAATGGATCGTGACGAAGTGGATGCGGCAGCGGCGGTATGGTGAAGTCACCGCGTAACTACGTAGGCTGGATGAAATCTTAGCTTTACCGATGGCGATGCTGGGATTTCATCCCAGCCCTGAGGTGAAATGCCAACATCTGTAGCGCGATAGCGGATTAGATAATGGCCGCAAAAAACCGAGTGCTACGCAGGCGAATTCAGACATAGGCGGAGTCTTAAGCCGACACAAAAATTAGGTGTCGCCACTTGATGTGGTTAACGCGGTTTGATCTTCTACGTGAAGGCGCTTTATCTGGTAAAGCACCGTAATGAGAGGAGATCATTTATGTATAAATGGTTTTTTATGGTGACCATGGCGCTATCAAGTCTTGCAATGTCATCAACGGGGTCGGCTACAGTCATTGAATGCAATTGGTGTAATACCCCTCAGTTGTTTAAAGAATACGCAAGAACTTACCTGGGTATTGGCGATCACACTGTTTATAATTTACAGACAGGTATACACTACAGTTATAGCGTGCAAGTCAAACCTGGCGTTCCGCAGCAGCCGGATCCTTCTCCCGATCTCTTAGAGGCCATAGAGATACCGACCCCGGCAGATCTTTCGGCGGGTATAAGTTCTGCGGCGTGGTTTTTTGGCGCAACCGGCGGCACAATGCGCGCGCTTGCTAGCGTGAGCTACGCAAATTTAGATGTCCCCGGCGTTAATAGTTCAACTACCGCATATGACGTAGCCTGGGACTCCAATCTGCGAGGTCAAATTGGTGATTCCATAGCTACGCATTTGCACGCTTGGGATGCTTCAAAATTAATTGCTGACAATGGATTCCAGATATCCAAATCGATGCTTGGCTTGAAATCCCAGCCGACCGTTGAGGTGGAGATCGTCTTTGCTGACGGTAGCAAAGTAATGTACGAGTACAATTTTACAGAAGGAAGTAACACCGCTAAATATCTGAATGATCGTGGCCGTACCCCAAAAAATCAGGTTGTTCCTGAGCACGGAAGCACTGGTGGTACGTGGAGAGGATTACTTCAGGGTGGAGACAATATGGATCATTTCGGTACACATATAGAAAGGTTGGGCGGTTCGATTGATTGGCAGATAGGCAATTCGGAGCTTATCGATGCCGTTGTCTGCGTACCCAAGCCGGACGCAACGGGGCTCATCTGCTCTCACCAAGTAAGTCCATAAAATCACTTCAATGAAATGAACAGCCCAGCCCAGCTAAACGCTGGGCTGGGCCATTGATGCGCCATGCCCTGTAATCGGCGCCATCAACGCGCGTTGTCTGATTCGAGATGGTAATGCGTAGCCACCTCGACTTCCTTCTGGGAGCCGAGAAACACCGGCACGCGCTGATGCAGCCCCGTCGGCTGTAGCTCAAGAATGCGTTCGCGGCCGGTCGTCGCCGCGCCACCTGCCTGCTCGATGATGAAAGCCATCGGATTGGCTTCGTACATCAGCCGCAGCTTGCCGCCCTTGGCTTTGATCTTGGCATCCAGCGGATAGTAGAACACGCCGCCGCGCGTGATGATGCGATGCACGTCGGCCACCATCGAGGCGACCCAGCGCATGTTG
>NZ_DATJMN010000127.1:0-8208 GCF_035508675.1 Dyella sp.
CCGAACGGCGCACAGAGGTCGTGTGCAACGGTGTGCCAATGCCGCACGTCGTCATCGAAAGGATAGAACGGCGTCAGGTCGAAGCCGCCGCCAAACCACCACACCGGCTCCACCCCTTCTTTTTGCGCCTCGAAATAGCGCACGTTGGCATGCGTGGTGGGTACGTAGGGATTGCGCGGGTGCAATACCAGCGATACGCCGGTGGCGATAAAGCCCCCGCCCGACAATTCCGGGCGATGCGCCGTCGCACTGGGCGGCAGCTTGTCCCCATGGACCAGCGAGAAGTTCACTCCGGCCTGTTCGAACACGGCGCCTTCGCGCAGCACGCGCGTGCGGCCACCGCCACCGCCGGGGCGGCTCCATGCATCCTCGACAAAACGCGCTTGACCATCGACCTGTTCAACCGTCTTGCAGATGCGGTCCTGCAGTTCATGCAGAAAATGTTCGACGCGTTCGACTTGCTCGCTCTTCATCCATCCATCCGGCGCTGCGGGTCAGGATCGCAAGCTTAGCAAGAGCTTGTTCGCAGGAACCTGAGCTATATCAATGAACGCCAGCCACCGTGCCGCCGGACAGCATCTAGGCAAGCCCCAGTCCCGTGGCTAGGCTCATGACATGCGTGTGACTACTCTTCCGCTCGCAGTCTCAGCCTATACCGCCACCTCCGCGCTGGGTCTTGGCCTGGATGCGCACCTTGAGGCGCTTCGCCAGCAACACAGCGGCCTGCGCACGAACGATTTCAGCAGTGCCCCGTTGCCCTGCTGGATCGGGCGTGTGGCCGGCGTGGAACACGTGGCGTTACCAAGCAACTATGCCGAGTGGGACTGCCGCAACAACCGCCTTGCCTGGCTTGGCTTGAAGCAAGACGATTTCCTCACGAAGGCCCGTGCGGCGCGGGAACGCTACGGCGCGGCGCGGCTGGCATTGTTGTTGGGCACGTCGACGGCGAGCATCGGCGCGACCGAAGAGGGTTACCGGCGCCTGGAAAACGAGCGGCTGCCGGCCGACCTGCACCGCACCAGCATTCACACGCCGCATTCGCTGACCGCCTTCGTGGCCGCGGCACTGGATATCAAAGGCCCCTGCATGACCATTTCCACGGCATGCTCTTCCAGCGCAAAAGTGTTTGCCAGTGCGCAGCGGCTCATTCGCTTGGGGCTGGTGGATGCAGCCATCGTGGGCGGCGTCGATTCGCTATGCGACAGTACCTTGTTCGGTTTCAACGCGCTGGAGCTTGTATCGCCCGAACCCTGCCGCCCCTTCGACGCTGCAAGGCGTGGCATCTCGATTGGCGAAGCGGCCGGTTTCGCATTGCTGGAGCGTATCGACGCGCACACCGATGCGCCCTTGCATCTGCTGGGCTGCGGCGAATCGAGCGATGCCCATCACATGTCGACGCCAGATCCGTTGGGCGTCGGCGCGGAGCTCGCCCTGCGCGATGTTTTCGACCGCGCAGGACTCGATGCGACGCAAGTGGATTACATCAACCTGCACGGCACGGCGAGCCAGAAAAACGATGCGATGGAGGCTGGGCTGGTGGCGCGCATGTTTCCTCTCCACACGCGCGTCAGCTCCACCAAGGGCCTGACCGGACACACCTTGGGCGCAGCCGGTATCGTGGAAGCGGTCATTACGCTGCTGGCATTGCGCGATGGCTTTGTGCCGGGCAACGCGGGTGTCAGCGAACCTGATCCGGCTTGTTCGGAACACTTTGCATGGCATAACGAAACACGCCCCTTGCAGGTCGCACTCAGCCATTCGTTCGGCTTTGGCGGCAGTAATGCATGTCTGGCTTTTGCCTGTGCGGACCGTGACGCATGCACACGTTGACTGTTCAGGTGGAAGGCATCGGCCTGTGGTCGCCGCAACTGGCTGATTTCAACGCCTTGCGCCACCTGCTTGCCGGTGGCATGCCTGCCGCACCGGGTATACGCCCTGCTGCTGCCGCGCTGTCGCCAAACGAACGCCGGCGCGCGCCAGAAAGCGTACTCGTCGCCATCGAAGCCGCTTCCCAGGCAATCGCCCTGAGCGGACGCACCATGGAAAATCTGGCTTGCGTATTCGCCTCAGCCTATGGGGACCAGGCCACGACCGATTACATGTGCCGCGTACTGGCACGCGTGCCCACCGAGCTTTCACCTACGCGCTTCCACAATGCCGTGCATAACGCTGCGGCCGGTTATTGGACGATTGCCACCGCCTGCCGGGCGCCCTCCAGCGCGATCTGCGCCGGCAACGCAAGTTTCGGCGCCGGCCTGCTGGAGGCAGCCGTACTTGCCCGCGCCGAAGACCGTCCCGTGTTGCTGGTCTGTAGTGACTCCGCGGGTATCGGTCCACTCGGTGAGTTGATCGGGTGTACAAGCGCCTTTGGCTGCGCATTGGTAGTGTCGCCGAGCACGCATACAGGCACGCGATTGCGTCTTGCTGCGACGGCGTCCGCACCCCGTCACCCGCCTCTGCCTGCCGAGTGCCTGGCGTGGATGCGAGACAACTCTTCCGCGGCAGGTCTACCGCTGTTGGCCATGCTGGCGAATGGTGATGGCGACTGTGTCCTGGTCGCCGCGGACCAGCTTGGGCTGCACGTACAAATGGAGACGAACGCGTGAACAGTGCATCGCGTTGGTGTGTGCTGATCCCTTGCCTCAACGAGGAAAAGGCGATCGGTGCGGTGGTGAAATCGACATTGCGCCTGGGCGTGCCGGTGATCGTCATCGACGACGGCTCTGACGATCGCACACCGGAGATCGTCAGCGCGTTGCCTGTTACGCTGCTGCGCCATGACCATCGCCAAGGCAAGGGCGAAGCGTTGCGCACGGGTTTCCGCGAAGCATTGAGGCAAGGCTTCGACGCCGTAGCAACGATGGATGGCGACGGCCAGCACCTGGCTGAAGATATCCCGCGCCTGGTTGATGTGGGCCAGCGCTTTCCTGATCACATCGTCATCGGCGCGCGCCTGCTGCAGCGCGAGCAGCAACCAAAGGGACGTCGCCGCGCCAATGCGCTGGCGGACTGGGCCATTTCGTGGGCTTGCGCGCAGCCGGTGGCTGACACCCAAAGTGGGCAGCGTTGGTATCCACGCAACGCATTGGATCTTGTCGAGCTGGATGCGCAAAATTTCGTGTTCGAAGCCGCCGTGTTGATTGCAGCATCGCGCGACAAAGGCTTAGGTATTGTTTCGGTGCCGATTGCTTCGCGCTATGACGGATCGTTCCGCCTGAGCCACTTCAGCCCGGTACGCGATGTGATGCGCATTGCCCTTTACACCGCCAGGCAGGTATTTCGGTACGGACAGGTCTGGGCGAGCTACACGCGTTCCAGGGCAGCACCCTTGATCGTCGATGACATCTATTCTCATCGCGCTGCTTAGCTTGTCAGAAGGTGCAAGACCACCCGGGTCAGCAGGCTAAGACGTCACGGCATACATCACCATGAGCCGCCCCGACGCGAGCAGCCGCCCGTGCTGCTCGACCTGGAACGCATATTGCGCCACGCGCTGGTCGGCCACGAGCTGTTGCGCCTGGACGTCCAGACGGCCACGCGCAAGGTCTACGTAGTCGACCGTCAATTGAACGTCACGCAAGCTCACCAACCTGCCATCACGCACATCCACACCGCCAAGCAGCGCCGAATGCACGGCTGCGGCCTGTGCCCCGTATTCGATCAGATGGACGGCATGCAGACCCGCCGCATCGCGCAAAGGGTGCTCATCCGGCGAGTGCCGCTCGCCTGTTGCATGGATGGAGGTTGCATTCCACGCCACGACCACGTCGATCAGCGCCATGGCCCCGGCATGCGGGATGAGAGCGGTCCAGGCTTCCTGTGTCAGCAGGCTCATGCTTCACGCACGGCGCGCGCAGCGACCATCGGGTTCTGTACCGTGTCCTGCTGCCAGAAGTCATAGAAGTTGAACCAGTTGTATGGCTCCTGCCGCGCGTAGTATTCCAGACGTTGTGCATAACGGTCCAGAATATGATCGAGCGCCTGGTGGCGAGATTCGCGAGGAAGGTCCACGCGCTCCGTGAAGAGCTCGAAACTCAACGCGTAACGGCGACCGCCGCGATAAAGGCCAAAGCACAGTATCACCGGCACCTGCAGCGTGCTGGCCAGCAGCCACGGGCCGGTCGGGAACGGCGCCGGCTTACCGAGAAAGTCCGCGCGCCTAAGTGTTTCATGCGCACGGCCACGATCGGCCAGCAGCGCCACCATGCCACCCGAGCGGCAGGTTTCGGCCACCGCCAGCGTAACGGCGGCGCCACCCTGTGAAACGTCAATGACCGCCGCACCCACGTCTGGCGCCAAGGATTCCAGCAGTTCGGTTATGGCCGGGGTCTTCTGCTTGTCCAGCAGGACACGCAATGGCACTTCGGGACAACGCGCCGCCAGCGCACGCAGCACTTCGAAGCTGCCCTGATGTGACCCGACCAGCAATACACCACGCCCTTGCGCGATGTAGTGTTGAAGCTGCTCCAGTCCCGTCACTTCGATATCGAAATCGCGCTCGCCATGTGCGAGCAGATAGATGCGATCGAGCAAGGTCGTGGCGAAATAGTGGATATGCTTGAACACCCGCCAAAAGCTCGCGCGGCGGCCGAATAGGCGCGTGAGATAGTCACGAGAGGCGCGCCTCTCGGAACCGCGGCGCAGGAAGTAATACAAGCTGATGAGATAAAGAAAGCGGCGCATGAAGCCATGGCCAAAACGTAGCGCAGCGGCCACCAATACGCCTAGCCAGAAGCGATTACCGCCTTCGCGCTGGCTCTGCCAATGACCGCTCATGCTGCTGCACCCTCCACTACACCGCGCGCCAGCATCTGACCGTCACGGCGCAGTTCGAACCGCACCTTGCCGGCATGATCTTGCAGTTGCAGTTCTGCCGATTCACCAGGATGCAGCGGTGCAAGGAATTTCACTTCGCAGATACCCGCGAGGCGTTGTCCGCGCCAGTCATGCAGTGCCTGCGCCACGTGTTCGAGCAAGAGCACCCCCGGCACCAATGGATGGCCAGGAAAATGCCCGGGAAGACAGGGATGCTCCGGCGCAACGCAAAGCGCCCTTTGATAGATGGCTTGGCTGGAGGTAGGCAGATCCACGTGCGCAACACTGCTGGAAGATCACGACGATGATGCCTGTTCCAGTGGTCAGGCGGATTAATGCAGCCTCAAGCTGTACGCTCGCGTTCAATATATTCGGAAAGCGCGCGCAGGCTGCTGAAGATGCGCTGGTTATCCGAATGGTCCGAACGCAGCTGCATGCCATAGCGCTTGGAAACCGCCAGGGCAATTTCCAGGGCATCGATGGAATCCAGGCCCAGGTCGCCACCGAACAGCGGCGCTTGCGGATCGATCGCGGCAGGGTCGAGGGTTTCTAGATTGAGCGCTTCCACGATCAGGGTGGCCAGTTCGTGTTCGGCAGCGGTCTGCGTGGACATGCTTGGTTTCGATGCTCCGGATGCACGGCCAGCCCCAGGCAGCAGGGGTGGCCCGCCAGTGTAACATAGGGGTCTTTCGTCCCCGGTTGCTGCTTCCAAGCATGGTTCAGGCAAGCGAAAATCTGCAGGCCAAACCCACCCTGCCGCGCACCCCCCGCGTGACGTATCGCATGACGACGCTCCCGGTGGCTTTGGCCGAGGGCGGCACCTTGGCAGCGTTCGGTTTCGGAGCAGGCGCGCCTGACAGCGACGATCCCCGCTGGCTGCGCGTTCCCCTGGAATGCTTCGATGCTCCTGCGCCGTTGGAAGTATGGCAAGTCGATGGCGATGTGGTCTGCGGCCGTCAGCACAACGTGCGCTGGTCTGCCGGCGGCGGCTGGCTGTTCGCCTCGATCGAGCTGGACGAACGCGCAACAGGTGGCATCGAAGCTGCGGCCCGCCAGGCCTATGCCGAATTGCGGCAATTCATGCGCACGCGCCATGAGCGTTACGTGTTGCGCATTTGGAATTACATGGCTGATATCAATCTCGGCGAAGGTGACGTGGAACGTTACAAGCAATTTTGCGACGGACGCGCGGTGGGCTCGAACGATTTCTTTGCGGAGGGCTTTCCGGCCGCGACGGCTATTGGTCATCACTATCGCGCTCCGGTTTTGCAAGTCTATTTGCTCGCATGCATAGATGGCGGCGCAGCTGTAGAAAATCCCCGTCAAACGAGCGCGTGGCACTATCCGCGGCAATACGGCCGCACATCGCCCGGCTTTACACGCGGCATGCTGATGCCCGCGCGTGATGTGTTGGCGATTTCAGGTACGGCGGCGGTGGTTGGCCATACGTCCGCACACGAGGGGGACCCGGAAGCGCAACTCGATGAGACGCTGGCCAATCTGGACGCCCTGCTCGCCACGGCGGACATGCCCGCAGGTTTCGACACGCATTCGCCGTTGAAGGCTTATGTACGTCATGCAACCGATGCCGCACGCGTGAGGGATAAGCTACAGCGCCGCTTGCCTGGTGTACCCGTGTTGTTGATGCATGGCGACGTGTGCCGGCGCGAATTGTTGGTGGAGATCGATGGGTGGCGGTTCAGGTAGATACGCCGGTCGCTGGTCAGCGCGGCATCGATGTTCCTTTTGCTTGCATCGGTCCTCATGAGCGCGCCGAGATGACTTTCATCTGGCGCCCGTAGAAGCGTTACGCTGCCCACATCATGTTGTTTAGGATGCCCTTTACCAGGCGTGGCGTGGCATCGATGGCTGCAGCCCATCATTTTTTCTTTTCAGGCCGCTTCCATCCATGCAAGGTCGTTTGACGACCGCGCGCAACGGTGAGCTCTGCCGCAGGGGCGTCCTTCGTGATCACCGAGCCTGCACCAATGGTGGCGTGCGCGCCGACGGTTACGGGCGCGACCAGCGCGCTGTTGGAGCCGATAAATGCGCCATCTTCGATGGTGGTGACAAATTTGTTTACCCCGTCGTAGTTGCAGGTGATGGTGCCGGCGCCGACATTGACATGCGCGCCAACGACGGCGTCGCCGAGGTAAGTAAGGTGATTGGCTTTGCTGCCCTCGCCGATGCGTGTTTTTTTCGCTTCCACGAAGTTGCCGATGTGCACGCCTGCCGCCAGTTCAGTGCCGGGGCGCAGACGTGCAAACGGGCCGATCAGACACGGCCCGTGCGTCACGACGCCTTCCATATCGCAATGCGCATGCACGATGGTGCCGGCAGCGAGGTGCACGTCCTTCAGGCGCGAGTATGGACCGATGCGCACGTCTTCCCCGAGCTGCACATCGCCTTCCAGGATCACGTCGATGTCGATTTCCACATCACGCGCCACCCGGACATTGCCGCGCACATCCACTCGCCGAGGATCGGCAACACGCACGCCCTCGGCCATCAGCGCCTGCACGGCGCGCAGCCGATAGGCGTCCTCCAGCTCGCTAAGCTGCCAAGGATTATTGGCGCCGGCGGCTTCCGTGGGATCGTCGCATTCGATGCATTGCGCGGCACGATTTTCCTCGGCTGCCAGCTGGAAAATGTCGGTGAGGTAATACTCGCCCTGTGCATTGTTGCGGCCGAGCTTGGCGATCCATCGCTTCAACGCTGCCGCATCGGCGGCGACGATGCCGGTATTGATCAAGTTGATGGCGCGCTGCGTATCGTCGGCATCTTTTTCCTCGACTACTGCGCGCACAAAACCGTTGCTGTTACACAGGACACGGCCATAACCATGTGGGTCGGCGACGCGGGTCGCCAGCATGGACAAGCTGGTGTCGGTTTGCACCAGGCGCTGCAGGGTTTCGGCGCGCGTCAGGGGCACGTCGCCGTAAAGCACGAGTACGCGCGCCTGATCTGGCACCTTGCTCAACGCCTGGCCGACCGCATGACCCGTGCCCAGCTGCTCAGTCTGCAAAGCCCATTGCAGGTCCGGCTGGCCGTCGAACACGGCCAACACCTGATCGCCGTTGAACCCGTAAACGACGTGAATGACTTCCGGGTGCAAGGCGCGCGCCGTTTCCAGCACATGCGCCAACAGCGGCCGCCCCGCCAGCGGCATCAGCACCTTGGCTTTCTTTGATTTCATGCGCTTGCCTTCGCCGGCGGCGAGGACGATGACGTGCAAAGAGGGCTGGCTCATAAATGGGTCGCTGTCTGGATCACGATGGTCGGTAAGGATACCTGCACAGGCAGGCGCACTTTGGGACGATCCGGCGTCAAGGAAGTGTGCAAACAAAAACGCCGGCACGAGGCCGGCGTTTTTGTCGGGTACCACAGGTTCAG
>NZ_DATJMN010000128.1:0-10705 GCF_035508675.1 Dyella sp.
GTTTCAGGTTCATCGCGGTGGCTCCGTGGAAAAAGGGGGCTTTATCCGGCGACGAACGGGAAGAGGATGAATCGACACGTTCTCTGCGTAGCGCCTGCTCGCAGAGGATTTACTTCTCGGGCGTAGGTTGGGGTGAGGCGCAGCCGAACCCCAACGGTGGGATGTGCATGGCAACGCTGGGGTTCGCCCCGGAGCAAGTCCGGGGCTCACCGCCAACTACGAAGACTTACATCCCCAGCACGCTTTCCGCCGACACATACGCCAGCTTGTGCGCCTGCGCGACCGGTTCGCAGGTGAGCTTGCCTTCGAACACGTTGAGGCCGTTGCGCAGATGCACGTCCTGCTGCAGCGCCTTCTTCCAGCCGTGGTTGGCCAGCGACAGGGTGAAGGGCAGCGTCACGCTGTTGAGTGCGAAGGTGGAGGTGCGCGCCACCGCGCCAGGCATGTTCGCCACGCAGTAATGCACCACGCCGTCGACCACATAGGTGGGATCGGAGTGGGTGGTGGCGTGGGAGGTTTCCACGCAGCCGCCCTGGTCGATGGCGACGTCGACGATCACCGAGCCTGGCTTCATGGTGCGTACCATATCGTGCGTCACCAGCTTGGGCGCGGCGGCGCCGGGCACCAGCACGGTGCCGATCAGCAGGTCGGCGCGGCGCACCAGTTCTTCGACCGCCGAACGGGTGGAGAACACGGTGGAGATCGAGGTGCCGAACTGCGTGGCCAGGCGCTTCAGCGCTTCGGCCGAGCGATCGACCACCGTGACCTTGGCGCCCATGCCGACAGCGATGGTGGCCGCGTGCGTACCGGACACGCCGCCGCCCAGGATCACCACCTCGGCCGCCGGTACGCCGGGTACGCCGCCCAGCAGCACGCCACGGCCGCCCTGGGCCTTCTCCAGCGAATGCGCACCGACCTGCGGCGCCAGACGGCCGGCGACTTCCGACATCGGTGTCAGCAACGGCAGCGAGCCGTTCGCTGCGGTGACGGTTTCATATGCAATGCAGATCGCGCCGGAGGCGATCAGGTCGTGGGTCTGCTCGGCATCGGGCGCCAGGTGCAGGTAGGTAAACAGGATCTGGCCCTTGCGCAGCTTTTTGCGCTCCACCGCCAGCGGCTCCTTCACCTTCACGATCATGTCGGCTTCGGCAAAGATCTGGTCGGCGCTTTCGACGATGCTGGCGCCCGCGGCGACGTAGTCCGCGTCGGTCAGGCCGGCGCCAATGCCGGCGTCTTTTTGCACCATCACCTGATGGCCGTGGTGTACCAATTCCTGCACGGACGATGGGACCAGGCCCACCCGGTATTCATGGTTCTTGATCTCTTTCGGTACACCGATGCGCATGACTCGATCTCTCGACAATGGTTTGGGAGGGTTGCTGCGCTGGCCTTCCGTGTGCCGCGCGGGCCGCAGTATGATCGAGGTTCTGCGCAATTTCTCGCTCATTAGGGCCAAGGATGAGCGAATTTTTCGCACCCAATGCGAAGTTTCGGCGAAAATATAGAATCCATGACGAATTCTTTTCCACCCCTGGACGAACGCGACCGCGCCATCCTCCGCTTGCTGCAGGAAGACGGCCGCCTGGCCAATGCCGAACTCGCCCAGCGGATCAATCTTTCCCCCTCGGCCTGCCTGCGGCGGGTGAAGCTGCTGGAAGACCGCGGCCTGATCTCCCGCTACGTGATGCTGCTGGACGAAAAAGCCGCCGGCTTGTCGGGCACCGCCTTCGTACTGGTCACCCTGGACCAGCAAGGCCGCGCTGCGTTGGATGCCTTCGAGCTGGCGATCCAGAAACATCCCGAGGTTACCGAATGCTGCCTGCTTGCCGGTGCCGCCGATTACATGGTGCGCGTGGCGTACGCCGATTCGGCCGACTTCGAGCGCATTCATACCGAGATACTCACGCAGTTGCCGGGCGTGGTGCGCGTGCAATCGACGCTGGCATTGCGCACGGTGAAGCGGACCACGGCGTTGCCTGTGTGATGCGATGTGCGATGAAATCCCGGCATCTGCGCACGGCAGCAGATCGATCAGTGAGGAAGGGTGACCATGGCACGCGACCAAGGACTTGAAGCGCTGTTGAGCGACGACTTGCAGGACGTGCGTGGTCTTGCGGAAAAAACCATGTTCGGCGGTTTGGCATGGCTGGTGCACGGCAACCTGCTGTGCGGCGCGCGCCAGGATGGTTTGCTGGTGCGGCTCGGCAAGGATAAGGATGCATGGGCGCTCAAGCTGCCGGGTATCGTGCCCATGCTGTCGGGCAGCCGACGCATGCAAGGCTGGGTGCGCGTGGCACCCGAGGCTTATGCAGACGACGCGTTGCGACGCCGATTGCTGGATGCGGCGCTGGCGTTTGTCAGGTCGCTGCCGGCGAAGTGATTTCACCGGCTTGCCGTGCGCAACGAGACGTACTGAGCGAGCGGCTTTGGGGATGACAGATCGAGGCGGGAAATGCCGCCTCTCTCCCATCTTTGATTAAGGCAACACTGGATGCTCCAAACTTAAAGGAAAGCTTTATGCATTCCTTGATTCGTCGCCCGGCGCTCGCAGGAGCGACGAATCTCCGTGAGCTGGATAGCGATGTTCATTTCCGCAAACGTGTGGTGCGGCGGATAGTCGTCTGTGTTGCTCTCCCACACGGAGCAATACAGCCCATGCTTGAAAAGGATGCGCCGCGTTGGCGCTTGACTGTCTGCTTTGCCGCGCATGTCGCTGGTCATTTTGTGTGCATTGCGGCTAGCCACTGTGACGTGCGAGTGAAGCATGGCAGAAGATGCTGCAAGTTTTTCACAAGCGTGTATGTTGGGTACTTTCGTAGCGCTTGTTTGCGGTACACAATCGAACGCGTGTTGATCGATCGGTGACATTTGCATATGTGTTCTGCCTGCGGGGGAGGCAGGCCGGCGCCGTGGATCCTCATTCGTCTTTACACGTTCCATCGATTCATGGCTGGAAGACGCATGGCAAACCTACCTTTAACCGCAACCCCGATTTCAATCGCCGAGCGGCAATACCGCCTGATGGTGGAGTCGATCACGGACTACGCCATTTTCATGCTGGACCGGGAGGGCCGTGTATCCAGCTGGAATATCGGCGCCGAGCGCATCAAGGGCTACCGGCCCGAGGAAATCATCGGCAGGCATTTTTCGACGTTTTATACGCAGGCCGATCGTGAAGCCGGCATACCACAGAGGAACCTTGCGCTTGCCACTGTTGAAGGGCGGGTACAAAGCGAAGGCTGGCGCGTGCGCCAGGATGGTTCGCGCTTCTGGGCGCATGTGGTGATCGATCGCGTGTTGGGCGACCACGGCGAACTGGTCGGCTTCGCCAAGATCACGCGCGATGTGACCGAGCAGCGCAACGCTGCGCGAGAACTGGAGCGTGCGCGCGAGGCGTTGTTCCAGTCGCAGAAGACCGAAGCCATCGGCAAGCTCACTGGCGGCGTGGCGCACGATTTCAACAATCTGCTGATGGTGGTCCAGAGTTGCCTGGACATGCTCGATCTGCGGCTCCCGCAGGATGCGCAGCTGCACAAGCTGGTAAGCAGCGCGCAATCGGCGGTGCAGCGCGGCGCCGCGTTGACGCAGCGCATGCTGGCGTTTGCGCGCAAGCAGGAGTTGCGCGTGGCTCCGGTGGATATCGTGTCGCTAGTGGCGGCCATGACCGAGCTGTTGCGCCGGTCGTTGGGTCCGCTGGTGAATATCAAGACGATGTTTCCCACCACGCTCATGCCGGTGCGGACGGATGCGAACCAGCTGGAGCTGGCGCTGATGAACCTCGCGGTGAATGCGCGCGATGCCATGCCCAAGGGCGGCGAACTGGTCATCGCCGCGCGCAACGTCACCATCGACGACAAGCATCCCACGCAGCTGGCGCCCGGCGATTACGTATGCCTTTCCGTCACGGACGAAGGCGAGGGCATGGATGAGGAAACCCTGGCCAAGGCGACCGAGCCGTTCTTCACCACCAAGGGCATCGGCAAGGGTACGGGCCTGGGCTTGTCGATGGTGCATGGCGTGGTCGAGCAGTCGGGCGGCCGCCTGGTCATCAAGAGCAGCAGGGGCTTCGGCACGCGGGTGGAAATGTGGCTGCCCAGCGTGGAGCCGGAAGCCGCCGGCCAGGCTGGCATCGCGCCGCCCGCATCGATCACGCAGGTGAATGTGGGGCGCCCCCTGCATATCTTGGTGGTGGACGACGATCCGCTCGTGCTCAGCGTCACCGGGGCGATGCTGCAGGATCTTGGACATCGCGTCAGCGAAGTCTCGTCGGCGGAGGAAGCGCTGCAGCACCTGGAAAACCATGCGGACATGGACCTGCTCATCACTGACCATGCGATGCCAGGCATGACCGGCGCGCAGCTGGTGGGCGAAGTGAACATCCGCTGGCCCGCGCTGCCGGTGGTGCTGGCGACGGGTTATGCGGAGATTCCCGCCGATCTGAGCGATGGCGCAACACGCCTGGCCAAGCCTTATGACCGTGCAGGATTGCTCCAGGCGATCGCCAAGGCGATGGAGGATCGGCAGTTGCATGCGTAGCTTGGCGGTGAGGCGACGCCGAACCCCAACATTTTTTGCATGGCGACGTTGGGGTTCGCATGCACTCACCGCCAACTTGCGCGCTTGCTTATACGGTGCGTTGACGGCGTGCCGTGTAGGTTTCGCGGACTCTTGAGCGTGCGCAATGGAATGCACAGGTCGAGCGCATGACCGCAACGGGCGATGAACGCAAGCTGGTTGGCATGGTATGCGCTCAAAGCAGCAACACGGCCAAGGCGCATGGCCTTGCTCATCGTGTAACTGCCATCGACAACCGCTGCGAATGCAGTGGGGCGTGCAAAGCCCCGGGGCAGGCGAATGCGTGGCTTTGCGGCCGCGCCGTGAATCCATCTTTGGCAGGTGCACTGCGGCGTGGGGAGGGGCCCGATCGCCACGTGTTCGCGTTGGGCAGGATGAGGCACGGAACACGGTTCCTCTCCCTTGGAGACCATCCCATGAAGCGCTTGAATAAAGTGACGTTTGCTGCGGTGCTGGTCGTTGTGTGCGCCGCGGGCGCAGTTTTCCCCGCGCCAGCCGTTCGCGCGCAGGCTTATCCTGCCGCCGTGTGGCCGGACGCCAATCCCAATGCCAAGTATTTCAACCCGTGCTTCGACAATAGCGTTGGCGGCACGGGCAACGAGGCGCTGACCATCGTCGTCATCACGCCGCCGAAGTACGAAGGTACGCAACCGGACGGCTCGCCCGGATTCGATGCCCTGTGGGCAAGCCACGCCAAGTTCTGGGAAATGACCCATTTCGGTGCGGGCCTGTCCTACGAGGTCGACAAGGGGCCGCAGCTGAGCAATCCGCTCGATCCTTCTTCGGCGCCGACCGGCAACGACATGTACGTGCTGCATGAGTGCTATCCGGCCGACTACGACCACGACGCGACACCGCCGCTGACCGCGCAGAACGACAACATCATGGAGCACTGGGCGTACACCGCGGCGAACTGGTCCGGTTTCAACCAGATCATCGCGCTGATGCAAGCGCCGGGCGTCACGGTGGTGACCCTGCATCATGGGCAGGTGGTGCATGCCAATTGGCATCTGGATGACGGCGTGTCCCTGCCGCTGCCGCCGCCCTGGCTGTATTGACGCGCGGTTGCTGGCGCGCCGCTTTCTGCACAGTGCGCGCCTGCAAGGGGAAGCGCCAACGGGTCCGGCCGGCCGGACCCGACCCCTCTCAGCCATTCCTAGCGCTTGCATCACGAATGGCTAACGATGCTTAGCGCAGAGTGAATGTCCGGGCAGCGACAAGCTGCCGCGGGCAACCGTCCGTGGTGGAGGCCGTTTCATGAATACCTCTGATTCGTTCAACCCCGGGAGGACACCGGGCTCGCAGCATTCGCTCTGGAGTCTCAGCACCTGGTCCGACTACATCAGCCGCATCGTTCGTCCGGCGAAGGCGCAACCGCCGGTACGCATGACGCGCCGGCAGCAATTGCTGGCCGCGCAGGAGCAGAAACGCCGCGAACAGCATGCGCATGTGCTTGAACTGCTTCGCGAAGTGAAGGAAAAGCACCAGCATGCGCCGCACGACAGCACAAAGCTGAAAGCCTGATATCCCCATAGGGCCGTGCCCGTGCCATGACGGGCCGGCCACATCCCCTTTACGACAAAACTCCCAAGCTAGCTGCCTCCATCGCCATGCGGGTATCGACATGGGATGCAGCGCCGAGCGTGTTTTTACCGATCCTGCCGATATCGCCCTGCTTGAGAAGTGGGTGGCGGAGCTGGCGGTGAATGCGGCCGTGCGTATCGTCAAGCACGATGGTGAAACGGTCGAAGGCGTGGTCAGCGTCACGCCGACGGTGCAGGTTTTTATAGGTCCCGGCGAGCAGCAAGGCATGAATGGGGTGGTGCGGCTGATCGACCCCCATCGGCCGGACTGGGATGGGCTGGTATGGCTGGGGGAGATCCGCGATATCCAGCATCTGGATTCGGTGCGGATGGGGGCGAGCAAGGCGTAGGTCTCGGAACTCTAAGTCGCCGGCCCCGGCGTTGGCTCTGTCGCTTGATCATATTTTCCCTTGCCACCATCAAACCTGCGGCACGCTTTACCCAGTGCTCCGAACTTAAGGGCCATCTATCGCCGGGAACTCTAATTCGTCATTCCGGCGTTCGCCGGAATGACGGGCTTGGATTTCTGGCGGCTGAAACATCCTTAAGTTCGGAGCATTGCGCTTTACTCCCTCTCCCCCATTTTTGATCAATAACGGGGCAGAGGGAGTACAAAGCAGCGGGCTCTCAGCGGGGAAAATGTGATCAATGGACAGGGCATTTGCCGGGGTGACACATCCGCAAGATCAATCCTCGCCGCCCGCTACCCAATGCGACATCGGCGCCGGACTGCCCAGCAGATACCCTTGCCCCATCTCGCAGCCCATCCGCACCAGCGCATCCAGCTGCGCCTGTGTCTCGATGCCTTCGGCAATCACCTGGATGTTGAGCGCATGCGCCAGCGCAAGGATCGCGGCGACGACGGTGGTGCTGTTGCTGCTGTCGGACTTGTCGAGTTCCTGCACGAAGGCGCGATCGATCTTGAGCATGCGCAAGGGCAGGGAGTGCAGGTAGCTCAGCGATGAATAACCCGTGCCGAAATCATCCAGCGCCGCGCCGACGCCCGCGCTGCGCAGGCGGTCGAGCACGGCGCGCACGCTTTCGGGGTTGTCCAGCAGGGCGCCTTCGGTCACCTCGGTAACCAGCCGATCCGGCGCCAGGCCGCTGCGTTCGAGCATCTTCAGGATGCGCACGTCGAAATCGGCATGGCGCAAGTGCAAAGCCGATACGTTGAAGGTGATGAACGGTTCGCCGGGGCCTTGCTGCGCAAGCAGGCGGCAGCTCAGTTCGAACAGGCGCCAGTCGATGGCTTCGATCAGGCCGCTGTCTTCAGCGATCTTCACGAAATCCGATGGCCGCAGCAGGCCGCGCTGCGGGTGGTTCCAGCGGATCAGCGCTTCGTAACCCACCACGTGGCCATCGCCGAGCCGGCAGATCGGCTGGAAATGCGGCTCGAATTCGTTTTGCCGCAGCGCCTTGCGCAGTTCGCTCTCCATCGCGAGCACGTCGACCATGCCCTTGGCCAGCGCCTCGTCGAAGATGGCGAAACGTTTGCGGCCCAGTTCCTTGGCCTGGTACAGCGCCATGTCGGCGTCGCGGATCAGTTCGTCTGCATCTAGATAACCGGCGTCGCCGCAGGCGATGCCGACGCTGACCGAGGGTTCCAGTTCCTTGCCGGAGATGCGCAACGGCGCCGCCACGGCTTGCAGGACGCGGTCGGCAATGATGGTGGCGGTGTCGGTGTTCTCGATGTCCTCCAGCAAAATCGCGAACTCGTCGCCGGACAACCGCGCCACCATGTCCGGTTCGCGCACGTGCGTGAGCAGCCGCACTGCGACGGCTTTGAGAAATTCGTCACCGGCCAGGTGCCCCAGGCTGTCGTTGATCACCTTGAAGCGGTCGACGTCGATGTACAGCAGGGCGCAGCGGCGGGAGGGATCGCTGCGGATGCGGTTGAGCACGCGATCGAGCCGCTCGCGCAGGTAGCCGCGGTTGGGCAGGCCGGTGAGTGGGTCGTGCATCACCTGGTGATGCAGTTGCTGCTGCATCTGCTCGCGCCGCGCGATTTCGGCGCGCAGTTCGCGCGTGCGTTCTTCCACGCGGTGTTCCAGCCGCAGGTTGGCCTGGTGCAGGGCGACCGCGGAACGGCGGCGGTAGATGCTGTTGGCGATCTGCAGGGCCACGAAGCTCAGCAGTTCCTGTTCCGGCGCACCGTAGGCGGCCTGGGAGTCGTAGTTTTGCACCGCGACCAGGCCGATCACGGCTTCGTCGACTTTCAGCGGCACCCCCAGCCAGTAGGCGGACGGTTCGCCGATATGGTGCGGCACCACTTCGCCGGCGCGCGTCAGCGCCATGATGTCCTCGCGCGTGCCGGACCATGCCTGGCCGCGGCGCAGCACGTACTCGCTCAAGCCGCGGCCGACCGGGCGCGCTAGCTGATGGCGCTCGCCGGCATCCATGAAGTAGGGAAATTCCAGCTTGCTGCGATCATCGCTGAGCAGGGCGATGAAAAAATTCTTCGCATCCAGCAATCGCCCCACCACGCTGTGCACGCGTTCGTAAAAGGTGTTTTCGTCGATATCGGCGGTGGCCAGTTGTGCTACCTGGAATAGCGCTTCTTGCAGGCGCTCGGCGCGATGGCGTTCGTGGACCTCCTGCATCAGGCCGCGGTTGAGTTCGGCCAGCTCTTCGGTGCGCTGGCGCACGCGCCGCTCAAGCTCGTCCTTGCTTTCCTTGCGTTCCAGCGCGGTAAGAATGTGGTTGCCGACGAATTCCAGCAGGGCAAGATCGTCGCGCGAGTACACGATGCCGGTGCCGTAGCTTTGCACCACCAGCGCGCCGTGCACCTGGCCGTTGCGCAGCATCGGCACGCCGAGCCAGTCGTCGCTGTCGGGGCCGACGATCAGGAGCGGGCCATTGACCTGCTGCTGCAACTGCTCGTTGCTGCCCATCAACGGCTTGCCGCGGACAAGCAGGTACCAGGTGAGCGTATGCCGCCGCTCTTCCAGGCGCATGTCGCGGTTGGTTTCCGGTTTGTCCTGGTCCTGGATATCCGCGTAGTACAGAAAGCGCATGCAATCGCGCTCGGCGTAATAGCGCACGATGAAAAAATTTTCCGCATACATCAGCCCGCTGACGATGCGGTGGATTTCCTGCAGCATGTCCGGCATTTCCAGATCAGAACCGGACAGCTCGGAGATCGAGAACAGCGCGCGCTGCAGGTTTTCCGAATGCTCCAGCTGGCTGTGCGAATCGTAGAGTTCGGCCAGCTTGATGGTGTGGTGCAGCTGGCGCGCCCCCAGTTGCAGATACGGGCTCAGCCGGATGAGCACCGCCTTGGCCGCGCCCTCGATGGCCATGCTGAGCAGCAGCACGACTTGCTGCTCCCGCAGCAACAGCAGGGCGCAACGCTTGCCGTCGGCGGACAGCCGGGCATCGTCACCGGCCTGCAGCGCTTCCTGGGCGAAGGCGAGTTCTTCGGCGTCGACCGGCTGCATGCCGGCAAAGCGCGGGTCTTGCGCACGGCCGAGCATCAGCACCCTGGCCTGACGGCAATGCTGCTGCGATTGCAGTAGCGTTTCGATGAGAGCCGCGACCTGGGCTGGCGTTTCGGCTTCGATCAGGCAGCCGAGCCAGGCCGTGTTCTTCGGCTCCTTGGGTGTAATGACAGGTATGGGACGACTCAGGCTCATGGCCAACCAAGCTGCCGTTATGGCGCACCTATCAGTGGGTACCAGCAGTGCAGGAAATGTGAACCTCGTGTGCTATGAGGCATTGCTACTGCGGCTTTGTCAATGTATCGGCTAAACCTTTGATGGCTTTAGACAGAGCCGGCCGTGAAAGTGCCCGGGATGGGGATGCGCGATGCCGCGTAGGTTCGGGTGAGGCAACGCCGAACCCCAACATCGCCAATCTGTGCATGGAAACGTTGGGGTTCGCTTACGCTCACCGCCAACCTACAAGCAAGCTCTCTCCCCTGTGTCAGTAGGGGAGGGCCGGGGTGGAACGCCTGCATCGTGTGGGCAAAGCGCTGCGCAGGGGCCATTATCGACCGCAGGCAGTGAAGCGGGTGGAGATACCGAAAGTCGATGGCGGACGGCGCCCGTTGGGCATTCCGACGGTGATCGGCCGCGTGGTGCAGGCGGCACTGGTCTCCCTATTGCTTGCTTCGTGTTTGGCGGCAGGCAGTAGTCAGGCCATGGCCCATCGAGCCAGCTTGGCTATGCCTAGCAAGACTACGATCGCTAGCATGCGTAGCGCTTGATAGCCGGCTTTCACCCACAGTGGTGCACAGACGTTGCTGCAGCATAAGATCCTTGGGCCTAGCCCTCCTATAACATGGAGCTTCCGATGAATCCAACGGTCCGCTTTGCCACCATGATCATTCCCGAAGGCCGTATCGACGAGGCAGAGGAGGCGATGCGAAAAGCAGAACAGGAGCTCAAAGGCATCCTTGCGTTGAAAGGACTGCGTAGCTTTTTCGCCGGCGTCGATCGCGCTCAATCACAGCTGACGAACGTCAGTGTGTGGGATTCACCCGAAGACGCAGAGCAGTTGTCCAGCTTCCAACCGATGATCGATCTGGCCAAGCAATTTGCCGCTCACGG
>NZ_DATJMN010000129.1:0-4212 GCF_035508675.1 Dyella sp.
GCCGATGATGCGCACCACGTTGCTGATCGTGGTGGTGCTGGTCGTCGGCCTCACCGCCTTGAACGAAATCGGCATCAACACCACGCCGCTGCTGGCCAGTGCGAGCATCGTCGGCGTGGCCCTGGGCTTCGGCTCGCAGAAGCTGGTGCAGGATTTCATCACCGGCATTTTCCTGCTGATGGAAAACGCCATGCAGGTGGGCGACTGGGTCACCGTGGCCGGCGTTTCCGGCACGGTGGAAAATCTTTCCGTGCGCACCGTGCGGCTGCGCGGCGGCGACGGTTCGCTGTACACCATTCCGTTCAGTTCCGTCACCACGGTGAACAACACCAATCGCGGCATCGGCAATGCGTCGTTGAACGTCAGCATCGCCTACAGCACCGACGTGGAGCGCGCGATGGACGAATTGACCCGGATCGGCAAGGACCTGCGCAATGACCCCGCCTTCCGCAACCTCATCCGCAAAGACCTGGAGATCTGGGGCGTGGATGCGATGGATGGCTCGAAAGTGACCATCGTGGGGCAGGTGCAGTGTGTCGCCACGGGCCGGTGGGGCGTGCAGCGTGAACTCAACCGGCGCATCGTGCGGCGTTTTCGGGAGACCGGCATCGAGATGGCCAACCCGCACACCAGCTACCTGCTGCATCCGCAGGACAACGGCCAAGAGGACAGCAAACAGGCGCCGAGGACATCGGCGCCGTGAATCAACCATGCAGGAAATGTTGCAAATGGCTTGCGGCGACATGGTCTTCATCGTCGCAACGCTAATTTCATGGCAAGACAGGAGAAACCCATGAGCATGTTGCAGGTCGAAACGGACAGCCTGGGGCGCCCGATCGAGTTGTATTACGAAGACGTCGGCTATGGCCCGCCCGTCGTCTTGTTGCATGGCTACCCCTTCGACCACGCGATGTGGGAAGAGCAGGCCTTTGCGCTGGTCAGTGGCGGCTGCCGTGTGATCACGTATGACCGCCGCGGGTTCGGCAAATCGTCCAAGCCTTCCGATGGCTACAACTTCAATCGTTTCGCCGACGATCTGAAGGCGCTGCTCGAAACGCTCGACTTGCATGACGTGACGCTGGTCGGTTTTTCGATGGGCGCCGGCGAAGTCGTGCGCTACATGAGCCGCCATCTCGGCCAGCGTGTCACGCGCTTTGCGCTGGTCAGCGGGGTCACGCCCAGCATGACCAAAAGCAAGGACAATCTCGACGGTGCCGACGAGGCCAAGTTCGACGACACTTGCATGCGCATCCGCGCCGACCGCTTCACCTATGTCGACCAGTTCGTCGATCTGCTGTTCGAGGGCGCCGGCACCAGTCCCGCCATGGTGGACTGGATAAAATCACTGGCGGAACCGGCTTCGCGCATCGCCATGGTCGGTTGTGTGCGCGCCTTCGCGGATACGGATTTCACCGGCGACATGGGTGCCGCGATCAATCTGCCGTCGCTGGTGATCCACGGCACGGCAGACCGCGTTGCGCCGTTTGCTGCGCACGGAAGGCGCACTGCGAATCTGCTGCCGGGAAGTATTCTTCGACCCTATGACGGGGCAGGGCATGGCTTGTTTGCGACCCACGGCGCGATGCTGAGCGAAGACTTGCTGGGGCTGATACGCACGCCGCCGTCGCATACTTTGCCGCCACCGGTGTTTTGATGTGCGTGTGGTCTTGGGTGCAATGGCAAGGCGCGTAGGTTTGTGGTGAGCGGATGCAAACTCCAACGTTGCCATGCTGATGGCGATGTTGGGGTTCGGCGTCGCCTCACTGCCAACCTGCGAGGGACCGCGTCGTGGATGGCATGCCGCTAAAAGAACGTCTGCACCACATCCACCACGTTGTAATCATCATCGACCACCGCAATTTGCCGCCACTTGTCGAAGGTGAGGCAGGGATGGGAGATGTCGAAGGCGAGCATGTCGCCAACGCGGATATCGTCGCCAGCGGCGATCTGCAGGTAGGCATGCTGATCCATCATGCCGGTGATTTTCCAATGCGCGGGTGCAGGGGCGGGCGCGGCCTGGCCTGGTCGAAAATGCGCAACCGGCGCGGGCAGGCCCGCATCGAACGCAGCGTCGCGCTTGCCCAGGGCGACGATGGCGCGTTCGGGTTCGGGCACGGATTGCACGTAGGCCCATAACTGCAAGGCCGGCAACAGGCTGCCCCGCATGCGCTGCGCCACCGGATTGCGCGTTTCGACCTGCGCCTGCGCGCTGCGATAAATGCCTGCGTCGTGCGTGAGATAACAACCAGGGCGCAGCACCACATCCAGTGGCGCACCGATGTCTGCCTTGGCAAACTCTTCGGCGACCACGTCATACCAGGCCGAGCCTGCACCACTCAACACCGCAGGCGAGCGCGCGATGCGGGCTGCGTCGGCAAGCTGCTGCAGCGCGCGCACCGCACGCTGCAGCAGGGCGCGAATCGCCGCTTCGTCCTGCAGCACGCCTTCGTAGACTTCCACGCCGGCCAGCTTGACGGCACCTTTGGCCTTGGCAAGTGCATCGAGCACCGCTTGCCATTGCCCTTCATCGCGCACACCGGTGCGTCCACCTGCGACGCCCAGTTCGATCAGCACCTGCACCGGTCGCCCCACCGCGCCGAAATGCGCGGCCAGCTGTTGGACCTGCTCAGGTGAATCGACCAGGCAGAAATACTCGGACGATGGATCGGCCAGCAGCTCGGCCACGATCGCCATGTTGCGCCGGCCCACCAGCTGGTTGGCCATCAGCACGCGCCGCACGCCATGCGCATAGGCCACGCGCACCTGATGCGCGCTCGCCAGCGTGATGCCCCACGCGTCGGCGGCGAGCTGGCGCGCGAACAGGCGCGGCGCCATGGTGGTCTTGCCATGCGGCGCAAGCTTGGCGCCATATTCGCTGACGAAGCGCTGCATCCAGGCCAGATTGTGCTCCAGCCGCGATTGGGAGAGCACGGCCGCGGGCAGGCTGAGATCTTCCTTCAGCAGGTTCCAGCCGAGTGCGGCGATCGCCTCTGGCGGACACGGCGCTTCCAGTGCGCCCAGTCCTTTGTCGAGCGGATCAACGACAGATAGGCGTGCATCGGCTTGGTAGTTTTTGTCGTGCATGGGAAGCATCCTGATTCCGTGGCGAAGACGGAGATGTTTGACCGGATCTTAGCCAGGAATCTACGCTCGGAACCATGCATGCTTCGTTTCCATGTCTTGTTTCGCCACGCCAACCAGGAGGATTTTCCATGAGCGATTCCATCGTGCGATTCGGTGCCGAAGGCGGCGCCGGCACCGGCGGCCAGCATCTTCCGTTCGCGCGCGCAGCAGGCGCTGATGGCTGGCTGTTCGTCTCCGGCCAAACGCCGATGGTCAACGGCGAAGTGATCCACGGCGGCATCGTCGAGCAATCGCACCAGGCGATCCGCAACCTGATCGCCATCCTGCAGGAGGCCGGCTACGGCACCGAGCACGTCGTGCGTTGCGGCGTATGGCTGGACGACCCGCGCGATTTTCCCTCGTTCAACCGCGTGTTCAAGGAATACTTCGGCGCGCATCCACCGGCACGTGCGTGCGTGGTGTCGAGCATGGTGGTGGATTGCAAGGTGGAGGTGGACTGCGTGGCGTACAAGAAACCTTTGCAGGCTTGACGACAACACCATGAGCCCAACAACGCAACCCGCCACCTTGCTCCACGGTAGCGGCCTGCTGCTGGCAGCCGCGCTCGCCGTGCTGCTGCTGATCTACCTGATCGCCGTGCGCAAGCTCCATCCGTTCGTGGCGCTGATGGTGATCTCGCTGGGCCTGGGCGCGGCGGTGGGCATGCCGCTGAGAAGCCTGGTGAAGGCGTTCGAAACCGGCGTCGGCGGCACCTTGGGGCATATCGCCTTGCTGCTTGCACTGGGCACCATGCTGGGCAAAATGATGGCCGAATCGGGCGGCGCCGAGCGCGTCGCGCGCACGTTGGTGGCTACCTTTGGCGAACGGCGCGCGCATTGGGCGATGATGCTGATCGCCTTCATCGTCGGCCTGCCGGTGTTTTTCGAAGTCGGTTTCGTGCTGCTGATACCGCTGGCCTTCAATATCGCCCGTCGCACCGGCACGCCGATCTTGCTGGTCGGCCTGCCGATGGCGGCGGGCTTGTCGGTGGTACACGGGCTGGTGCCGCCGCATCCGGCCGCGTTGCTGGCGGTGACGGCTTATCACGCGGATATCGGCAGAACCATTGTCTACGCGTTGCTGGTCGGC
>NZ_DATJMN010000130.1:0-5686 GCF_035508675.1 Dyella sp.
CTCGAACCCGCGACCTCCGGCGTGACAGGCCAGCATTCTAACCGACTGAACTACCGCTCCACATTCTGGTGGGTGCTGTAGGGATCGAACCTACGACCCTCGCCTTGTAAGGGCGACGCTCTACCGCTGAGCTAAGCACCCAGACCCTAGCGGGCCGCTTAGTTTAGGGCGTCCTTGAGCGTCTTACCAGCCTTGAAGGCGGGGACTTTGGAGGCCGCGATCTTGATCTCTTCGTTCGTACGGGGGTTGCGGCCGGTACGAGCCGCACGGCTGCGCACGGTAAAGGTACCGAAGCCGACGACCGACACGTCGTCGCCGTTCTTCAGCGCCTTCTGCACGGTCTCGAAGAACGCCTCGAGTGCACGGCCTGCGTCAGCCTTGGTCAGTTCGGCTTGTTCGGCAACAGCATTGATCAGATCGGTTTTATTCATTGAGTTACTCCCTTAAACAGATATTCGGCCCGCGGATAGGTTGGGGACGGGACAACGCGAGAAAGGATCATGGATGGATGAGAGGCGTCGGCACGCGATCCCGCATCGCTGTGCATCGGCTGAGGCCTCAGGATGACGGTGAGCCTTTATACCAGCGCCCCCCGGGGTCCGCAATACAAGTCATACCAACGCATTGCGGAGGTTCAGCAGCGCATTTTGCATACCCGTGCATACAGCTTGTAACGATTGTTTGGTGTTGCGCTGCATACATGAAATAGGCGACACGTCAAACGTGTCGCCTATCGCAAAACACCGATGTCACATCGAAATTAATGCGTACGTGTAGGGGTTTCAGCACTGTCGTCGTGAGAACCGCCCTCGCTCGCAGTACCCGAGGCCGCACTGGCTTCGGTCGCTTCCTTGGCTGGCAGCGGTTGCAGCGGACGTTCCAACGCGATGTCGAGCACCTCATCGATCCAACGCACCGGATGGATGTCGAGCGAGCCGGTGATGTTTTCGGGAATGTCCGCAAGATCCTTGCGGTTTTCATCCGGAATGATCACGGTGGTGATACCGCCGCGATGCGCCGCGAGCAGTTTTTCCTTCAAGCCCCCGATCGGAAGCACGCGACCGCGCAGCGTGATTTCACCGGTCATCGCCACTTCGGAACGTACCGGAACCTTGGTAAGTGCCGACACCAATGCCGTACACATCGCAATACCTGCGCTCGGACCATCCTTGGGCGTGGCACCTTCCGGTACGTGGATATGCAAGTCGTATTTCTCGTGGAAATCCGGATCGATACCGAGCTGGCCGGCGCGCGCGCGCACCACCGACAACGCCGCCTGGATCGATTCTTTCATGACGTCGCCAAGCTGGCCGGTGTGCACCTGACGTCCCTTGCCGGGCACGATCGATGCTTCGATGCTTAGCAAGTCGCCACCGACCTGCGTCCACGCAAGGCCCGTAACCAAGCCGATTTCGTTCTGCAGCTCCTTGCGACCGAAATCGAAGCGGCGCACGCCGAGGAATTTCTCGAGATTGTCGGAACTGACACTCACCCTATTCGGCGTAGCGGGTTTCGACTTTTTCTTCGTTTCGACTTTGGCGGTCTGCGCGACCTTTTTGCTCTCGCCCAGCGTCAACTGCTTGACCACTTTGCGGCAGATCTTGGAAATTTCGCGCTCCAGGTTACGCACCCCCGATTCGCGCGTGTAATACCGCACGATGTCGCGCACCGCTTCGGCGTCCACTGACACTTCCTCAGGCTTCAATCCATTGGCCTTGATCTGTTTGGGCAGCAGGTACTTTTGCGCGATGGCAAGCTTCTCATCCTCGGTGTAACCGGGGATGCGAATGACTTCCATACGATCCAACAGCGGACCGGGAATATTCAGCGAGTTGGCTGTGGCGATCCACATCACTTCGGAAAGATCCAGATCGACTTCCAGATAGTGATCATTGAACGTGTGATTTTGCTCCGGATCGAGCACTTCCAGCAGCGCCGAGGAGGGATCGCCGCGAAAATCCATCGACATTTTGTCGATTTCGTCCAGCACGAACAGCGGATTCTTTGTGCCGACTTTATTCATGTTCTGCACGATGCGACCCGGCATCGAACCGATATAGGTACGACGATGGCCGCGAATCTCCGCTTCGTCGCGCACGCCACCGAGGCTCATGCGAACGAATTTGCGGTTGGTTGCCTTCGCGATCGATTGGCCGAGCGAGGTTTTACCCACGCCGGGCGGCCCAACCAGGCACAGGATAGGCCCCTTCATGGCGCTCACGCGCTGCTGCACGGCCAGGTATTCAAGGATGCGTTCCTTGACCTTCTCCAGGCCAAAGTGATCGGCATCGAGTACCTCCTGCGCCAGCGCGAGATCCTTGCGGACCTTGCTGCGTTTTTTCCACGGTACGCCGATCAGCCAGTCGAGATAATTGCGTACAACCGTGGCTTCCGCAGACATCGGCGACATCTGACGAAGCTTGCCAAATTCCTGCCGCGCCTTGGCGAGCACCGGCTTGGGCATGCCCGAGTCTTCGATTTTCTTTTGCAGCTCTTCCAGCTCGTTCGGGTTGTCTTCGCCCTCGCCCAGTTCCTTCTGGATCGCCTTCATCTGCTCGTTGAGGTAGTACTCGCGCTGGCTCTTTTCCATCTGCGACTTCACGCGGCCGCGGATGCGCTTTTCCACCTGCTGCAGATCGATTTCGCCGTCGACAAGGCCGATCAGCAACTCCAGACGCTGAGCCACATCGGCGGTTTCGAGCACTTTCTGTTTGTCGGCCATGCGCACGGATAGGTGCGCGGCAATCGAGTCCGCAAGACGCGACGGATCGTCAATACCTGACAATGTCGCCAACACTTCGGGCGGCAACTTGCGGCTTTGCTTCACCAACTGCTCGAACAACGAAACGAGCGTGCGCGACACGACATCGAGCTCGCGCTCTTTGACGTTGTACACAGGTTCGATAACGCGCGAACGCGCGGTGAGCATGCCACTGTCGTCGTTGTATTCCTCGATCGAGACGCGCGACTGGCCCTCCACCAGCACTTTCACCGTGCCGTCAGGTAGCTTCAACAACTGCAACACGCCTGCAAGCGTGCCGATTTCGTGAAGGTCTTTGATCGCCGGATCGTCGATGTCCGGGCTCTTTTGCGCGACCAGGAGAATTTGCCGTTCGCCTTCCATCGCGCGCTCAAGCGCACGCATGGACTTGTCGCGCCCGACGAACAACGGAATCACCATATGCGGGTACACGACTACGTCACGCAACGGAAGCACCGGCAGTGCGTCCAGCGTGGTACCAGTAGCGATATGAGTTGCGGCACTTTTTGCCATCGCAGGGGGTCTCTCGCGAAAAAGAATGAAAACCTCAGAACTGCCATCCCGACCGTTCTTCGAAGTCACCGTGCCCGGTACATACACCCAGGCGCGCGGCACCTCCTGTGCCACTCCCGCTGACGACCCCGACACTGCGCCGTGGCCATTGAGTCGTCAAGTGGAGGCGATGTGAGCTGCACACAAGTGGCGGCCCGGGAACGGAAAAAATACGGCCCCGGTGGGGACCACCGGGGCCGTATGAACAGCGTCAAAACAATCAGGCTGCCGCGTCGCCGCTTTCGCTGCTGATTCGCGGTTGTTGCTGCAAGTTCCCGCGATAGATCAGATAAGGCTCCGCCTGTCCTTCGATGACAGCGTCGTCGACCACGACTTTGCTGACATGCTCCAGCGAGGGAAGCTCGTACATCGTGTCCAGCAGCACCTGCTCGAGAATGGTGCGAAGACCGCGCGCACCCGTCTTACGCTTCAGCGCCTTGCGTGCAATCGCCTGCAGTGCCTCGGGACGGAATTCCAATTCGACGCCTTCCATCTCGAACAGTTTGCGGAACTGCTTGGTGACGGCGTTGCGCGGCTCGGTGAGAATTTTCACCAATGCGTCCTCGTCCAATTCGTCCAACGTCGCCACAACTGGCAGACGACCGACGAACTCCGGAATCAGACCGAAGCGCACGAGATCGGAAGGCTCGACTTCCGCCAAAACTTTGCCGAGATTTTCCGTGCGTTCCTTCGAACGCACTTCGGCGGAGAAGCCGATGCCCGTGGTTTCGGAACGCTGCTGGATCACTTTCTCCAGACCCGCAAACGCGCCACCGCAAATGAACAGGATGTTTTTGGTGTCGACCTGCAGAAATTCCTGCTGCGGATGCTTGCGACCACCCTGCGGCGGAACGGATGCAAGCGTGCCTTCGATCAACTTCAGCAAAGCCTGTTGCACGCCTTCGCCGGATACGTCGCGCGTGATCGACGGGTTTTCGCTCTTGCGCGAAATCTTGTCGATCTCATCGATGTACACGATGCCCGACTGCGCCTTCTCGACGTCGTAGTCGCACTTCTGCAACAGCTTTTGAATAATATTTTCGACGTCCTCGCCCACATAGCCGGCTTCGGTCAGCGTGGTGGCGTCGGCAATGGTGAACGGTACGTTGAGCAGGCGCGCCAGCGTTTCGGCCAGCAGCGTCTTGCCCGAACCGGTCGGACCGATAAGCAGGATGTTGGATTTGCCAAGCTCGACATCGTCGCTGCGCTGGCGTGATTCCATCCGCTTGTAATGGTTGTAGACCGCGACGGCGAGCGCTTTCTTGGCACGCGTCTGCCCGACCACGTACTGGTCGAGGGTCTCCATGATCTCCTTGGGCTTGGGCAGTTGGCTGCGCCCGGAAGCGGCCTTCTCCTCAAGCTCTTCACGGATGATGTCGTTGCACAGCTCAACGCATTCGTCACAGATAAACACGGACGGACCCGCGATCAGCTTGCGCACCTCATGCTGGCTCTTACCGCAAAAGGAGCAGTAAAGAATCTTGCCGCTGTCGTTGGAACGGCCTTGCCGCTCGTCGCTCATTCGTTTGATCCTGCTGGAAAAACCCGGTTACGGGTCGAGAATAGCACAGGGTCCCGAGTCCGCACCCGGACGCAGGACCCCGTTATAGGCAAGGAATCGGCTGAAATCAGGCCGACTTGACCGTTTCGACCGCACGGCGGTCGAGAACGGCATCGATCAGGCCGTATTCCTTGGCCTGTTCCGCGCTCATGAAGCGATCGCGCTCCATGTCACGCTCGATCTTGTCCAGCGGCTGGCCGGTGTGCTGAACGTAAATGTCGTTCAGGCGGCGGCGCAGGTACAGGATTTCCTGGGCCTGGATTTCGATATCGGTAGCCTGGCCGCGTGCCCCGCCGGAAGGCTGATGGATCATCACGCGCGAATTGGGCAGTGAATAACGCTTGCCCTTGGCGCCGGCCATCAACAGCAGCGAAGCGGCACTGCAAGCCTGGCCCACGCACATGGTGCTGACGTCGGGCTTGACGAATTGCATGGTGTCGTAGATGGCCAAGCCGGCCGTTACGGCGCCGCCGGGGCTATTGATGTAGAGATGGATGTCCTTGTCGGGATTTTCCGATTCAAGAAACAGCATCTGTGCAACCAGCAGATTGGCGACCTGATCGTTCACTTCACCGACCAGAAAGATCACCCGCTCTTTCAGCAGGCGCGAGTAGATGTCATACGAACGCTCGCCGCGAGCCGTCTGCTCGACAACGATCGGCACCAGGTTGAGGTTCTGGATCGGGTCCATGGCCATGCGTGCAACTCTCCGGGTGTGGGGACTGAATATCGATTCGTATGATCGGGCCAGACTAGCAGGTTGAGAAAACGCCCCGCTAGCGCAAGCCGGCCCTGGCCTGCCGCAAACCCTT
>NZ_DATJMN010000131.1:0-12325 GCF_035508675.1 Dyella sp.
AGCGTCTCATCGAAGCCTTCGCCCTGCTCGCCGACCGAATCCACCACAAACTGGACGATGAGTTTCCGGAACTAACCGACGCCTTGCTGAGTGTGCTCTACCCGCACTACCTGGCGCCGATTCCTTCGATGGCAGTGGTGCAACTGAATCCGGATACAAAAGAAAGCGCACTGGCCACGGGCTACACCGTCGCGCGCAACACAGCCTTGCGCAGCCTGATCGCCAATGACGATCGCACCGCCTGCGAATACCGCACCGCGCACGACGTTACCTTGTGGCCGCTGGAACTGGTCGAGGCCAAGTACTTTGAAACCCCGGCCGCCATCGCCGCGGCCAGCATCCCGATCCCGGCCGGCAAGACGGTGCGTGCCGGCTTGCGCCTGAAGTTCGTCATCACCGCCGGTGCGCAAGCCAACATGCTGGCGCTGGACGAGCTGCCGATCTTCATCGCCGGCGCCGACGAACTGCCCAAGCGCCTGTACGAACAACTGCTCGGCAACGCGCAAGGCTTCGTGGTGCGCATGCCCAGCCCGAGCGGCATGCTGGTACAGCAGTTCGATGCCTCGGCCATCCGCGACAAGGGTTTTGCCGACGACGAAGCCTTGCTGCCGTATTCCGACCGCTCCTTCAGCGGCTATCGCCTGCTACAGGAATACTTCGCCTGTCCGGAGCGTTTTCTGTTCGCCGTGTTCACCGGCTTGCAGCAGGTGCTCGCGCGTTCGCAGGCCACCGAGTTCGATCTCACCGTCTTTTTCGACCGCAGCGTCAGCCGGCTGCACAACGCGGTCGACACCAGCAATTTCCGGTTGTTCTGCACGCCGGCCATCAACCTGTTTCCCCGCCGCGCGGACCGCATCCATCTGCAACAGGGCAAGGTGGAGTATCACGTGCTGGCCGACCGCACGCGGCCGATGGATTTTGAAGTGCACAGCATGAGCCAGGTGGAGGGCTTCGGTGACCGGGCGGAACCCGAGCAACGCTTTCAGCCGTTCTATGGTTGCGACGAACGCGTCTGGCACAGCGGCAGCGCAGCCTTCTATAGCTTGCGCCGCGAGCCGCGCATGCTGTCGGCGCGGCAAAAATTGCAGGGGGCGCGTTCCAGCTACGTTGGCAGTGAGGTATTCATCTCGCTGGTGGACGCCAACGACGCACCGTACTCCACCCATCTGCGCCAGGTCGGCATGATGCTGATGTGCACCAACCGCGACCTGCCGCTGCAGATGCCGGTGGGCAAGTCGCGCACCGATTTCACCTTGGAAACCGGCGCGCCGGTCGCTTCCATCCGCTGCGTGGCCGGCCCGACCAAGCCGCGCGCGCCTACAGCGAGCGGCGAAACCGCATGGCGCCTGCTCAGCCACCTGCAGCTCAACTACGTCTCGCTGCTGGGCGAAAGCGGTGAAGAGGGGGCGGCGGCATTGCGTGAAATGCTCACCTTGTACTGCGATGAATTCGACGCCAGCGCACGCCGCCAGATCGAAGGCGTCAAGGCGGTCGGCTGCCAATCCGTGGTCAGGCGCATTCCTATACCCGGACCGATCGCCTTCGGGCGCGGCCTGGAAATCACCTTGACCTGCGATGACGGCGCCTTCGAAGGAACGGGGGCGTTTCTGCTCGGTTCGGTGATGCAGCATTTCTTTGCGCGCTACGTCTCGGTGAATTCCTTCACCGAAACCGTCCTGCGCACCCTGGAACGCAACGAGGTGGCTCGATGGCCGGCCCGACTCGGCAAACGCCAGATCCTGTAGCGCTGGAAAACGCGCTGCGCGATCAGCCGGAGCTCTTCGAGTTCTTCGAGGCGCTGCGCTGGCTCGAATGCGCCTATCCCGATCGCCCCCGCTTTGGGCACTCCACCAAACCGTCGGAAGATCCCGTGCGCCTGTGCCAGACGCCGTCGTTGGCGTTTGCGCCGCGCACGGTGGATCGCTTCGAGCCGCAAGCCGATGGCAAGCCGCCGCGCATGTACGGCCTGTTCTTCGGTCTGTTCGGCCCCAACGCGCCGCTGCCGTTGCATCTGACCGAATACGCACTGGACCGCAAGCTCAACGCGCGCGACGACACCTTCATTGCCTTCGCGGACATCTTCCATCACCGCATGCTGAGTCTGTTCTATCGCGTGTGGGCCGATGCGCAGCCGACCATCCAGCTCGATCGCCCTGGCGAAGACCGCTTCAGCCTCTACATGGGCGCACTGGTGGGCTTGTCCACCGCCAACCTGCAAAGCCGCGATGCCTTGCCGGACCGCTACAAGCATTTCTTTGCCGGCCGTCTGCTGGCGCAAGCACGCAATGCGGAAGGTTTGAAACACCTGCTTGAGCATTTTTTCGCTATTCCCGTCAGCGTGATCGAGTTCACCACCGAGTGGATGCGTTTGCCGGATTCGGCGCATCTACGCCTGGGCCAATCGCGCGATGTCGCCTGTCTGGGGTCCACCGCCGTGCTCGGCGAATACGTGTGGGGCGCGCAACAACGCTTCCGCCTGCGGCTGGGACCGCTGACGAAAGCGCAGTTCAACAACTTCCTGCCGGGCGGCGAAGCACTGCGCCAGTTGGTGGCGGCGGTGAAAACCTATGTTGGCGAGGAAAAAGCGTGGGACGTGCAACTCGTGCTCAAGCACGACGAAGTACCGACCACGCGGGTGGGGCAAACCGGGCGGATGGGCCTGACCACGTGGCTGGGACAACCGCAGCGCAAGGCGGATAACGATGATGTGGTGTTGAGGCCGGTGGGGTAGGGCAGGACGCCGCAGTTCGTAGGCTGGGATGAAATCCCAGCTGCTACATCCCCGCCTGCGGATATGGATTGGAAACGTATCGGTAACGAAACGGAAAGGAGATCGTATGTCAACGTGTCCAGCAGATCTTTGGCGAGCAGCTCATTCGAGCGACTTTCCAAATGGCCCAATCATCGATGGCGAACCCGCCGAGGGCATTCTCTATCCGACTTTTGAGCACAAACTGATCGGCACTCTTCCCAATGGGAAACCCAAATACCGTAAGCCTGATATCAAGATCAGCGATGACGATGGGAAGGTTCGACCAGGTGCGGGGACTTCTTTGTTCGATAAAGAGAAGGTCTTCCGGGGAAAGGCCTGGCGCTCCTTTCATATACCAAAAGACACGCTTGTAGATCCGAATTTGTCCATTACAGGTCCGGACTACAACGAAGTCTTCGACGCTAACCATTATCAGATAGAGCCAGCCAAGCCGATGTTCCCCGACGTATACAAGGGAGCGTTGGACAACTTCGCCAGAGCTGCCCTGGCGAAAGCGTACGAACTAGCGCGCAGTTAAAGGTCGAGTCATGGCAATAAGCGTTCACACACTTACGATGTGCGTCCTTGCGGTCGATGCGAAGGTCAAAGCGCTGCAGGAGCAGATCGAGGTTGCAGAGGATCCAGAGATCTCTCATCTGGAGGAGGAGTTGCTTTCTTACTCCAAGGCAAAAATGGAGCTGAAGCGACTCTACATCGAGGAGCAGAAGACCTCGAAGAATCTGCTTCCTTACGAAGACATTCTGGAGTGAGGCTGGAATGCAATCCCGGCCGCCCAATGGATACCTGCTGCTGGGATTACCATCCCAGCCTACAAATGAAGAGAAGTCAGTGAGCTGGTTGGACCTCGCGCGTTGCGAGTATCAAAAATTTCAGGGGTAGTCGTCATGGCAGAAATCAGTCGCAGTGCACTGTTCGGCAAGCTCAACAAATTGGCCTATCGCGGCATCGAGAGCGCCACGGTGTTCTGCAAGCTCCGGGGCAACCCGTACGTCGAGCTGGTGCATTGGATCCATCAGATCCTGCAGCTGCAGGACTCGGACCTGCACCGCATCGTCAAGCAGTTCAACCTCAATCCGTCCAACCTCGCGCGCGACGTTACCGATGCATTGGATCGCCTGCCGCGCGGTTCAAGCAGCATTTCCGACCTCTCCGCCGACGTGGAGGAAACCGTCGAGCGCGCCTGGGTATTCGCCACGCTGATGTTCGGCGAAGCGCAGGTGCGCACCGGTTATCTCATCTTCGGGGCGCTACGCACGCGCAACCTGCGCAACAGCTTGCTCAACATCTCCAAGGAATTCGAGAAGGTCAAGCCGGAGATGCTGGCGGAGAAATTCGCCGAAGTGGTCAGCGGCTCGCCGGAAGACGGGCAAAACGCCAACGATGGCTTCCGCCTCGGCAGTGCTGCCGCACCGGGTGAGGCCAGCGGCGCGATGCCGCCCGCGCAAATGGGCAAGCAGGAAGCGCTGCGCCAGTTCACCGTCGACCTGACCGAACAGGCGCGCAACGGCAAGATCGATCCCATCGTCGGCCGTGACGAAGAAATCCGCCAGGTGGTCGACATCCTGATGCGCCGCCGCCAGAACAACCCGATGCTGGTCGGCGAAGCCGGCGTGGGCAAGACCGCCGTGGTGGAAGGCTTCGCCTTGCGCATCGCCATCGGCGACGTGCCGCCACAACTCAAGGATGTCGAGCTGCGCACGCTCGATGTCGGCTTGTTGCAGGCCGGCGCCAGCATGAAAGGCGAATTCGAAAACCGCCTGCGCCAGGTGATCGAAGAGGTGCAGTCCTCGCCCAAGCCGATCATTCTGTTTATCGACGAAGCACACACCTTGGTCGGTGCAGGCGGCGCAGCGGGCACCGGCGATGCGGCCAACCTGCTCAAGCCCGCGCTGGCACGCGGCAACCTGCGTACGGTCGGCGCTACCACCTGGGCCGAATACAAAAAGCACATCGAAAAGGATCCCGCACTCACCCGCCGCTTCCAGACCGTGCAGGTGGACGAGCCCAGCGAAGAGAAGGGCATCCTGATGATGCGCGGCGTCGCCAGCGTGATGGAAAAACACCATCGCGTGCAGATTCTCGACGAAGCGCTGGAAGCCGCGGTGAAACTGTCGCATCGCTACATCCCCGCACGCCAACTGCCGGACAAGGCCGTGAGCCTGCTCGACACCGCTTGCGCACGCGTCGCCATCAGCCAGCATGCCGTGCCGCCGGAAGTCGACGATACGCGCAAGCGCATCCAGGCGCTGGAAACGGAACTGGCGATCATCGCCCGCGAGAAGACCGTCGGCGTGAACGTGGCCGAGCGCGAAGCCGTCGCCAGCGAGAAACTTGCTGCGCAAAAAGCGCGGCTGGAGACACTCGAAGCCAACTGGCAAGCCGAGAAAGCGCTGGTCGAACAGATTCTCGCCATCCGCGCCCGATTGCGCGGCGACCACTCGCCGGTGGAAGGCACCGGCAGCAAGCTGGAAAAAGCCGCCGCCGCCGAAGTGCAAGGCGAGAACGTGCCGCAGGAACTCAGCGACGCGGAACGCGCCGCATTGCTTGAGCAATTGCATGGCTTGCAGGCCCAGCTCAGCGAGCTGCAAGGCGAGCATCCGCTGATCCTGCCCACCGTCGACTACACCGCCGTCGGTTCCGTCGTCGCCGACTGGACCGGCATCCCGGTTGGTCGCATGGTGAAGAGCGAACTGGAAACCGTCATGAACCTGGCCAAGCTCATGGGCCAGCGCGTGATCGGCCAGGACCACGCGATGGAAATGATCGCCAAGCGCATCCAGACCTCGCGCGCCGGCCTCGACAACCCCAACAAGCCGATCGGCGTCTTCATGCTCGCCGGCACTTCCGGCGTCGGCAAGACCGAAACTGCGCTGGCGTTGGCAGAGGCCCTCTACGGTGGCGAGCAAAACCTCATCACCATCAACATGAGCGAATTCCAGGAAGCGCACACCGTTTCCACGCTCAAAGGCGCACCTCCCGGCTACGTCGGCTACGGCGAAGGCGGCGTACTCACCGAAGCCGTGCGCCGCAAACCGTACAGCGTGGTGCTGCTGGACGAAGTGGAAAAAGCGCACCCCGACGTGCACGAAATCTTCTTCCAGGTGTTCGACAAGGGCGTGATGGAGGACGGCGAGGGCCGCCAGATCGATTTCAAGAACACCCTGATCCTTCTCACCACCAACGCCGGCACTGACCTGATCGCCAGCCTGTGCAAGGACCCGGAGCTGATGCCCGACCACGAAGGCATGGCCAAGGCCTTGCGCGAACCGCTGCTGAAAATCTTCCCGCCCGCGTTGCTGGGACGCCTGGTGACGATCCCGTATTACCCGCTGAGCGAGCAGATGCTGGGCGAGATCGTGAAACTGCAGCTTGGTCGCATCAAGAAGCGCATCGAGGCACGCTACAAGATTCCGTTCGAGTACGACGATGACGTGGTGAAACTGGTAGTGAGCCGTTGCACCGAGAGCGAATCGGGCGGGCGCATGATCGACGCGATTTTGACCAACACGATGTTGCCGGACGTCAGTCGTGAGTTCCTGCTACGGATGATCGATGGCAAAGCACTGGCGGGCGTCAACGTAGGCGTGAATGGGCAGGATTTCCAATACGGGTTTGCATGAGTCGACGTCAGGACAGTCAGGCCGGGCGGGGTGTCGCCCGGCTTGCGATAAAAGAACTTAAACGGGAATCCTGAGTATGTTCAACGGCAATGGCCTGATCGTGAACCCCAATAATCCGCGGCCTGCGCAGCCTGCGGGTGACCCCTATGGGCAGGCATATACGCCGCAAGTGCGATTCGACAGCCTGCGCGATCGAAATCGGCGCAACTTCAACATCGGCCAACCGAACGGCGGTATGCCGGCGATGACGGTTGATCTGGCATGCCATCACGTGATCGGGTGGGACATTCTTTGGGGTTTCTGGAATCGGCTGATCAGCGATGAAGCATTCGAACTGGCGCGCAAGCACCTGGCGCTGTTCGGTGTCCCGCAGACAGCTACCAAGAACATGGCCAAAGACATGGGCAAAGGGACTTGGGCCGATCAATGGGGCTGCGAGGCGAAGATGTGCTGGAAGCCCAACAATATCGTGCGCGGACCCAATGACCGCTCGGACGATCCCAATATCAATCCCGAGCTGGAGAACAAGATAGATTTCAAGATGGTCAGTGATTCGGTATACAAGGGCCGGCTGCCTTTGCTGTGCGAAACCGGGCGCTACATGGTCCGCTTTATCACCGACGGCACTGTCACGTACGCCGAGAAGGCAATCGATTACCTGCATTCCATCCGGGCAGCAAAAATCATGGAGTGGAGCGAGGATTTGTGGGTGGTCGATGAGACGTTTCCCGGTTACTCGAACACGCCGGCCATCGGTGGCGGCTTCGCCGTGGTCAGGCCGACCTGGAAGATTCATGCAAGCAGGACATAGTGGCGATAAGGAAGCGAAGGGCAACGGCCAAGGATCTTTTTGCCTGTAGTTGTGCAAAAGAAAGGAATCTGTCGCTCTGTTCACCGTGGGCCGAAGGAAGTTCGCACCGCCCACTGTTTCGGTTTTCTTCCCGTGAAGCGATACGGGCCTGAAGCAGTTTGTCCGGACAACGAGGTGAAAATATGGCTGTTCTGAGCCCGCTGGTGCGCCATGTCCTTGGGAGTCTCACCAATGGATTGCACAACTGTTTGTATCAGGCTGGGGACATGGGGCAGGAGGCCTGTTGGAACTGGGCGTTGACCGGCTTCTATCACAATGCCGTATGGCCCAGCTATATGTTCGACTTTGTGACCAATGGCATCGATCCCTCGAACGTCCTCGATCACCATGGCCGCTCCTGGTTCAGAGCCCCGGCCAACCGGCAAAGTTTGGACGACATACAAAATAACTGGCTGGATGCCGTGCCTGTCAACGTGGATCAGGCGAGGACCGATGCGGTCGCTGCCGTGATGACATTGGCCGCGGAAGCCAACGGACTCACGCTCTCCGCCGCAGGCGGCACGACCGTTACGCCCTACCGTTTGTTCGTCGAGTACAAGGTTCAACCCGACAGGGCAGGCCAGCCTGATGTATTGCCTTCCTTTCATCATGTCTGGATCGATGTGGATGGGCGCGCCATCGAGATATTTCCCGGTCGGCTGGACATCCAGATCTATCAAGGATCACAGCCCATTGGGCCGAAGTTCCGAACCTGGAGTTGTTACCTCGTAGGATTGCATCAGCGCCAAGTGGATCGGATTTGCAAAGTGCTCAGGCTGACACGTGCGCATTGGGCCGGCGTGCCTGCTGTCCCTGCGGCCAGGCAAGCGTGGATCGCCGATGACCAGCGTGCTTCTTGCGTATGGTGTGGCGCAGACTTCGGGGTGCTGCGCCGAAGGCATCATTGCCGCCGCTGTGGAGAGATCTTTTGCAGCACCTGTTCCGGTTTCACACGTAACGTCGCCAATCCGGCGACCCGTCCGAACAGCCAAGCGTCGGTTTTGGAAAACGATGCGCGGGTTTGCGTTCGCTGTAATGGCTGAGGCGCCGGGCGATGCGGAGTCTAGCTATTTTTGTCAACTACATTGATTCGTTGATTCGGCCCCTGGTCCTTTGACCGAAGCGGATGCCGGACTCGGCAAGGGAGGAGATATGGGAAGGTCATTGCGTGCGAAAAAGAAGGTGGATTATGCGGGGATTCTAAACAAATATGACAAATTCACCTTCGTTTCGAGCAGGAAGCCGAAGACCAAAATCATCCGGATCAACGCCGCCAATGGGCGGGCGCACGCGGCGCCTACGCTTACAACATGGCCCTTCCTCGGCATGCACCAGGATGTTACGTACTACAACGACCTGAACCATGCCCCGGGTTGGAACCAGCGCACGCAAGACGAGATCTTCCTGCCGTTCGCTTGGCTGGACGTGCATGGCGGAGCCGTATGGCAGGGTCTGGAGCAAGAAGTCGCGGGCTTGGGCGCCGACGCCTTCGCATGCCAGCACTTCGATCAGATCGCCATCGACCTGCGTCAGTTGCTGGCCAATACGCGGATCACCGAATGCGTGGGCGAGGCGGCCGCTGCGATCTATGTGCTTGAGCGACATCCCGCATTCCAGATGATCTGGGGCTACCACGTTCATTCCGGCACCGGCATAGACCAGATCTGGGAAAGGCCAAATCAAGCCGGAGGGAGCGACTTTCTGATCGTCGAGGCCAAGGGACCAGGGGCCGGCTTGAATTTTTCGGGGTTCGTGCCGCCCGGCTATAGCCAGATGCAGGAAGGTTGGATAGCGAATCACCTGTACAGCATGAGTCAAAACCACCATGCCGCCGGCCTGAGGATCGTCAATGCGTTGGGCCTGCAATTCGTGAATGCCCATCCCAACTATCTGGGCGCCACCAAAAGCTACTACGGCCTGGCCCCAACGAGCGGGCATAAGCAGTCCGCTTCGCGGGTATTCGGTACGGTGGTGCAAGCGCAGTGGAGTGCCGACGGTCGTCTAGGCTACAACCACAGCGCCTGGGTTCGCTATTTCACTTGAGATGTGAGCGCGGTCCGTGCTTTCAGGATGTTTTTTAACGACTGGCAACAGGGAATGATTCGGATATGACTTGGCGGCGCATCAAATGTGCTTCATGCGGGTTCAGGGTAACGATTGAGAGCACGGAGCTGGCGGATATCCTTAAGACCCAGCAGCGCGTGAACTGCTGCGTTGAGAATTGCCCGGGTGAAATGCGAGCCGTTGGACCGGTTATTGTCCGACCCGCTACGGTGAGGCGCGGCGCCACTTACGATTTTCAGGTTAATCGCCAGAAGATCCGCCGGCCACGGCCGGCGCAGTACCAGGTCGACGACGATGACAGTGACGATGAGGATGGCAGCAGCAGGCGGAAGCGAGCGAAAGTCGACGAGGACATGGACTATGCGCCGTCGGAGGAATACACGCCTGCGATGCGGTTCACCACCGTCGACATGGAAACAGGTCTGCGCCAGGTTGCGCCGCGGGGGTTGAAGATCAAGACCACCGGTCGTTTACCCATCAAGGCCGCCGTGCCCGGCGAGCGCGAAAAGAGTACGAACGCACAGATGAATAATCAGCCGGCGTGGTCCTATGCGCAGCGTTGCGGCGCACCCAACGCCAACGCGTTTCAGTTTGACGGCCAGGGCCATTACGAATGGTGTCACATGCAGGGAGTGTCGCTGGGCGGCTACACCATAAGCGCCAATCTTGTGGCGGGCCACTATGCTGTTAATACCTACATGTCGGTCATCGAGGAATACCTTCGCGGCAAGACGGCCTATCAAATCGAAGTCATTGCCTACTGCCAGCATGATGATGTCGCCGACTTCATTTCCTACAAGATTCATCGAATCCTCGATGGAACGCTGGCCATGGAGTTGGCGATTGACGGAGCCATGAAATTTTTCAGCGCCAACGATCGCGATCGGGTTCGGGATGCGATGAAAAGAAATAACCTTTAGGCCGGCTAGGTGAAGTGGGTATTTCCCTGTCCGAGAGCTTAGGCAACGCCACGACGAGTGATTCCTGCGGAGGTGCGGCATGTTTCCAGACGGAATAGGACTGCTTTTCAGCAATTGCGTTGACACCCTTTGTTATTACGCGAGCAAAACCAAGACCCTGCTCGTCAACAATGCAGGCGCCATGACGGTCATCGCCTTGGGCGGCTACTTTTTCCCCGGCGCGTCGGCGGCGGCCTTCGGCGGCGTTGTTGCATCCCGTGGCGCCACCTGGATTGCGCGCGAGGTGGACGCTCGCTATCACAGCCATATTGCCGATATCCACGATTGGGTCCTGGCACAGCTGCCGGGTTCGGTCAGGCCCTACTACCCCCAGGTAGTGCGTACCATCGCGAGGCCTTCCAGGGAGGTCATGAATTACGCCGGTAATCCAAGACGGCAGTTTTATTTTATCAACGACAACTTCGTCACCGAACTGTTTGCACCGATCTATGAGGAGCTGGTTTACCGCTATGCCGGACAGGAGCTGCTGGCCGCGATGTTGATGTCGATCGGTGTTCCAAGCGTTGCGGCAACGTCAATTGCCTTGACGATTTCCGATTCCATTTTCGCGGCCTCCCATAATATCGATCCGCGTAGCGAGCAGTTCAAGGATACCCTCATCGCCGGTGCCGTGTTTGGGGCGATGATGCATTTCTATGGGCTTCCGGCGGCCATGCTTACGCACTCTTATCACAATGCGACGATGCGGCTGCAGGAGGAACTGCTGTCATGACGCTTGGCGCCGTCGACAGAACGATATCGTGGCAAACGGTTGGCGGGCCGTTCCTAAGAAACCTCTGATCCTCAGGTTTTCCTAGGTTTTTGCGTACATGCTCCAATGAAATCAGCAATCTAAAAATGGTCGGAGTACTTTACCAATTGTTTTTCTATAGGAGTCAACCCCATTGTTCCGGTGCGTTTTATAACTGCAACTGTTCAGTAGCTACGATTCGATCGATGTCTAGGAGGACGCCAACATGCCGATGAAACCTGCTGGACAAGTGCTGGCTTTGCTAAGAACGCAGCCCGCAATCGCTTGTGCAGCGTGGGGGTTCATGTGCCGTGGTGCGCCACTCAACAGCGCGCTGGGCGGCAATTGCACCCTGACATGCACGACCAATGACGGCGTCTATTTGATCGATGTCGCCGACGGCGGCGGGACCGACTGGTTCATCCCTTTCGCATCGGGCGCGGCGCGGTACTGTGATGTGCCTAGCGGACAGCCGAACGGAACGCTGGTGGTGACCTTTCCGATGAACGGTTGCGCGCTCGAAGTGCATCCGACCGCCACGGGCAATCGTTTCTATCACGACTCGGACGGAAAACACATGCCGGTGCTCGCGTCCGCGGCCAAATGCAGGGTGGATGCCAACATGTATGAAGGTCCGGGTGCGAAGGCCATGAGCACGCTCAGCCGCTTCCCTGATCGCCGCGACCATGACATTGTCGGCCAGAATTTTGAGCACACCATTATTTGCGTCAAAGATGGCGCGTACTGGAATGTGTACCAGACCGCGGTGGTGACGACGATGAATAAGTCTACCGGTGCGCGCAGTTCCTGGCAGATCAAGGACGGCCCGCCGGTTCACCTGGGCGTATTCGGCGATTGATGGAGGCTTCTGGAATAGTTCGCTATATGTATTCGGGAGATGGTAAATGATGCGCCTGACTCATGCTGTATCAGCAGCGGCGCTGATGCTCCTCCCTTTACTTGTACAGGCATGTGATTTCATACCTGTCCAGATCGTGCAGAGCTTAGGGAGCGTAGGCAACATTAGTGTGAATGTTGGCGATGCCTATGATGCCCGGCATCCGACGGCATGGCAGGGGCCGCTGCATATATCGATAGATGGCGCGCCTGCGTGCTCGGTGAGCGACGATGTATCTATCGTCGAAGCACCGGTGATGCTGGCCGGCGATGTCCTGTACGTGCCGACTTATTCGGGCAGCAACAACTACCTGTACGCGTTAGATGTAAAAACATGCAAGGTGATCTGGCGTAGCGGCCATTTCACTGGAAAAACGGTCCTGAAGAAGGGAAGATTGCTCGCCGGAAAGA
>NZ_DATJMN010000132.1:0-3120 GCF_035508675.1 Dyella sp.
GGTCTTGTCCTGTGCGGCAAGCTGCAGGTTGCCCTTGGCCTGGGCGTGGCGCAGCGTGTCCAGATCGGCGGCGCCCAGGGTGAAGTTGACGTACAGCGGATCGAGCTGGTCCACCGTGGTCAGCAAGGTGGCGTTGGCACCGGCATCGGAGGTGCCGTTGCCGACGATGGCGCCTTCGGTCACCTGCTGTTCGCCGGCGCGGCCGTCGATCGGCGAGGTCACGCTGGTGTAGCTGAGGTTGACGCGGGCGGTCTGCACGTTCGCCTCGGCCTGCTTCACTGCGGCCAGCGCGGTACGCTCGTTGGCTTCGTCAGTATCCAGCTGCTGGCGAGAAATATAGCCCTGTGGCACCAGCTGGCGATCGCGGTTGGCGATCACGTGGGCATTGGTATAGCTGGCCTGGGCCGAGGCCAGCGCCGCCTCGGCGTTGGCCAGGGCGGCCTTGTACGGCACCGGATCGATCTGGAACAGCAGTTGGCCCTGCTTTACATCCGTGCCTTCGGTATAGACGCGCTTGAGCAGCACACCCGATACGCGGGCGCGCACGTCGGCACTGCGGTAGGCGGACAGGCGTCCCACCAGGTCCTTGGTCAGCGGCACGTTCTGCGGCTGGACCTCGACCACTCCCACGGTGGGCGTCGGCATCTGCGGCGGACCTTGCGTCTTGCTGCTGCAGGCGGCAAGTGCCAGCAAACTCAGGCACAGCACCGGTGTGCGCATTGGCGTCGACTTCATGAGGGCTCCATGACTTGCGTAATCGGGTATGGGGGTGGGCCAGGCACGACCTGCCGGCGGCCCGGCGGTACTTGCCGGAAATTCTTACGTTTATCGGATCAAGGCCGGTTTGTCCTGTGTCGTTGGTCCCTGCAGACGGGATCGTGAGCAAGACTATACCGGTCAGTTTACAATTTCTGCGGTGCGGGAATCTAGCCTTTCGGGCAAATGACGAACGGCACAGGCGGGTTTGCCGCCACTGTGAACAGCGCGCCGGGAGCGCGGTGGGTTTTACCCAGCGACGCTGGATGATCGTCCCTGTCGCCGCACCCAGCGTGAGCATGACAGTTTGGGGAAATTTCCGTTCGCCGCGACGATGGATCTTGGGTGGGTCCGCTTGCGCATACTGACTTACATGCATGGAGGTTAATCACACATGACACGCGTTGCTGCGCTGCCGATGGATTCAATGCAGGTCCAAGCGTATCCTTTTAAGGCTTTCAAACCCCATCATCTCCACTTCTTAAGTAGAAGCCATGAATGCGATCCGTGCGGCCAACGACATCCCCCTCGTGTCTGTCGTGCTCGAAGAGTTGAAGAAAAGCGGTTATCCGACCAAGCGCCTTGATGAGGCGCAATTTTTTATCAGCGCCTTTTTCTCCCGCATCGCCAGCACCGATGTCGACCTGCATACGCCTGCCGCGTGGGCACAAGTGGTCGCCGGCCTGCTCGATTTCCTGCAGCAGCGCACACCGCAACGTACCGCGGTCCGCGTGACCAGCGCCGCGCACACGGCGCGCACCGCGGTGGACATCGTCACCGACGACATGCCCTTCCTGGTGGATACGGTGAGCGTGATGCTTGCCGAGCACTCCACCATTCATCTCGTGCTGCATCCGGTGGTGAAGGTAAGCCGCGATTCGAACGGCCAACTGTTGCACCTGGGCGACGAGCATGGTGCATCCGAGTCGGTGATGCATTTCGAAGTGGACAGCATCCTCGATGAGTCCATCCAGGCACAGCTGAAGCGCCGCATCGAAGATGCGCTGGAAGACGTGCGCGCCGCCGTGCGCGACTGGAACGCCATGCGTGAGAAGGCGCTGGCGATCGCGACCGACTTGCCGAACCGCAAGCTGCCGCTGGACGCCGCCTCGGTCGCCGAGGCGAGCGAGTTCCTGCGCTGGCTGGCGGACGACAACTTCACCTTCCTGGGTTATCGCGAATACGAAGTGGCCAAGGCCAAGGGCGACGAAGTGCTGCTCCCGGTCGAGGAATCGGGCCTGGGCATCCTGCACAAGAGCGAGCGCTCGGTAGCGCCACGCTCGCTGCGCTCGATGGTGGCGCACGACTTGCCGCAGTCCGGCGCGTATGATGCGATCATCCTCACCAAGACCAATGCGCGCTCGCACGTGCATCGTGCCGGCAACATGGATTACGTGGGTGTGCTGAAGTTCGACGCGAACGGCAGGCCGGTTTCCGAACAGCGCTTCCTCGGTCTGTTCACGTCCAACGCTTATATGTCACGTCCGCAAGATGTGCCGCTGGTGCGCCAGCGCGTGGAAGCGGTGCTGGTGCGTTCAGGCCTCAAGCGTGATGCGTATTCCGGCAAGGCGCTGCGCCACATTCTTGAAACGCTACCGCCGGAAGAGCTGTTCCAGAGCACCGAGGACGAACTGTTCGCCACCGCCATGGGCATTCTGGAGCTGCAGCAGCGTGCGCGTACGCGTCTGTTCGTGCGCCGCGACCGCTATGGCCGCTTCTTCACCTGCCTGGCGTTCGTGCCGCGCGAACGCTTCAACACCACTGTGCGTGAGCGCATCGAAGCGCTGCTGCGCGAGGTGTTCCACGGCGAGAGCGTAGACTCCAACGTGCTGATGGGCGAATCCGCACTCGCGCGCCTGCACGTCACCGTGCGTCCGCATCCGGGCGACCATCCTACGTTCAACGTGCAGGAGCTGGAAACGCAGCTGCAGCACATCGTGCGCAACTGGTACGACGGCTTGCGCGACAGCCTGATCGGCAAGGTCGGCGAAGCACAGGGTGTGGCGCTGTCCAACCGTTTCGGCAAGCTGCTGCCGGCCGGCTACATCGAAGACGTGGCGCCGGAACAGGCCGCGCTGGACGTGATCGCCCTGACCACGCTCAAGAACAACGATTCGATCCATCTGCATCTCTACGAAGACGCACGCGACCAGAGCCTGCGTTTCAAAGTGATCCATGTGGGTGCGCCGATCTCGTTGTCCGATGCATTGCCGATGCTGGAAAACATGGGCGTGCGCATGCTCGCCGAGCATGTCTACACCCTGGAAAGCGAAGGCCGCACGCTCACCATCCACGACTTCGAGCTGAAAGCGAAGGTACCGCTGACCTTCGACCTGGCGCATCTGCGCGATCGTTTCGAGCACG
>NZ_DATJMN010000133.1:0-14527 GCF_035508675.1 Dyella sp.
CTGATGGACAACGCGATCGTGGTGGGCGTTGGCAATATCTACGCCAGCGAGGCCCTGTTCGCCGCCGGCATCGATCCGCGGCGCCCGGCCGGCAGCGTGTCGCGGGCGCGCTATCAACGCCTGGCCGGCGAAGTGAAACGCATCCTGGCGTGGGCCATCGAACGCGGCGGCACGACCTTGCGCGATTTTCTCAATCCGGATGGCGCGCCGGGGTATTTCTTTCGCGAACTGTTCGTCTACGGGCGCGAGGGCGAGCCGTGCAAAGTGTGCGGCTCGCCGATCCGTCAACAGGTGATCGGGCAACGCTCCACGTTCTGGTGCCCCAGCTGCCAGAAGTAATGAAGCTGCTCAGTCGGGCCAGTAAAACGTCACATGCGTGTTGTTGAACTGCGGATCGTCGTAGCCACCGCCCAGCTCGGCGATCAGTCCACCGACGATACCGTCAACGTCCAGCGTCTGGCCCTGCTCGAAATGCGCACCGAGCGCCTCCAGTTCAATCAACCGCTGGCACAGCGCGCCAGCGCGATCGACATCGCACTCCGGCACATTCTTCAGGCTGATGTCGGGCCGGCCAAACTTGCGCATCCCGCGCGTGTGCACCCAGTAGCGGCCGGCTTCATCTTCATCACGCAAGATCAGCACATGGCTACGCAGCGGCGCACCGTCCCTGACCAGGTAGCGCTGGCGCCATTCATCCGCATCGAACAAGGTGAGTATCTGCGGATCGAGTATCGCGACGCCGCCGATGTCGAGCAGCCCAGCCAGCACGCCGAAGGTATCGCGCAGATAGCCGGTATCGGGCTGGTCCTTGAAGCGGCCATGCAACACCAGCACTTGCGGGGCGGCCAAGGCTTTCTCGTACGCCTCCGGGGCATCGTGCTTGAACAGATCGCCCAGCGGCGCCTTCAGCGGATAACCTTCCCAATCGCGCAGCACCTGATGATGGTGGCTGGAAAGCTGCACTTCTTGCGGCAACCCATCGCTGCCATACGGGGCGCTCGGCACGCGGGTCGGCTGGACGTTGCCGAACACATAGAATTGCAGAATGACCTCCTCGTCATTGGGCTGCCAGTGCGGGCGCTGCCAGGCGGGGAAGTAGGTAACCGGGTTGCTCATGCTGTTTCCTTGATGTGATCCAGCGCGGATCAGTGCTTCTCGTCCAGCGGCAGGCTGGGTTGCTTCAGTTCGATGCTGCCTTGTCCCCGGGTGATCTTCTTGAACTCGGCGCGGCTCACCGAGACATAGCGTTCGTTGCCGCCGATCTCAACCTGCGGCCCTTCGGTGATGGCCCGTCCCTGTTCATCCACGCGCACCACCATGGTGGCCTTGCGGCCGGTGTGGCAGATGGTCTTGATCTCTTCCAGGCTGTCGGCCCAGGCCAGCAGATAGCGGCTGCCCTCGAACAGTTCACCGCGGAAATCCGTGCGCAGGCCATACGCCAGCACGGGAATGTTGAGTTCATCGACCACGTCGGTGAGCTGCCACACCTGCGCCCTGGTCAGGAACTGCGCCTCGTCCACGAAGACGCAATGCAGCGCGCCATGTTCGGCGATATTCGCCCGCACCACGGCCAATAGATCGGTCTCCGCCGTCAAGCGCTCCGCGTGCGAACGCAGCCCGATGCGCGAGGCCACGATGCCCTCGCCGTAGCGGTTGTCCAGTGCCGGGGTGAAAATCAGGGTGCGCATGCCGCGCTCGTAATAGTTGTACGCGCTCTGCAGCAAGTTGGTGGTCTTGCCGGCATTCATCGACGAATAGTAGAAGTAGAGCTTGGCCATGCGGATCGGCGGGCATGCGGAGGCGTGCATGGTAACCCGGCCAGCTGCCACCGTGACCGTTCGGTTGCAAGCCTGCTCCGGGGGCGCCCGGTTTGCTACGATCACCCATCACGCTGCACCCACCTGGCCGATTCGACCGACGCATGCTCAACCCCCAACAACTGGCCGCCGTCGAGCACATCGACAGCCCGCTGCTGGTGCTCGCGGGCGCCGGCTCCGGCAAGACCTCGGTGATCACCCAGAAGATCGCTCACCTGGTGCAGCGCCGTAAGCTTTCGGCCTCCAAGATCGCCGCGATCACCTTCACCAACAAGGCGGCGCGCGAGATGCGCGAGCGCGTCGGCAAGCTGGTGAGCACGGATGACGCGCAGGCCCTTACCGTCTGCACCTTCCACGCGCTGGGCTTGAAGTTCCTGCAGATGGAACACGCACGCGCCGGCTTGCGGCGCGGCTTTTCCGTGCTGGATGCGGACGACAGCGAAGGCATCGTCAAGGAACTGGCGCCCAAGGGCGTCAAGCCGGATGTGCTGTTCGGCCTGCGCAACCTGCTCAGCCGCGCCAAGAACGGCGGCCTTTCGCCGGAGGAAGCGCTGGCCGCCGCGCGCAGTCCGCGCGAGCTGGAAGCGGCGACGATCTACGAGCTGTACCAGCAGCGCCTCGCCGCCTTCAACGCAGTCGATTTCGACGACCTGATCCGCCTGCCGCTGCGCATCCTCGAAAGCGACGAGGAGTGCCGCACCACCTGGCGCGAACGCCTGCGCTATCTGCTGGTGGACGAATACCAGGACACCAACGACGCCCAATACCGCTTGCTGAAAGCGCTCACCGGCGAGCGTGGCAGCTTCACCTGTGTGGGCGATGACGATCAGTCGATCTATGCCTGGCGCGGCGCCAATCCCGAGAACATCGAGCAGCTCGGCAAGGACTGGCCAAGCCTGCGCGTGATCAAGCTGGAGCAGAACTATCGCTGCGGCCGGCGCATCCTGCGTGCCGCCAATACGCTGATCGCCAACAATCCGCACCTGCACGTCAAAAAGCTGTGGAGCGAGCATCCGGAAGGCGCACCGATCCGCGTGATCGAATGCAAGGATGGCGAACACGAAGCCGAACGCATCGCTGGCATGGCCACCACGCTGGCGGAAAAGCACAAGGTGCGCTGGCACGACATGGCGATCCTGTATCGCGGCAATTTCCAGGCGCGTCCGCTGGAAAAGGCGTTGCGTTTGGCCCGCGTGCCGTATCACCTCACCGGCGCACTGTCCTTCCTCGATCGCGCGGAAGCGAAAGACCTGCTCTGCTATCTGCGCCTGCTCACCAATCCCAGCGACGATGCCGCATTCTTGCGCGTAGTGAACGTGCCCAAGCGCGAGATTGGCGCCACCACGCTGGAAAAGCTGGGACAGATCGCCCAAACGAAGCATTGTTCGCTGCTCGAAGCGACGCGCAGCGACAGCGTATTGCGCCAGCTGAGCCCGCGCCCGGCTGCGGCACTCGCCTCGTTCTCCGAGCTGTTGGATGAATTGCGCAGCGCCTCGCTGCATGAAAGCGCTGCGGACCTGGTCGATCGCGTGCTCACGCGCACCCAATACGCCGCGCACATCGCCGCCAGCACGCAGGATGCCGCCTTGCGCGACCGCCGCCTGGGCAATCTGCGCGAGCTGGCCGACTGGTTCCGTGCGATGCAGAAAGGCGGCAACAGCGCCGGCGACCTTGCCTCGCAGCTGGCCCTGCTCACGCACGCCGACCGTGACGAGCCCGGCAACGCGCTGCGCATGATGACGCTGCACGCCGCCAAAGGGCTGGAATTCCGCTTCGTCTTTATCGTCGGCTGCGAGGACGGCACGCTTCCCAACGATGCCGCCATCGACGAGGGCCGCGTGGAAGAAGAACGCCGGCTGATGTACGTAGGCATCACCCGCGCCAAGGAATTGCTCACCCTGTCATGGTCGTCCAAGACCAAGCGCTACGGTGAAATCCACAGCAACCAGCCCAGCCGCTTCCTGCAGGAACTGCCGCAGGAGGATTTGCATTGGGAAGGCAAGGACCCCGACGCCGACAAGGAGGCCGTGCGCGAAACGGCCGAGTCGCATATGGCGAAGATTGCCGCCATGCTCGCCGGCGACTGAGTGCATCCATGACCGAGCACCGCTTTTCGGATGAGCAGCGCGCAGGCTTGTATCGCGCCATCCACGAGCGCCGCGACGTGCGCTCGCAGTTCTTGCCCGACCCCATCGCACCGGAGGTGCTGGCGCGCCTGCTTCAGGCTGCGCATCACGCGCCCTCGGTAGGCTTCATGCAGCCGTGGGATTTCATTGTCATCGACAGCCCTGACGTGAAGCGTGCGATCAAGGCGCTCTACGAGCAAGCCAATGCCGAAGCCGCCGGCAATTACGAGGGCGAACGCGCCGCGCAATACCGGCGCTTGAAACTCGAAGGCATCGTCGAAAGCCCGATCAACCTGTGCATCACCTGCGATCGCCAGCGCGGCGGCCCGCATGTACTGGGCCGCAACACGATGCTGGACACCGATCTCTTCAGCACCTGCCTGGCCGTGCAGAACCTGTGGCTGGCGGCGCGCGCCGAAGGTGTCGGTGTGGGCTGGGTAAGCATTGTTGATGCGGCGCAGTTGGCCAAGGTACTGGAGCTACCTGAAAAAGTTTATCCCGTGGCCTATCTATGCCTGGGCTACGTCAGCGAGTTTCTACCCAAGCCGGAATTGGAAATCGCCGGCTGGCGTTCGCGTTTGCCGCTGGATCAGTTGCTCCATGGCAATACATGGAGCGGCCAAGTTGACGACGATGCATTGCTGGCCGCCATCCGCGACACGTAGGCTGAGATGCAATCCCAGCATCGCCATGCATACGAAATGGCTGCTTGAAAGCCATTAAATCAACCGCTGCTGCTCCAACTCCCGCTTCAAGTACGCGTAGTAGATCGGCGCCGCAACCAACCCGGCCAGGCCGAACGCGGCTTCCATCACCAACATCGCCACCAGCAGCTCCCACGCTCTGGCACGAATCTGTCCGCCGATGATGCGCGCATTGAGAAAGTATTCCAGCTTGTGGATGACGATCAGGAAACCGAGCGCCGCCACCGCCACCCATATCGACACCGACAAGCCGGCAATCGTCACCGCCGTATTGGAAATGAGATTGCCGATCACCGGCAGAAGGCCGGCAAGAAAAGTAATCACCACCAATGTCTTGGCCAACGGCACATGGATATCCATCAACGGCAGCACGCCAAGCAGGAAGACGCCGGTCGCCACGGTGTTGATCAGCGAAATCTTGATTTGCGCAAACACGATGCTGCGAAACGCCGCCGCCAATTGTTGGCAACGCTCGCCCAACGAGGCAGCCAGCGGTCCCACCTGATGCGACGGACGCGCGCGACTCAATGCCACCAGCGCGCCCAGCACCAGGCCGAGCATGATGTGCACCAGTACGCGCGCGGTTTCCTTGCCGGCGTTCTGCAGGCTCATCGCATGCTTGCGGGTAAGCTCCAACGCCATCACGCGCAGTTCGTCGACGCTATCGGGCAACCAGTTCGTGAGCGACGTCGGCAGCTGCGCGCGGGCCTTTTCCACCAGCGGCATCAGTTGCTGTTCCCACAGCATCGCGGGGTTATTGATCTCGTTGCGGAAAAAGCTGATCAACGCAACGATCAGCGTAGTGAGCAAACCCACCACGATCACGCCCAGCACCGTCACGACGACCAGGCGTGCGCGTTCGCCGGAAATGCGCCGGCCCAGCAACGGCGTCATCGCGTGCACCAGTTCGTATACCAGCAAGCCTGCGAGCAGCGCGGGCAGCAGATGCAGGCGCAACACCAGCACCAGTGCAAAGGCGGCCAACACGTAACTGGCCATGCGAATGCCGCGGGCGGAAGAAAGGGCTGCGTACACGGGGCGGTCCAGGGGGAGAGCGTGATCCCGGCAAGTCTGTCATAAACTTGCGCGATCCTCTCAGTACATCTTCACGTCTACAGGGTGTTTCATGACCAAGTCCCTGCCCATGCTGTTGGGCACGCTTCTGCTTTGCGCTTGCACCAGCCAGGCGCCCCGTTTCACCGCGCCGTCGCCGACAGCGGCTATGTCGGCCGTCGCCCCGGCTGCAACGCCTGCCGTTCCCGCCGACGACAACCTCAATGCGGTGGCCTGGACCCAGACCGCGCTCGAGCACGACCTGATCTACCGCGAGACCTTCCGCAGCGCGCAAGCCCAGTTGCTCGCCGCCCTCAAGGACAAGCATTGGGATGCGCTCCCCACTGAAGATCGCATCGCACCGTACAAAAACCTCAAGCCGGCCGTGATCCTGGACATCGATGAAACGGTGCTCGACAACTCGTCCTACCAAGTGCGCCTGATCCGCAAGGGCGGCGAGTTCAACGAAGCCGATTGGGCTGCATGGTGCAAGGAAGAACGCGCACGCGCGCTGCCCGGCGCCGTGGCCTTTACCCAATTTGCTGCCAAGCACGGCATTGCCGTGATCTACATCTCCAATCGCGCGCAGGACCTGGATACGGCCACCATAGACAATCTGCGCAAGGTCGGCCTGCCGGTATCCGGGCCAGATGCCTTCCTGGGACTGGGCACCCTCCTGCCGGGATGCGACCAGGTCGGCACGGAAAAGAATTGCCGCCGCCAGCTGGTGAGCAAGCACTACCGCGTGCTGATGCAGTTCGGCGACCAGCTGGGCGATTTCGTCACCGTGCTGAGCAATACGCCAGCCGGCCGCACCCAGGCGATGGCGCCTTATGCGGACTGGATCGGCAGCCGCTGGTTCGTGCTCCCCAACCCGACATACGGCTCGTGGGAACCGGCCCTGTTCAATAACGATTGGACCCTGCCGCGCGATCAGCGGCGCCAGCAAAAGATCCACGCCCTGCATGATGATTGACTAAAAATCAATCACTTAATGGATGTCTCTTAAAGTGTTGCCTGAAGTAAAAAGGGGCCTTATCATGGCCCTGCCAACCCTGCTGACCTCCAACTACTGCGGGCAAGGCCATTTCCCTTCCGGCGCTGCCGGCATGACCCTGCGAGGCCCAATGCCCGCGGGGTTTTCTTTTTTTGTTTTTAAGTAAGATGCACCGCGCCCCGCCGTATGGCGCCGCCTTTTGCCCCTTGCCCGGACGGCAAGCTACCGCCCTCCCACGTGAGACCATTCATGCGCTTTCAAACACTTAGGCATTGCCTGCTGGGCCTGGCGCTGCTCGCGCTGGCCGCCTGCCATCAAAAAGAAGAAAACGCTGCGGCGCCCGGTGGCGCCACGCCGGAAGCGGCCGTGCAAGAGTCCGTGGCGCTGATCAAGGCCGGCGATTTTGCCGGTTTCTGGAAACACGCCCTGCCCCCGGCCGACTACAGCAACCTGCGCGCCGACTGGATGCGCCCGCGCCCTGACCAGCGGCCGATCACCGACGAAGATCGCGCCCGCTTCAACCAGGCGGTCAAGCAGCTCACTGCACCCAACGCAGCAACCACGCTGTACGACCAGCTCAAGCCCAAGCTGGCGCAGATGGAGCAGCAGTACCACGACCAGTTGCCGGTGATGATCGGCATCGGCCAGGCCATTCTCACCACCGGCATCGCCCAGAACAAGACGATGACCGAAAACCAGAAGCAGCAGATGCGCGATGCGCTCAACGTGCTGTTGCCGTGGGCACAGCAGGCGTCCTGGTTTGACCAGGACAAGGCCAAGCAGGCCGTCGGCGTGGTAGTCACCACCGCGCGCCAGCTCGATCTGAAGAGCCCGGATCAGCTCCAGCACATGGATTTCGATACCGCCATGAAGCAGTACGCCATCGCGTACCAGGGCCTCAAGCAACTGCTCGCGATCTACGGCCTTTCCGTCGACGACACGCTCGATTCTGCCAAAGTCACCACCATCGGCATCGACCACGGCCTGGCGCACGTGAAGATCGACTACACCCTGCTCGGCAAGCCGCTGAGCACCGATTCGCAACTGGAGCTGGTGGAAGGCCGCTGGTACAGCAAAGACCTGATCGACAGCGAGCGCACCCAGCACGAACAGCTCATGCACCCGCCGGCACCAGCAGGCAGCAGCACGGCGCCGGCACCTGCCGCCAGCGCAAAGCCACCGGCCAGCAGCAGTTCCACCGGCACCACCTTGGCGGCCAAGCCCTAAGCTTGCAGGCAAGGTCGAACGCTAGACTATGCAGATGCCGACTATGACGACCGCGGAAACTGGTTACCGCAGCCGCGCCCCCTGGTGGTTCAACCTTGCCGGGCACCTGCTTGAGCCCTGGGTACGCATTCGCCGCGATCCAGCCGAACCTGCCAGCCTGCTGCAGGGCGATGCACCCGTCTGCTACGTCATCGAGCGCGACGGGTTTTCCGATGCATTGATCCTGGACCGCGCCTGCCGCGAAGCCGGCCTGCCCAGCCCGATGCAGCCGCTGGCATTCACCCGACGCCGCCGCTCGGTGTTCGCGCTGGCCCGCCGCGACGGTTGGCTGTTCGGCCGCAACCGCAAGCGCTCCCCCAAAGAGCCGTTCGGACAGCTGGTGCGCGCGCTGGAAGGCTTTCCCGATCGCGACATCCAGATCGTGCCGGTTTCCATTTATGTCGGCCGCACGCCCACCCGCGAATCCGGCTGGTTCAGCGTGCTGTTTTCGGAAAACTGGGTGGTGGTCGGCCGCTTCCGCCGCGTGCTCGCACTCTTGCTCAACGGACGCGACACGGTGGTGCATTTCTCTGCGCCGGTCTCGCTGCGCACGGTCTCGAACGAAGAAGGCGACGTTCGCCCGGAACGCTTTGCGCGCAAGATGGCGCGCGTCATGCGCACGCACTTCCGCCGCATCCGCGCGGCGGTGATCGGGCCGGATCTTTCGCATCGCCGCACTGTGGTCGACGCCGTACTCAATGCCGAACCGGTGCGTGCCGCCATCGCCTCCACGGCTGCGAAGGAAAACATCACTTACGCGAAAGCCTGGCAGCGCGCGCACAAGATGACGATGGAAATCGCGGCGGACTATTCGCATCCGGTGGTGCGTTCCGCGTCGTTTTTGCTGCGCAACTTCTGGACCAAGCTCTACGACGGCATCACCATGCACCACTTCGACAAGGCGCGCGCCGCAGCGCCCGGCTACGAAGTGGTGTATGTGCCCAGCCATCGCAGCCACGCCGATTACCTGCTGCTGTCCTACCAGTTGCACGACTCCGGCGTAGTAGTGCCGCACATCGCCGCCGGCGTGAACCTCAACCTGCCGCTGATCGGCCCGATCCTGCGCCGCGGCGGCGCGTTCTTCCTGCGCCGCAGCTTCAAGGGCAACGTGCTGTATTCGGTAGTCTTCAATGAATACATGGCGCAGCTGATCGATCGCGGCGTGCCGATCGAATACTTCGTCGAAGGCGGGCGTTCGCGCACGGGCCGCCTGCTCGCCCCGCGCGCCGGCCTGCTGGTAATGACCGTGCGTGCCTTTCTGCGTGCGCCACGCCGCCCGGTGCTGTTCCAGCCGGTGTACATCGGCTACGAGAAGCTGATGGAAGGCAAGAGCTACATCGGCGAACTCTCAGGCAAGCCCAAGGAAAAAGAATCGCTGCTCGGCCTGCTCCGCGGCCTCGGCGTACTGCGCCAGCGCTACGGCCATGTCGCGCTGAACTTCGGCGAGCCGATCGAACTGACTCCGCTGCTCGACGCCGCCAGCAGCAACTGGCGCGAAACCACCAGCGATCCGAGCACCAAACCCGAATGGCTGAGTTCGGTCGTCGACCAACTGGCGGAAAAAATCCAGATCAACATCAATCGCGCGGCGGATGTGAATCCGATCAACTTGCTGGCGATGGCCCTGCTGTCCACGCCCAAGCACGCGATGGCGGAAAATGATCTGCTCGCCCAGTTGGAGCTGCTCAAGGCGCTGCTGGAGGAACTGCCGTATTCGGATCGCGTGACACTTACGCCGCTAGCGCCCGACGCCATCATCGCCTATGGCGAGCAGATGAACTGGATCACCCGCGTGCGCCATCCGCTTGGCGATGTATTGACACTGGAAGGCGACCAGGCGGTCTTGCTGAGCTATTTCCGCAACAACGTGCTGCACCTTACCGCCACCGCCGCGTGGGTCGCCTGCTGCTTCCTCAACAACCGGCGCATGTCGCGGGCGTCGATCCTTCGGCTGGGCCGTATCATCTATCCCTTCATCCAGAGCGAACTGTTCCTGCCGTGGGACGCCGAAGGCTTCGGCGTGCACCTGCAGGCCACCGTCGATTTCTTCGTGCGCCGCGGGCTGCTGGAAGCGGTCGGCGAAGGCCGCGTACTCGAACGAGGCCCGGGCCAGGACGATGCCGCCTATCAGCTGCGCGTCATCGCACGCAGCCTGATCCAGGCCTTCGAGCGCTACTACATCACCATCGCCGCGCTGGCCAAGAACGGTCCGCACACCATCACCGGCGCCGAACTGGAAAATGTCTGCACCCTCACCGCCCAGCGCCTGAGCCTGCTGAGCGAACCGCTGGCGCCGGAATTTTTCGACAAGGCGCTGTTCCGCGGTTTCATTCAAAAGCTGCGCGAACGCCGCGTGGTATGGACCGACGCCAACGGCAAGCTCGATTACGACAGCGCACTGGAAGACATGGTGCGCGATGCGCGTGTGATCCTGGCGCGCGAGATGCGCCATGCGATCTTGAAGATCACCGGCAGCGAAGAAAAAGAAACACCGCGCAGCGTGACCGAAACGGAACAGGCGCCCGCGTCGGGCGAGCCGCTGAACACCAGCGAAGAGCTGCACGAACGGCATATTGTCGCCGAACAGCACGAGCACGAGCGCAGCTCAACCGATCATGATGAGCGCCCATGATGTGTGACTCGCGCAAACACCCCTGAGCGCACACCACGAGGCGCCCCGTTTTGATGGCGATGGTGCGCCTCAGCGTTTGCCCCTCCCAGTCGACAGCGTGAGATGGGTGGCCATGCCAGCCACCCTGCAACCTGTTCGCTGTCCGCACCAATCCATCCACCTACTCACGCGGCGCGTTTGTATTACAAATCTTTGCGCATTTGTATTGCAGACCCTTACGAGCCCGTGCGCATAGCATCGTCCCAAAGCCGATAGAACCAGACGCCATCTCTTACTGGCCCTGCCTATGTCGGCAATCGGGACTTGCCTAGCATTCACTACTTTCTGCAGCTCTACAGGCTTTCTTTCCTCGCGTTGTGCGGAAAGAAAGAAGAGGGATTGAGCACTTGGCTCAATCCGTTCGCGGGGAATCCAGGGCGGCCGCCTGATGGCCTATGAGCCCTTTAACGAGAAGGAAAAGCGCACATGAAGACGTTTTCTACCTTTCGCCCTACCGCACTGATGGCAGCCATGCTGTTGATCATGCCTGCCGCCGACGCCGCCGATACCCAGCAATCGGCTGCCTCGAAGATATCGGCAGTCAGCAACCAGGAGACCGGCACCTACGATCGATTCATCATTGCTTACCGCGAGGGCAGCGGCATTCGCAACAACCCTTCCGAAGTGGTGAAGGATGCTCAGTTTGCGATTGCGGCTTCCGGCGTGGACCGTATGGCACCTCGCTCCTCCCGCGCCGCCGTGCAACCGCTGACCGTAACCTATAAGCGCAAGCTTGGCATAGGCTCCGAACTGATCCAGACCTCGCGCAAACTCGATATGGCCGAGGCCAATGCGTTGATGCAAAAAATCGCGACCCATCCCGACGTCCTCTACGTAGAACCCGATCGTAAATTGCGCATCGACGAGGCGCCCCTACCGACCTTTCCGTCCATGCGCGCCGATGGAAGCAGCACAGCGTTGTCGATCGCAGCTTTGAGATTCACGCCAAACGACCCGTACTACAACAACTATCAATGGAACTTTTACGCGCCGGGCTATAGCAGCGCGAACATCAACAATGCCTGGGATTTGGCAAGCGGCGCAGGCGTTACGGTCGCCGTCATTGACTCAGGCATTGCTCCAAACCCCGATATCGACCATACCTGGGTGTGTGATGGTTACAATTTTTCGTCGGACGACGGCCCGGATCGAGACAAATGCGGGCGAGATCCCGGCCATCCAATGAATTCCGGGTTACCCAGCACATGGCATGGCACCAAGGTTTCCGGAATTGTCAACGCCAAAACCAATAATCAGATCGGCTTGGCGGGGGTGGCCTACAACGCTCGGTTGATACCGATCCGCGCTGTGCCGTGGGATGGCGCCTACGTTTCCGACGCCGCCGATGCGGTCAAGTGGGCATCCGGTGGCCATGTGGATGATGTCGAGGACGCCAAATATCCAGCCCAGGTGATCAACATGAGCTTCGGAGGAATGGGCGGACCGTGCTCGGCGACGCCAAACGAAGCACTCGCCAAAGCCGTGCAAGAAGCGATAGATCGCAATGTGGTTCTGGTCGCTTCCGCCGGCAACAACAACGCTGACAATGCCAACCACATACCCTCCAGCTGTCCCGGCGTGATCGCCGTTGCCGCAACGGATTATTTTGGCTCTCGCGCCGCGGAGTACTCCAACTATGGCGCGGCGGTTGCGCTAGCGGCGCCCGTTGGTATCCACGCCGATAAAAGAAATTGCAGTGCTGCTAGGCCGTGGGAATGTTCGTGGCTGCTGGGCAACTCAGGCCTGTACTCACCCAACTCGGACGACGAGCCTTACATCTCTGCTGAAAACGGTACTTCATTCGCGGCACCCTTAGTCACCGGCACAGTGGCGCTTATGATCAATGCTCGACATAACGCCGGACTTTCCCCTGCCACACCTGCTCAAATCAGGAACTGGCTGACCAGCAGCACGCGTCCCTTCCCCAGCCAGCCAGATCGCCCCATCGGCAGCGGCATCTTGGATGCTCATGCGGCGATAGTGAAGGCGCTGGATGATTGAAAGCGCGTTACACCCAGCGTTGACGCAAGCCTGTCCATGCATCATCAGGCAGAACAAAGGTGGCGCTACCGCGATAGCGCCACCTTTGTTAATCAAAGTGCTTATGGCGCATGGCCAACCGCTCTATCTACTCGGCGCCTTGCCCCAGCACGCTCCCATTCACTGTCGTTCCATACAGCGAATCTGGCGTGTCGTGATAGGCCTTGCGCGTTTTCATGACCGAACCATCGAACCGCGGATCCTGCGGACGCTCGTGCGCATTCATGAAATACGCCACGTCCCATGCGTCCTGATCGCTAAGTGTATTGCCGCGCCCAAATGGCATGTTGGCCTTGATAAAACCGGCGGCGTTGTCGAGCCGTTCCATGCCCGCGCCCCAGTTGAACGATTGAGCGCCCCATAACGGGGGAAACACGGTGCGATCCGCAACACGCTGGCCCTGGCCATTGTCGCCATGGCACAGTGCGCAATCGCGTTTGAACACCGCTTCGCCACGCGCATAGTCAGGCGCCTGCGCCGGCCGTGGCAATTTCGCGTAGCCGTGGCCAGGAGGTGCAACGCCGATGGGTTCGCCTTTGGACATCCAATAGGCATACGCTTCCAGCGCCACCAGCACATCGTCGCCCAGCGGCGGCGCCTTGCCGTTCATGCTGTAGCGGAAGCAGCCCTGCAAGCGTTCGGCAAAGGTGTTTACGTGATGATTCTTGCTGCGATACGCCGGGTACATGGGGTAGGCGCCCCACATCGGCGCGCTGTGGGCAAGCCGCCCTGCATCGAGGTGGCAGTTTTCGCAATTCAAGGCGTTGCCGACATAGGATTTGGCGTAATGGCCCGTATCGGTAAAGATCTGCCGCCCCAGCAGCACCTGCTTGCCGAAATCGTCCTTGGGCATCGATGCGTCGGGCGGCGGCTCGAAACGGCTGGCGGTCTTCGGCACCGAGCTTGCCGCCGCAGGTGCATGTGATGCTGGCAAAGCAGCCTGCTGCTCCGCGGGATGACAGGCCGCAAGCGCAAGTGAGGCTGCCAACCAGATCCATCGCCATCGCGTCATGGTTGCGACTCCTTCGTCAATGTGGCCGGCTGCGCGGCATACCATGCGCTGATGGCGGCGATGTCGGCATCACTCAACTTGTTGGCGACGGTTTGCATCAGCTGCAACGGGTCGTTGCGCCGCGCGCCCTGTTGCCAGGCATGCAACTGGTTGCCGAGATAGACCGCGGACTGGCCGGCGAGCGGGGGAAAGTGATCGCCGACGCCGACGCCACCCGGTCCATGACATTGCTCGCAGGCGGGCAGGCCGTTCGGCCAGCGTCCGCGCGTCGCGAGCGACTGCGCAAGCTGCGCATCATCACTCGATAGCGTGGCGGCCGGCTTCGCCTGCGGCACCGGCAACTTGCTGTAATACGCCGCCACGGCATCGCGCTCCGCGTCGCTCAGTCCGCTTGCAACCGGCTGCATCGTGGCATTGACGCGTGCGCCCTGGGCGAAATCATCCAGTTGTTTGCGCAAATACGCCTGTGGCAGCCCGGCCAAGCGCGGAAAGCCTGCTGCCACCTGCCCGCCGCCGTCGGCAGCATGACAGGCCATGCATGGCGCCACGCCATGACCGTTGCCTTGGCGGGCAATGCTGCCGCCATCGAGCGTGTCGGCGAACACGCTCTTGGCCATCAGCGCGCAGCACGCCAACACCGCGATGTGCAACATGCTCATGGCTGCGCCGGCTGGAAGCCGTACTTGCGATAGATCGCCTGCGCTTCGGTAGAAGCCATGAAGGTGAGGAAATCCTTGGCGGCCTGCTCATGCGGTGCATTTTTCATGCGCGCCGCCGTATAGGTAGCGGTGACATTCTGCGCTGCCGGTATGGCTACGGTTTCTACCGGGCGATGCAGGAT
>NZ_DATJMN010000134.1:0-6484 GCF_035508675.1 Dyella sp.
CATTCGGCTACATGCTAAAGCACAAGCAACCCCACCCCAGCCCTCCCCTACTGTCGCAGGGGAGGGGGCAAATCCCGGCAAGCCATGGAGCAATGACGCTTAAGTTTAGTGCCATTACGTCCATGCGTTCACGGAAAGCCAACGTAGGTTGGGGTGAGGCATTGCCGAACCCCAACATCGCCATCTACATGACCACATTGGGGTTCGCATGCGCTCACCGCCAACCTACGCTGGCCCGCGGCCTTCGTTCAACGCTCCACCACCGGCAATTCATCCCACACCTTCGGATCTTCCGCCCCCAGCACCCAGGAGCAGAACCCTTCCAGGTCATACTGTTTCACCAGTGCGTAGCGATCGCGGAAAGCGTGCGCGTCGGGCATGAACACCCACTCGCGCATGTCGTCGCGGTAGAAGTAATACCAGGACTCGTGCTCCACCGGGTCCCACTGCACGACGGCCTTCTGTTCCTGCGCCAGCGGGATGGACTCGTCGGCATCGATGTAGGTGGCAGAGATATTGGATGCCTCGCTGCCATCAGGGCGTACCGGATCGCCGGTGTACCAGCGATAGCCGTATAGCGCGATGCCCAGCGAAAGCTTCTGCTTCGGCACCAAGGTCAAGGCGTACTGCAGTTGCTTGAGCATCCACGGCATGCCGTCCACCGGACCCGGCGTGGTCCAGCGCGTGTGCTGGTCGTAGGTCATCAGGCAAACGAGGTCGGCATATTTGCCCAACGCAGCCAGATCGTAGGCGCCGCGCCAGTACTGCCACATCCATTTGGAAAACGCGCCTTCGCCTGCATGCCCGGGAGCGTTGGGCACCACGGCAATGGAGAGCGTCAGGCCATGCTTGTGCAAGGCTTCGGCGGCCTGCCTCACCAGCAAGGTGTAGGCATCGCGATCGGTCCACGCGATGCTTTCGAAATCGAACTGGTAGCCGGCGTAGCCGTGTTCGGCGGCTTGCTGCAGCATCGCATCGATCAACTGCTGCTTGGCGGTTTCGTCGTGCAGCAGTGCGTGAAAGCCGCTGCGCCCGGCCGACATGGACATGATCGGCGTCACCGGCAAATGATGCTGCGTGGCCAGGTCAAGCACGTAGTTGTCCGGACCGCCGTTCACCAGGCCCTGGCCGTCCACCTGGTACCAGGTGGGCACCAGCACGCCGATCTTGTCGATGTGCGCGGTGAAGGAGTTGGTCGATTTCTGCGTGCTCATCAAATAGAACAACGCCGTCGGCTGTTTGGCATAAGCCACGCTGCATGCCAATGCAGCCGCGAGAAAGCAGGCGAACTTTTTCATGTCACTTGGCCAGTTCAATGCGATAGACGTAGGCGTAGTCGCCCACCGGTTTTACCGGCAGCGTCAGATGCAGGCCGTCGGCCTGTTGCTGCCATGCGACCTGCTGGCCGTCGGCAAGCAGGCTTACCGCGCGTACATGGTCGTCGGGCTTGATCGAATGGATCACCGCCTTGCCGTCTTGCGGCCAATCCAGCTCGATCGCATACAGCACGCCATCCTTGGTGGTGAAACGGAAGTCCTGCGCTGTGTACGGCTTGGTCTTGGTGTCCTGGAACGTGCCGCCAACCACTTCGGTAGGGCCTTCGCCGAAGCTTCGCCACGGTTTGCTGGCATAGATCGCGTCGCCATTGGCTTTCAGCCAGCCGCCCATCGCCAGCAAAATCTTCTGCGCATCTTCCGGAATGGTGCCGTCCGCGCGCGGACCGATATTGAGCAGCAGATTGCCGTTCTTGCTGACTACGTCCACCAGCAACTGGATCAGCTCTTTCGGCGATTTATAGGTGTCGCCCTTGATATAGCCCCAGGAAGCGTTGCTGATGGAGGTGTCGGTTTGCCAATGCGCCTGCTGGATGCCGGTCAACTGCCCGCGCTCGATATCCAGCGTGCCGGCGCCTGCCGCAAAATCGCCGATCTTGTAATTGACCACGACGCCGCCGCGCTTGACGCCCTCGTTGTAGTAGTACGCGAGCATTTTCGGCAAGGTATTGCGGAAGGTGGGATGGCCAATCCACCAGTCGAAATAAAGGATGTCCGGGTGATAGTCGTCGATGAGCTCGGCCGTGCGCGCCAGCCAGTCGTCCAGCCAGGCTTGCGAGACGTAGGTCCAGTCGTTGTAGAGATCCTGGTCGTTCTTGGACAGATGCGCTTCGGCCGGCCCATACAGACCTGCATAGCGCGGATCGTTCACGTCGGAATCAAACGTGCGCCCGCCGTCGAAGAACCAGTCGTGCTCGGCACGGTGCGACGACACGCCGAAATGCATGCCTTGCGCGCGCACTGCTTTTTCCAGCTCGCCGATGACGTCGCGGTGCGGCCCCATCTTCACCGCCGTCCATTCCGACAGCTGCGAGTTGTACATGGCAAAGCCGTCGTGATGCTCGGCCACCGGAATCACGTAGCGCGCACCGGCTTGCTTGAACAATGCAGCCCACGCCTGCGGATCGAAATGCTCCGCCTTGAACATGGGAATGAAATCCTTGTAACCGAACTTGGATTGCGGACCGTAGGTGGCCACATGATGCGCAAAATCGGCCGTGTTCGGCTGATACATGTTGCGCGAGTACCACTCGCTGCCGAACGCAGGCACCGAGTACACGCCCCAGTGGATGAAGATGCCGAATTTCGCATCGTCGTACCATTGCGGGGCGCTGTACTGTTGCAGCGAAACCCAGTCAGGACGGAACGGCCCGTCGCCCATGTGCTGCGCGACGTGGGCAAGAATGGCCTTGCGTTGCGGCTCGAACTTGGCGGTGGCGTGCTGCCAGATCTGGTCGGCCTGTTCGGGCGAAAGGGTCTTGGCCGTCGGTGCGGTCGGCGACTGCTGCGCGGCGGCGACACTTGTCGCAAGGGCCAGCGCTGCGCCCAGGTAAAACAAAGACCGATTCATCTTGGACCCTCTCCCGATGTGATTCAAGCGATCCATCATGCCAGCAACGCTCTTGATGACAAGCCCTGATTGCACGCATTGGCGGCAAAAACCCGCATTCGTCATACCGAAAACAACACCCCACGCGAACCTTAACTTCGTAGCGTCGCCGCAGGGGAATGAATTAAAAAAAGCCGATCGCAGCAGTAAGGGGAAAGAGGACCCGCTGCGACCGGTACTGCAAAAACATATAACTTGAAGTTCGTATCTAGCCTGGATGAAGAACCGCATCGTTGACTTCGATGCAGCGGTTGCGCACCTCTTCCGCACGAGCGTCGTTATGGGTATCGATATGCCAACCGGCCGCGCCCAGCACGCCGTGATGGCCGTGGTCCATCACGCGGATCGGCACGTTTTGCAGAAAGGGGCGCATCACGCCCTTGTCGAGAAAACGGTCGAGCAATGAGCTGCTGCGCAGGAAATCGGCGATCTGAAAAAGAAAACCACCGGCGAGACAGATGCCGCCGGTGGCGCCATAGAGCATGGCAAGGTCCGCCGCGAACGAACCTAGCCAGCCACAGAGCAAAGTGAGTGCCTCGTGCGCGATCGCATCGCGGCCGGCCATCGCCGCGGCGCTGACTGCCTGCGGCTCGTGCAGCGAGGGATAGCGGTCGTGAATGGCGCACAAGGCGGTGTAGATGCGATGCAGGCCAGGGCCCGACAGCAGCATCTCGTGCGAGACATGCGTGTCCGGCGGTGCGAGTTGCGCCAGTACCTGCTGCTCCCGCCCGATGCGCGCAGACAATTGCGTGTGCCCGGCTTCGGTAGCGATCACGCGCGGCGGCTTTCCCGGCAGCCACACTGCCGCACCCAGGCCGGTGCCCGGCCCCACGACGACCACCGGTGCTGATTGCGTGGCCTGCGCGGCGGATGCCTTGAGCACCACGGCATCGTTCGCCGCGCCCTGGCCGATGGCATAAGCCAGTGCCTGCAGATCGTTGAGCACCCACACGTGATCGAGTTGCAGCCGCTCTTTCAGTACGTGCGGCAGTACCGGCCACGCGAGGTTCTTGTTGATCACCGAACCGGCATGCACGTAACCGGCGCACGCCAGCACCAATTCCCGCGGCTGCATGCCGACCTCGGCACAGAAGCTGCGGAGTATGTCTTCGAGGTGCGGATGATCTGCACACGGATACACGCGGTAAGCGGCCAATGTCGGCGACTGGACCGCCGTGCGCGCGACCAGGGCGAGCCGCGCATGCGTACCGCCGATGTCGGCGGCCAGAAAATGGCCATCGCAACGCTTTGCAGGCATCCGTTGGCGTACCGGCGTCCGCTCGATGGCCGACGGCACCCGATCGGGCGCCCGGTTTGCAACCATCAGCGCAGCCCCACGGGCACAGGCCAGGCCGGTCGAAACCGCCGTATGGCTGGTTTTTTTGCTTGAAAACCGCATACCGTCGCGCCTCCCCACCCTGCCTGGACCCGCTTGGCGACCCCTCGCCTGCGGCGTGTTCATTAGCAAAATGGAATTTCATATATGTTTTAGATCGAGCGAAACCCAATTGCAACAACTTTTTCGAGCCTGCCCCATAAGGGCCTGTGACAGGCCCTTACAAACACCTGTAAATTTCTTGTTTACATATACACAGCGAACGAGATGCGCGATGATGCGCGGATACGAAGTCGGCAAGCGCCCCGGACTGCGTTGCCGTGAGCGATTCAGCAGCTGATCGTGAGGACAAATGGCGGTATCAACGACCAAGCCGGAAGCGGGCAAAGCCAGCGCCGGGCCAATTGCATGGCTGGCCTCGCAGCTGTCGTTCGGCGGCGCGCCGGTGGGCAACCTGTACGAATCGGTGGACGACGCTGCCGCCATCGCCAGCATTGCGCATGCCTGGCAATGCGGCATCCGGCATTTCGATACGGCGCCCTACTACGGCTACGGCCTCAGCGAATCGCGGCTGGGCGCAGCGCTCGGCGACATGCCGCGCACAAGCTACAGCTTGTCGACCAAGGTAGGCCGGCTGATCGAGGACGATGCACAACAGAAAAGCCATCGCGACGGCTTCATCGTCGACGGCCACCGCGCCCGCTTCGATTACAGCCGCGGCGGCGTACTGCGCTCCTTTGAAGCGAGCCTGCAACGCCTGCGCACCGACCACATCGACGTACTGCTGTTGCACGACATCGGCGCGCTGACGCATGGCGAACATCACGCCGCGATCCTGCGCCAGGCATTGGACGAAGCACTGCCGGCGATGGCGGAACTGCGCGCCCAGGGCGCCTGCAAGGCGATCGGCATCGGCGTGAATGAAGAAGCGATATGCCTGGAGGTGATGCCGCGCTTTGCACTCGACGTGATCATGCTGGCCGGGCGCTACACACTGTTCGAGCAGCGACACAGCCAGGCCGTGATGGCGCAAGCGCAAGCACGCGGTGTCGCAGTATTGGCAGCGGGGCCGTACAACTCCGGCTTGCTCGGCAACGCGCAGGGTCCCGGCACGTTCTACAACTACGCGCCGGCTGATGCTGCGACTGTGGCGCGCGCGCAACGGTTCTACGATGTGCTGGCCCGCTCGCACACCGATGTAGGCGCCGCGGCGCTGCAGTTTCCGCTGGCGCATCCGGCCGTGGCGAGCGTGGTGTGCGGCTTGCGCTCGATCGCCGAAGTGGACCAGGCGGCTGCGCGCATCCGCGCCCCCATTCCCGCCGACGCATGGCGCGCCTTGCGCGAGGCTGGCCTGCTGCTGGACGGCATGCCCACGCCATGATCATCGTCGACGCGCACCAGCATTACTGGCAACCGGCACGCGGCGACTACGGTTGGCTTGCGCAGGCACCGGCCAGCTTGCAGCGGGCGTTCCTGCCACGCGATCTGTGCATGCAGCGTGCGGCAGCCGGCGTGCAGTTCAGCGTGCTAGTGCAAGCCGCACCGACCGAAGCGGAGACGCGTTATCTGTTCGAGCTGGCGCACGAAGACCCGGCGGTGGTCGGTGTGGTCGGCTGGGTCGACCTGGAAGCCGGCGACGTTGAAGCACGCATCGATGCGCTGATCCGCGACGGCAACGGGCTGTTGCGCGGATTGCGCCCGATGGCGCAAGACCTGGCCGATGCCGAGTGGCTGGCCCGGCCGTCGCTGGATCGCGCGTTCGACTGTATCCAGGAGCGCGGCCTTGCCTTCGACGCACTGGTCGACATGCGCCAGTACCCTGCCCTGTTGCGCCGCCTGCAACGGCATCCGCGATTGAAGGTGGTGCTGGATCATGCCGGCAAGCCGGCGATGGGCGACGAGCACTTCGATGCATGGGCACAGTGGATCGACGAGCTGTCCCAGCATTCGCCGCTGTACTGCAAGCTTTCCGGCCTGCTCACCTTGCTGGGCAAGCCGGCGCACGAGGACGCCATCGAGCGCTATGTCGGCGAACTGTTCGCGCATTTCGGCAGCGGGCGCCTGATGTGGGGCAGCGATTGGCCGGTACTGACCACGCATGCCGATTACGCCCATTGGCTGCACATCGCTATGACCATGACCGAGCGGTATGCCAGCCACGCGCAGACAGACGTGTTCGCGGCCAACGCCGTGCGCTTCTACGCG
>NZ_DATJMN010000135.1:0-11624 GCF_035508675.1 Dyella sp.
GAACGCGGCTGGATTCCGCATCACGCACCACCACTGGGCAGTGTGCGCGCGGAATTGCCGCGCGTACCCGACACACTGCGTCATCGCGACAACCGCAACAACCGCCTGTTGCTCGCCGCAGCGCTGGAGATCGACGCCGACATCCGCGCCGCGATCACGCGCTATGGTTCTGCGCGCATCGGCGTCGTGCTCGGCACCAGCACTACCGGCATCGAGGAAGCCACCCACGGCATCGCCGCCTATCGGCGCGATGGCGCGTGGCCGGCCGATTATCACTATTCGCACCAGGAACTCGGCGGCCCCGCGGAATACCTGGCCGAATGGCTGGGACTATCCGGCCCTTGCTATGGCATTTCCACCGCCTGCACGTCGGGCGCACGCGCGTTGATGAGCGCGCAACGCCTGCTGCGCATGGGGCTATGCGATGCCGTGCTGTGCGGCGGCGTGGATACGCTGTGCCGCCTGGCGATCAACGGCTTTCATGCATTGGAGGCAGTGGACCTGCAACGCTGCGATCCGTTCTCCAGGCATCGCCGCGGCATCAACATCGGCGAAGCGGCGGCGCTGTTCCTGATGACGCGCGAAGCCGGCCCGGTGCAACTGCTCGGTGGCGGTGCCAGTTCCGATGCATACCATATGTCCTCACCCGATCCGCAGGGAGCCGGCGCGCGCAAAGCCATGCACGATGCCTTGCGCAACGCCGGGCTGGAGGCGACGCAGATCGATTACATCAACCTGCACGGCACCGCCACCGAGCATAACGACAGCATGGAAAGCCAGGCCGTCGCCTGCGTGTTCGGCCCTGCAGTGCCGTGCTCATCGACCAAGTCGCTCACCGGCCACACGCTTGCCGCCGCGGGTGCACTGGAGGCGGCGTTCTGCTGGCTGAGCTTGACCGACACGCGTGCCGAACGCCGCTTGCCGCCGCATGTGTGGGATGGCGAAGCCGATCCCGCGCTGCCCGCGCTATGTTTCACCCGCGCCGGCAGCCATCTGCCGGTCGGCGGAAGGCGTTACCTGATGAGCAACTCGTTCGCGTTTGGCGGCAACAATGCAGCGTTGATCGTGGGAGATCCCGCATGACGCCCTGGCCGATCGCCGAGGTCGTGCCACATGCCGGCGCGATGATCCTGCTCGATGACATCGTGGAAGCAGAGCGCGAACGCATCGTTTGCACGCGCACCATCCGCGCCGGCGGCTTGTTCGTGGAGGACGACGGCAGCATGCCTGCGTGGGTCGGCGTGGAACTGATGGCACAAGCCATCGCTGCCTGGGCCGGCTGCTGCGCGCGCGCCGAGCAGCGGCCGGTGCAGTTGGGTTTTCTGCTCGGCACGCGGCACTATGCGTGCAATGTGGATACCTTTCCGGCCGGCGCGCAGCTGCGCGTGGAAGCGGCGCGGGAGTTCCACAACCAACAAGGCATGGGCGTATTCCATTGCCGTATCGAAGCGCCCGGCATCCAAGCCGAAGCACGCTTGAATGTATTCAGCCCGCCCGATGCGGAGGCTTTTTTCAATCAGGAATCCAGGGAGACGCCACATGGCTGACACAGTGCTGGTGACCGGCTCCAGCCGCGGTATCGGCCGCGCCATTGCCTGGCGGCTGGCGCAAGCGGGCTACGATGTCGTGGTGCATTGCCGGAGCCGTCGCGAGGAAGCCGAACAGGTGGCCGCTGCGATTCGCACGCTAGGCCGCGCCGCGCGCGTGCTGCAATTCGACATTGCCGATCGCCCGGCATGCGCCGCTGCGTTGCAAGCCGATGTTGAAGCACATGGCGCGTATTACGGCGCAGTGTGCAACGCCGGGCTCACGCGCGACGGTGCGTTTCCGGCCCTATCCGACGAGGACTGGGACCAGGTGCTGCGCACCAACCTGGATGGTTTCTACAACGTGCTGCACCCGATCATCATGCCGATGATCCGCCGCCGCCAGGCGGGACGCATCGTATGCATCACCTCTGTATCGGGCTTGATCGGCAATCGCGGCCAGGTGAACTACAGCGCTGCCAAGGCCGGCGTGATCGGCGCGGCGAAGGCGCTGGCGGTGGAATTGGCCAAGCGCAAGATCACCGTCAATTGCGTGGCGCCGGGCTTGATCGATACCGACATGACCAGCGCCGACTTGCCGCTGGAAGAGATTCTGAAAGTGATACCGATGCAGCGTGCCGGCACTGCGGATGAAGTCGCTGCGGCCGTGCAGTTCCTGATGAGCCCGGAAGCGGCTTACATCACGCGGCAAGTGCTCGCGGTAAACGGCGGGTTGTGCTGAACATCATACATCAAGGAGAAGCCATGAAGACAAAAATGCTCGTTGCCATCGCGTTGTTGTGCGCACCCGGTTTGTCTTTCGCCGGGGACAAGATCGTGCATTTCCCATTCGCCAATGCCGTCGCCGCAGCGACCCAATCGGGCAAACTGGACGGCACGGTGAAATTCTATCTGGCCGGAAGTGCGCCGCAGGGCCAGGTGACGGTGCTCAAGAGCGATGTCAGCGTCAATCGCAAGACCAACGCCTTCGGCAAAGCCGACCAGAAAACCTGCGACTGGGCGCTGCAATCGGCCTTGATCGCGCTGCAGGATCAGGCGAAGGCGGCCGGGGCCAATGCGGTGGTCGATATCGTCAGCGATTACGGCAACGAATATCGCGATCCCGCGCAATACGAATGCCACGTAGGCTTTTTGATGTCCGGCGTGATCATGAAAGGGAAGCTGGCGAAAGTGCAATGATGCCGTTGCCCCTCCCCTGCTGACAGGGGAAGGGCTGGCATGCGCGCCTTGCTGATGCGCCGCGTCAGAGCCTGAAAAGACCCCTGCGCTACAATTCCTGGCATCCAAACCCCTTTACCCAGGAGTTCCTCATGCGTCCATTCCCGCTCGGTGAAGAGATCGATCTGCTGCGTGACAGCGTGTCTGCCTTCGCTGAAAAGGAGATCGCACCGCGCGCCGACCACATCGACCGCGAGAATCTGTTCCCGCACGATCTGTGGCGCAAGATGGGCGACATGGGCCTGCTTGGCATCACCATACCGGAAGCCTACGGCGGCAGCGGCATGGGTTTTCTGGCACACATGGTGGCGATGGAAGAAATCTCCCGTGCATCCGGTTCGGTGGGTCTTTCTTATGGCGCGCACTCCAACTTGTGCGTACAGAACATTTTCCACAACGGCAACGACGCGCAGCGCCGCAAATACATCCCCAAGTTGTGTACCGGCGAATATGTCGGCGCACTGGCGATGAGCGAACCGGGCGCCGGTTCCGACGTGGTCGGCTCGATGACCTGCCGTGCAGAACAGCGTGGCGACGTGTGGGTGGCCAATGGCTCCAAGATGTGGATCACCAACGGCCCCGATGCGGACGTGCTGCTGGTTTACATGCGTACCGCGCCGCGCATCGCCGGCAGCCGCTGCATGACGGCGTTCATCGTCGAAAAGGGCATGAAGGGCTTCACCACGGCCCAGAAGCTGGACAAGCTCGGCATGCGCGGCTCCAACACCTGCGAACTGGTGTTCGACAACTGCGAGATCCCCGCCGAGAACACCGTGGGCGAAGTGAACGAAGGCGTGCGCGTGCTGATGAGCGGCCTGGACACCGAACGCCTGGTGCTTTCCGGCGGCCCGATCGGCTTGATGCAGGCCGCGCTGGATATCGCCCTGCCCTATGCGCGCGAGCGCAAGCAGTTCAATGCACCGATCGGCACCTTCGGCGTGATGCAGGCGAAGATCGCCGACATGTACACCAAGCTGCAAAGTTCGCGCGGCTTTGCCTATATGGTGGCGAAGGAATTCGATGGTGGCGTGAAGTCACGCATCGATCCGGCAGCCTGCCTGCTCAATGCCTCGCAGAATGCGGTGCAGGTGGCACTGGAGGCGATCCAGACTTTGGGCGGAAATGGGTACATCAACGAATACCCGACGGGCCGCTTGCTGCGCGATGCGAAGCTATACGAGATCGGCGCGGGTACGAATGAAATCCGGCGGATGCTGATCGGACGCGAGTTGTTTCACGGGCGGGAGTGACAACCCTCGCGGCCACCATTCCCTCCCTGCCTGTAGGGAGGGAATGGCTCACGGCGGCTTACATCAAAATACCAGGCTGTAATTCACCGTTCCCATCGTCGCGTGCTCACGCTGCGCAGTGTACTGATCGGCACCGAACGACAACTGCGAGCGCGTCGAGAAACGCCAGTTCAGCGACACGCCGGCGATGCTGCCGTAACGCGACAAGCCGATGCCGTTGATCGGCATGAACTGCTGCAAGGCCGCGAAGCTGGCATTCGGCACGGTGCCGTGCATGGCGAACGCGTCCTGCCATAGGTAGCGGGCCTGCAGGCTGAGGCTGGTGCCGTTGCGCAGTTGCCACTGGCGCGAACCGCGCAAGCCGACGCCCGCCTGCCAACGCTGGATCGTCTGCGAACTGGCGCTCAGGCCGAAACCATCGCCACCCAATTCGTTGAAGCCGTCGCGCTGCACATTGGCATATTGCAGATCGGCGTAGGGCGTGAATTTCCAGCTTCCGGCATTGATGCGATAACCGCTTTCGCTGTACGCCACATCGTAGGTGCCGTTGCTGAAGCTGCCCACGCCGGCATATTGACTACCGAGCAACAACTCGCGGCGGGTGTTCTGCCAGTCGCTACCCACGCCGACGCGGCCCATCGCATACCAGTTGCCCTGCACGACACCGCCATAGAGCATGCCTTCCAGCGCACGGCTGAAACCCTGATCGGCGCTTTGCTGCAGATTGCCCAGCCCCTGGCTGTGGCTGATGGCATAGCCCAGCACGGCGCCATTGCCGAGCATGCGGTCGCCGCCCACCATGCTGCCGTTGAGCTGGAAGCCGAGGCTGTCGTATCCGCTGCGCGAGAGGCTGCCCTGGTAGCCCAGGTTCTGCGACCAGCTCTGGAATTTGCCGCTGCGCTCCAGGGCTTGCGGGTTATCCAGCAGGCTGTCGAAGCGATCGGATAGCGCGCGCGTGTCGACGTCGATGGCCTCGAAGGTCATCGCCGCACTGGCGGCGTACATCTGGCCGGAGAGGCTGTTCAACGACTGCTGCAAGGCGGCGGTGCTCTGCGACTGCTGGATGGCCGCGGCGGCGCTGACGAAACTGCTCGGCAAGGGCTGCGCACTACCCACTATGGCGCTATTGATGGCGTTGAAAGCGCTTTGCACTCGCCCCGCTGCCGCGTAGCTGGCCGCGGAATAAGGCAGCCCGGTGATTTGCGTGAGGTTGACCTGTTGTACGTTGAGGTAGGCGTCCGTGGCGTCATAACCGATGGACGCCTGCAAGGTCACCGACGAAGGCGTGCCCACCGCGGGGTTGAAAGTACCGGTAAAGTTTTGCGTGGCCGACAGCACGACGGTATGCGAATTGGCGACGTAACCGGCATTGGCGCCATAGACGTACAACTGCGGGCTGTTTTGCAACGTAACGTTGCCGGTGACCTGCAAGGCCGAGCCCAGCGGCACCGCCAGACGTCCGCCGTTCTGGGTGTAGTTGCCGGTCATGTTGAGGTTGGCGCTGCCAACCACCAGCGTGCCCTGGCTCGATACGTTGCCGGAAACGAGCGGGATGAGGCTGCCGGAATTTCCACTGAATGCCAGCGTGCCGCCGGAACCGATATTGACATCGGAAACCAGCGAAGTGGTATTCAACGTGCCGCCATTCACCGTCGTGAGGCTGGCGTTCACTTGCGGCGCATTCACACTGCCGCCCGTCACGTCGATATTCGCGTTCGCACCCAAGAACGTCGTCACGTTCAAGCTGCCGCCGCTCACTGCCGTGTTGCCGGCGTACACGGATCCGGCATTAAGAGTGCCGTTGTTGACGGTGACCGTGGAGGCTGAGCCGGACAGCAGCGAAACCGCATTCAAGGTGCCGCCGTTGACGGTCGTGCTGCCAAGATACGTCGAAGCCTGGGTCAGATTGAGCGTGCCAGGGCCATCCATGATCAGGCCATACAGGCCGGAAATGGGATTGTTCCAGCTGGAGTTGCCGGTAAAGCCGACCTCCACGTCGCCCCAGTTGAACTGCTCCGGCCCGTTCACCGCAGCGCCGATGTTCACCACGCCATAACCGAACGTAGGGTTGGGCTGCACGCCCATCGGCGTTGCGGTACCCAACAAGGTCTGCCGCACGAGATCGTTGCTGAAATACGGATATGCCTGCCACACCAGCGCTGCCGCACCCGAGATGATCGGGGCGGCAAACGACGTACCCTCCACGATGTAGTAACTGGGATTGGTGGTGCTCGCGGTGGTGTTCTTGTCCAGCACGATCACATCGCCCGGTGCGGCAAGGCAGAAGTTCATCGCCACGCCGCACTGGTTGGAATAGCTGTCGAGCTGGGTCGGACTGTTGCTGTTCAGCGCAACCGCCACCAACCAGCCTTTTTCCAGGTTGGGGTCTTTTGCGTAGTAAGGCAGCGCGGCGATCGTGCTGGGATTGGCCTGCGAATCATTGCCGGCCGCAAACACGACCAGGCCGCCGTGGTTGACGACAAAAGGCGTATACGCCGCATCGAACGCCGCGTTGAGCGAGGCATTGGTGGTATCCCAGGTAATGCCACCCCAGGAATTGTTCATGACCTTCACACCGGCACTGATCAGATCCGTATTGACCTGTTGCAGGGATAGCGCATCGCTACTGGTGACCTGCGAAGGCGCGCTGGAACCGTTATCGTCCGGCGCACTATCGGAAATGATGCGCGCCGAAACCAAATCCGCTCCGGAAGCAATACCGCCTGGAAATTGCGCAAACGAAGTACCTGCCGCGATTTCGGAAACCCAGGTACCGTGGCCCACCACATCGTCGACGGCGGTGTTGTTCTGCGTGGGATCGACGTAGATCAACTCTTGCGTCACACGCCCTGCCACCGTCGGGTTGGAGCGCATGATGCCGCTGTCTACCACACCAATCGTGACGCCCGCGCCCGTATAACCTTGCTTTTGCGCCGCATAAGCATTCGTCAGCGACAGCTGCGCGTCGATGGGCGGCGTTGGAACGCTCGAACTCGGCGAAGGCGATGGTGCCGGAGAAGGTGCTGGAGCAGGCGCCGGTGAAGGAGCCGGAGCAGATGGTGCAGCTGCCGCCCCCCTTACATTGCTGTTGCCGCCCCCACCGCCACAGCCGCTCAAGCCCACTGCAAGACTGACCAACAACGCTATTTCACGGCGGCGCAACGCCTGCATCCCAGTTGCCATAGATTCCTCTCCAGAATTGTCCCCAAAAGATTTAGGAATGCCACCACTCCCCGAGGCGGCATTCCCCCATAGCTTATTCGTTTGATTTACATGATTGCGAGTGGCGCAGGTGCGCGATTTCTCACGGAAACGGAAAATTTGCTGCTAAGCAGTGAGAACGGCGATAATTCGCAAATCCTTTCTCGGCGCGATGCGCCCAAATGCTCCCCTGGAGACTCCCATGTCGGATATCGTCATCGCCGCTGCCAAGCGCACTGCCATCGGCTCCTTTCTCGGCCAGTTCACCGGCGTTCCCTCCCCTACCCTCGGCGCCACCGCGATCCGCGCCGCACTCGAGCAAGCCGGCATCGCCGCCAAGGATGTGAGCGAAGTGATCATGGGTTGCGTGCTGCCGGCCAACCTCGGCCAGGCGCCCGCCCGCCAGGCCGCCCTGCATGCCGGCCTGACGCCGGCCACCGGTTGCACCACCATCAACAAGGTGTGCGGTTCGGGCATGAAGGCGATCATGCTGGGCCATGACCTGATCAAGGCCGGGTCGGCCGGCGTGGTGGTGGCCGGCGGCATGGAATCGATGACCAACGCCCCGCACATGGTCAACGCCCGCAGCGGCATCCGCTACGGCGACGGCAAGCTGGTCGACCATATGGCCTGGGACGGCCTGACCAATCCTTACGACGGCAAGGCCATGGGCGTGTTCGGCGAGCTGTGCGCCGACAAGTACCACTTCAGCCGCGAGGACCAGGACGCCTTCGCCATCGAATCGGTCAAGCGCGCACAGGCTGCGCAGGCTTCCGGCGCGTTCGCCGATGAAATCGTGCCGGTGACCGTGCCCGGCAAGAAGGGCGACCTGCAGATCGATACCGACGAGCAGCCCAGCCGCTCCGACATCAACAAGGTTCCTTCGCTGAAGCCAGCCTTTCGCAAAGAGAACGGCACCATCACGGCTGCCAGCTCGTCCAGCATTTCCGATGGCGCCGCCGCCCTGATTCTATTGTCGGCCGACGACGCCAAGACGCGCGGCGTAAAGCCCCTGGCACGGATCGTGGCCCATGCCACGCACTCGCAGGAGCCGGAGTGGTTTACCACCGCACCGGTCGGCGCGATCAGCAAGCTGCTGGACAAGGCCGGCTGGAAGGTGGGTGACGTCGATTTGTTTGAAGTCAACGAGGCCTTTGCCGTAGTGGCCATGGCGCCGATGCGCGAACTGGGCGTTACGCACGACAAGCTCAACGTCAATGGCGGCGCCTGCGCACTTGGCCATCCGATCGGCGCCAGCGGCGCACGCATCGTGGTGACCTTGCTCAATGCCTTGAAGACCCGCGGCTTGCGTCGGGGCGTGGCCGCCCTGTGCATCGGCGGCGGCGAAGCCACCGCGATCGCGGTGGAGCGCCTGGACTAAGTTCCGCTCGTTGGACTTGCCAGTCGGGGGTGTCCGCCCCTCGGCAGGTTTAATGCGGCATAAAAGTTGTTAGCAAAAACTGGTAGCGCCGTTAACGTGAAAGCGCTATTAATAATCCGCCAAATTGGCATTCCACGGCTAAGGAGATCCACCATGAAGTTCACGCGTACCCTTCTCGCCTCTGCGCTTGTCGCGCTGCTGGCAGCTTGCAGCAACGGCGCACAGGAAGGCGCGCAGGACGCACAGAAGTCGGCTGACCAGGCCCAGCAAGCAGCCACGCAGGCTGCTGACCAGGCTCAGAAGGCCGCTGCTGCTTCCACCGCCGCCGCTCCGGCTGCTGCTCCGGCATCCACCGCTGCTGCCCCGGCTGCTGCTCCGGCGTCCACCGCCGCTCCGGCTGCTGGCGATGCGATGAAGAGCGCCGCCGCCGATGCTTCGCAGGCTGCCGGCAAGGCCGCCGACGCTGCCAAGTCGGCTGCGACCGCTGCGAAGGACGCCGCCAAGGGCGCTTCGGGCGACAAGCACTAATCGTTCGCTCAAGGCTCCATGAAACCGGCCGCCGTTTGGCGGCCGGTTTTTTTATGGCATCGCTGAATAAATATCGTCATCGTCATGATGCCCGGGCCACTGCCGGTATCATCTGCAGTTTTTGCCCCGACGAGCTTGGCGACACATGAGCGTTCTTACCTCGCAGATCGATCCCCGCTCCGCCGATTTCCAGGCCAGCAGCGCCAACCTGCGCACCTTGGTAGATGACCTGCACCAACAGCTGGGACGCAGCGCCGAAGGCGGCGGCGCCAAGGCCCGCGAAAGGCACACCGCACGCGGCAAGCTGCTACCGCGCGAACGCATCCGCGCCCTGCTCGACCCCGGCTCGCCCTTCCTGGAACTCTCGCCGCTCGCCGCGCACGGCATGTATGACGACGCGGCGCCCGCCGCCGGCATCATCACCGGCATCGGCCGCGTGCACGGCATCGAGGTGGTGGTGGTGGCCAACGACGCCACCGTCAAAGGCGGCACGTATTTCCCGATGACGGTAAAGAAACACCTGCGCGCCCAAGAGGTTGCGCTGGAGAATCGCCTGCCCTGCATCTACCTGGTCGACTCCGGGGGCGCCTTTTTGCCCTTGCAGGACGAGGTCTTTCCGGACAAGGAACATTTTGGCCGCATTTTCTACAACCAGGCACGCATGTCGAGCCTGGGCATTGCGCAGATCGCCGTGGTGATGGGCTCCTGCACGGCCGGTGGCGCGTATGTGCCGGCGATGAGCGATGAAACCATCATCGTGCGCGAGCAGGGCACGATCTTTCTCGGCGGCCCACCGCTGGTGAAGGCCGCCACCGGCGAAGTGGTCGACGCCGAAGCGCTGGGCGGCGCGGACGTGCACACCGCCACCTCGGGTGTGGCCGACCATTTCGCCGAGAACGATGCGCATGCGCTGTCCATCGCGCGCGACATCGTCGCCAGCCTCAACCGCAGCAAGCCGATGCCACTGGCGGTAAAGCCGCCGGTAGAACCGCGCTACGCGGCGGAAGAACTGTACGGCGTGATTCCGCAGGACACGCGCCGTCCGTTCGACATCCGCGAGGTGATCGCGCGCATCGTCGATGGTTCGGAGTTCCATGAGTTCAAGGCGCGCTACGGTAAAACCCTGGTCTGCGGCTTCGCGCACATCCATGGCTATCCGGTCGGCATCATCGCCAACAACGGCATCCTGTTTTCCGAATCCGCGCTCAAGGGCGCGCACTTCATCGAGCTGTGCAACCAACGCAACGTGCCGCTGGTATTCCTGCAAAACATCACCGGCTTCATGGTCGGCAAGAAATACGAGAACGCCGGCATCGCCAAAGACGGCGCGAAGATGGTCACCGCGGTGGCCTGCTCGCACGTACCCAAATTCACCGTGGTGATCGGCGGCAGCTTCGGCGCCGGCAACTACGCCATGTGCGGCCGTGCGTACGGCGCGCGCTTCCTGTGGATGTGGCCGAATTCACGCATCAGCGTGATGGGTGGCGACCAGGCCGCCAGCGTATTGGCAACGGTGAAGCGCGATGGCATGGAAGCGGCGGGCCAAGCGTGGAGCACGCAGGAAGAAGACAGCTTCAAGGCACCGATCCGCGCGCAGTACGAGCGCCAGGGGCACCCTTACTACGCCACGGCGCGGCTGTGGGACGATGGCATCATCGATCCGGCAGATACACGCCGCGTACTGGGGCTGGCGATTTCGGCCTCGTTGAATGCGCCGATCGAGCCGCAGCGTTATGGCGTGTTCCGCATGTAGCATGCGATGCAACCCTCGCCCGAGGGCGAGGGTTGGGCAGGGCCCGGCAAGCATTCAACCGTGCCTGGCAGCTTTGACCTTTTGATTGCACAAATTAAGTATCTGGCAAGATTGGCCCTCTCCCCCAATCCTCCCCTCGGCGCTGGTCAGGGATAGGGGAGAGGGAGCCAAAGCCGCACACAGGAAGTACAGGGGCAAGCACACATGATCGTCGGTATCGATCTGGGCACCACGCACTCGCTCGTTGGCTGCTATGGCGAGGAAGGGCCGCAACTCTTCCGCAACGCGCTGGGCGACTACCTCACGCCCTCTGTCGTCAGCGTCGATGACGACGGCCACATGCTGGTCGGCGCCGCTGCACGCGATCGTTTGATCAGCCATCCCAGCGCCAGCGTCGCGGCCTTCAAGCGCTGGATGGGCACAGCACGCGAGGTACAGCTCGGGCAACGCGGTTTCCGCCCGGAGGAATTATCCGCGCTGGTGCTGCGCTCGCTGCTGGCTGATGCCGAAGCCGCGTTAGGTGAAAAAGTACGGGAAGCGGTGATCAGCGTGCCCGCCTATTTCTCCGATGCGCAACGCAAGGCAACGCGCGCGGCCGGCGAACTGGCCGGTATCAAGGTGGAGCGGCTGATCAACGAACCTACTGCTGCCGCCCTCGCCTATGGATTGCAGGAGCGCAAGGAAGGCAGCCGCTTCCTGATCTTCGATCTTGGCGGCGGCACCTTCGACGTGTCGGTGCTGGAGAT
>NZ_DATJMN010000136.1:0-4334 GCF_035508675.1 Dyella sp.
TCCGTCGCTGAAAGCAAGAATCGCTACGTAGAACGGCACGATGCACCCGATGATCGCCGCGGCGCTCCACAGCCAGTTGCGGCCAAAAGCAGCCCGGGTCGCCGACGACGGCGCCAGCGAGCGCCAGATCAGCCACAAGGAAAGATTGGAGGCGATCAGCCAAGGCACCGCGTCGCCAAGCACATCCAGCGCCGCGATGGTACCGAACGCATACGCACACCACCCAATGCGTTCGGCGTCCCCGCGCCGCACGTCGATGGCCGCGCGCTGCGGCTGTTGTGCAAGCCGCAGCAACCCCCACAACGCCACCGTGATCAACAAGGTCACCAGCGCGTAGGAGCGTGCCTCCTGCCCGTACTGCACTTGCAGGGGCGATAGCGCCATCAACAGCCCGGCAACGATGCCGGCGCGGCAACTGCCGATGCGCGACGCGATCACATACACCATCCCCGCCGACATCGCGCCGAACAGTGCGGAAGGAATGCGTATCCACGCCTCGCCCGCGCCAAATACGAAGGACAACAGCCGCAACAGCAGGAAATAGGCGGGCATGTGGCGACTGGCAAAACTGTCGACCACCAATCCACCCAAGTCCCGGTGAATGCGCTGCAACGTCAAGGCCTCGTCAAGCCACAGCGTTTGATGATCGATGCGGAACAAGCGCGCCACCAGGGCGAACGCCACGATCGCCAGCAGCCAGACCCTGTCGGCGCGCAGCTTCGATGCGGCACCGCCGTCGAGGGCATGACGGCGATACAAAGCATCCGTACTTATCGCAGAGGTGATGGCATCGTTCATGCGCTGGCTACCCGCAGTCGAACCTGGCAGAGGACAAGCAAATGTAACGTGCACCCTATCCATCGGTTGTCTCGCGCATATGACAGGTTGGTGCACATTCAGTAGAAAAATTTTGCGGATGTGATTTGCGGCATGAATGGGGTGTGAAGTCCTTTCCTACGCCATACTGAGATGCATTCCTTTACATATTTGCAACGTTCGTTTGGCTTGCGCCAAACCTGCACGATCAGATCTTCACCTTGCCTCGCAACACCTCCCAATACATCACCCAATCGCCCATCAAGCTGTACAGCGGGTGGCGAAACGTGGCCGGCCTGTTCTTCTCGAACGCGAAATGGCCGATCCATGCAAACCCGTAGCCCACGACCGGCGCCAACCACAGCCATCCCAGCCGTCCTGAGGCCAGCGCAAACAGCAAGATCAGCAGCACCAGCGAACTGCCGACGAAATGCAGCCGGCGACAACGGCGATCTCGGTGTTCGTTGAGGTAGTAAGGGTAGAAATCACGGAAGCTAGCAAACGCGGACATGGCTGCCCCACAATGTGTCCATGGCGGTCAGCGTAATCCCCGCATGCCGCATATGCATGCTGCAGGACGTCACACCGGCAGCGGAATGAACTCTTCTTCGTCGCCGGCCACCTTGGCGAATCGCTGGGCCAGCCAATCCGCCTTGGCCAGCTCGATGCGCTCGAGCGAACTCGACACGAAGTTCCACCATAGATGCCGCTCGCCATCCAGCGGTGCACCGCCGAACAGCATCACGCGGCTGTTCGTTTTCGCCCTCACCGCCGGGGCCGGTGCGCCGGCCTGCACGGCCATCTGGGCGGACATCAGGCCGAGATCGCCCCAAGCGACCTCGCCCTCGATCACGTGCACGCCGCGCTCGGCATGCTCGTCCGGCAGCGCCAGCTCCGCGCCGGCATCCAGCCGGGCTTCGATCAAGAACATCGGCGCAAACACTTTCACCGGCGATGCATGGCCGTAAGCCGTCCCGGCGATCAGCACCAGCTCCGCACCGGGCTGGCGCATGCGCGGCAGGCTTTGGGCGTCGTGATGGTGGAATGCCGGTTCCGTCTCTTCATGGTCGCGTGGCAGGGCCACCCACACCTGGATCCCGTGCATGCGCTGTCCACGCATGCGTGCTTCCGGCGGGGTGCGTTCCGAGTGAACGATGCCGCGCCCGGCCGTCATCCAGTTCACCGCACCGGGAGTGATGTCCGCCACGCTGCCGAGACTGTCGCGATGGCGGATGCTGCCGTCGAACAACCAGGTGACGGTGGCCAGCCCGATGTGCGGATGCGGCCGCACATCCAGGCCTTTGCCGGGCGCGAAATCCGTCGGTCCCATGTGGTCGTAAAACACGAACGGTCCCAGGTGGCGCGCGGTGAGCACCGGCAACAGGCGTCGCACGACAAAGCCATCGCCAAGGTCGTGCAAGCGGCTTTTGTCGATCAGGGTCGGGAGCGTCTGCACGTTTGGATTCCGGTTACCAGGCGCGTTGATATTGCACCGGCGGAGTGATCGTCGCACCCAGTTCCTGCGCGGCGCGACGTGGAAAGTAGGGATCGCGCAGGCTGGCACGCGCGATCAGCACCAGGTCCGCGGCGCCGCCGGCAATGATGCCATCGGCCTGGCCCGGCTCGGTGATCAGCCCCACCGCCCCGGTGGCCATGCCGGTCTCCTGGCGGATGCGCGCCGCAAACGGCACCTGGTAACCCGGGCCGAGCGGAATCTTGACATGCGGCACCAGGCCACCGCTGGAAACGTCGACCAGGTCGACACCCAGCGCGGAAAGCTGACCGGCCAGGCGCACGCTGTCGTCGATGGTCCAGCCGTGATCGGCCCAATCGGTTGCCGAAATACGCAGCCACAGCGGCAACGGGTCCGGCCAGACCTCACGCACGGCGCGGATGACTTCGCGCACCAGGCGCGTGCGGTTTTCGAAACTGCCGCCATATTCGTCGTTGCGGTGGTTGCTGAGCGGCGACATGAACTGATGCAACAGGTACCCATGTGCGCCGTGCAGCTCGACCAGCTTGAAGCCCGCATCCTTCGCACGCACGGCAGCCGCGCGGAAATCCGCCACCACCTTGCGGATGCCGTCGATGTCCAACGCCTGCGGTACATGCCAATCGTGGTCGAAGGGAATGGCTGAAGGCGCCACGGTCTGCCAAGCCCCCTGCTCCACCGGAAGCGATCCACCGCCTTCCCAAGGACGCCAGGCACTGGCCTTGCGGCCAGCATGCGCCAATTGCACGCCGGGAACCGCACCTTGCTCGGCCAGGAAGGCAGCAATAGGACGCCAGGCTTCTACCTGCTCATCGTTCCAGATCCCCGTGTCGTGCGCGGAAATGCGCCCCTCGGGCGACACGGCGGTGGCCTCCGTGATCACCGCGCCAGCGCCACCTACGGCGCGGCTACCCAGGTGCACCATGTGCCAGGTGTTCGGCACGCCATCCTGCGCCGAGTACTCGCACATCGGCGAGACTACGATGCGATTGCGCAAAATCTGGCTACGTTGGATATAAGGCTCGAACAGCTTCATCGCGACACCGCCGTGGCAAACAAAGCGCACTACATGGCGGCAACCGAAAACCGATCAAGTGCCGGGATCGATAGCCATGGATGCCAGCCATTGCGCAACGATGCCGTCAGGCGCCTTCATCCAGCTGAAATGATCCGCGGGCTGACCTGCCAACTGCTCGGGCGCAACGATGTCCGTGCGCTTTGCAGCCCGAGGCATCTTGTCGAGCAGCCATGCCAGCGACCGCGATGGCGCAAGCCAGTCGTCGCGCAATACCTGTGCCAAGACAGGTATCTGCAGAGCGCCCAGCTGCTGTTCGAAATCCACCGCCATGCCACGTGCGGCATAGCGTCCGCTGCGCCCGCTGCGTGACCAGTCCGCGCTGACGCCACGTGCTTCGTTGCCGCCAAAACCAAGCCGGCGTCCGGGCAGGTAGCCCACCAGTCGCGATAATGGCGTGGCCAAGCCAAGCGCGGCAAAAATCAAAGGGGCGTAGGCAAACGTGCGCCAATAGGGCGAACCGCTCGCAACCAGCAGAATACCGGTTATGTCATGACGATGCAGACTCGCATAAAGGCAGGAGAGTTGCCCGCCCAGGCTATGGCCTCCCACCCAGAACTCCGCCTGCGGCCAGCGCTTTCTCGCCTCGCGCACACCTGCGGGGAGATCCATTTCAAGCAACTCGCGATAGCCCCAGTCGTGGCTTCGGCTTGCCCGGCGGTCACTGGAACCTATGCCTCGCCATTCGTGCAAGGCAACCACTACGCCACGGGCGGCAAACGCTTCGGCCAACCATAAATAGTGCTTCGCCGCGACGCCCATTGCCGGCAGCCAGTAGACACATTGCGCTGCGGGCTCGTCAGGCTGCACGCAAATCAATTCACTGCGTGCGCCATCTGCTGCGGTCACCGGCACAACCGTAGTCGATACGGTGCGGATGGAAGACGATTCGAGGAACGCTGACATCGACGCAGCTTACCTGATCGCGCAAAAACAAAAGGCCGGCCCAGG
>NZ_DATJMN010000137.1:0-13272 GCF_035508675.1 Dyella sp.
GGCCCGCCTCCATCTTCATGACAGCACGACTCTTCCTGAGTCTTCATGACACACTGGTTACTCTCGATCATACGGCACCCGCACGGCTTCGTGCTCCCACCCTGGTGCATTTCTCCTACTTCACCGCCGCGCAGACTGCGCGACGTCGAGCCAAAGTGGGCAATCGTCGAAACGGAAGCAGCTGATTCCGACATAACGAGCAGGATTTTTTCCTGAAAGCCCTTCACGCCGCGCGCAACACGCGGCGTGACCTAAGCGTGTGGAGAAACACCATGAAAGACATGCAAGGCGGTCGCTGCGGACCGCAACTCTATCTATTGTCCAGCGACGGCTACGAGACCCTGAAGCATCTGCAGGACATGCTGACCCTGATGGCGCGTATCACCTATAACGAGGACAACGCCGGGAACGGCAACGCCGTAATGACCATCGGCCGGGCGGAGCTGTATTTCATTTTTCAGTCGATCAATATGCAGATTGATAACGTACTGGAGCATCTGGACAGCGAAAATTGGATCGGCATCCAAGGCATGACATGGCAGTGACAAGCCGAAGCGCCTGCCGGCTAGTCACGCTAGGTGATGTTGGATGTTCGGGTTAGCGTGCATGCGTGAAGTAGCATGGCTTATCCTTCATGCGAAGGGCAGTGGGACGGTGTGATGAGCGCTGCATCGGCAAGCGGACGTTGCCCGAGCATCGTATATGACGAAGGTAAGCATATGAAACGCACGTGGACGATCATCGGGGTGAGTGACGTCGCTGCCAGCTTCAGCTGGTACCAGTCGCTCTTCGGGCAGGCGAAAGCGGCGCCTGCCCATACCTACTTCGGGCAAATCCTCGATGCCGATGGCACAGTCTTGCTCTGCCTTCATCGTTGGGGCGATCATGACCATCCTTCATTGAAAAGTCCTGGTCATGCAACCCCTGGCAATGGTCTGCTGCTGTTTTTCCGGGTGGACGATTTCGACATGGCGCTGACGAGGGCGCGCGGGCTTGCTACGCGGTTCGATGAGGAGCCGCACTTGAATCCGAATACCGGCACGATGGAGTTTTCGCTGCGGGATCTCGATGGCTATTACGTCACGATCAGTTCGCTTTCCGCCAATTGAGCCTATGAAGCACGGCAAACCTCAACCTAAAACGATATCGATGATCCGTAGATACAAGTCACTGATTGGCGCCATGCTACTTGTTGTGTGTGCATGGCAACCCGTTTCCGCGCTGTCGTCGGAAGAGGCAGCAAAGACGCCGCTCCAGCAATCATTGAGCGAGCTTGCGGTGCGTGCGCGCCCGGGCGTGCTTGGCATCACCGTGCTTGACCTGGATACCGGTGCGCAGGTGCACATCAACGCCAATCGCGCCTATCCCATGATGAGCGTATTCAAGGCGCCGGTGGCGGCCACGGTATTGTCTCAGGTCGACGCCGGGCAGCTTTCCCTGGATCAAAAAGTAACCCTGACACGTGCGGACGTGGTGGGTGGTTCGGCGGTTCCGTCCATCGGTGCTCACTTCCATGGCGAGCGCATGACGTTCACGGTAAATGAGTTGCTGTTTGCCACCATCAGCGAAAGCGACAACACCGCTGCCGATGCCTTGGTACGCCTGGTGGGCGGCCCCAAGGTGGTGACGGCATTTCTGCGAGCTCATGGCATGGACGGTATGCGCGTGGACCTGGATGAGGCGGGCGTCGACCGGATCTTCCAAGGCGTGGCGCGTGGCGGGCAGATGCCTGCCAACGAAACGGCGCAGGAAGCGCTTGCGCGGCGGCGCCGCGGTTATCGCGACTATCTAAGCGATCCGCGCAACCGGACAACGCCCGATGCTGCGGCCAAGTTTCTCAAGCAGCTTTGGAACGGCCAGCTGCTGTCGGCAGCATCGACCCGGCACTTGTTGCAGCTCATGGAGGGCCAGACGATCCCCCATCGCTTGCGCGCAGGCGTGCCGGAAGACGTGCGCCTGGCCGACAAGTGCGGAACGTCGGTGTCATTCGAAGGGGAAACGGCTGCGTATAACGACATGGGCATCCTGACCTGGCCAAACGGCCACACCGTCGTCGTTGCCGCGTTTCTCACCGCCGCTCGCGCGGACAAGGCGGAGCTGGATGCCCTCTATGCCGATATTGCGAGGCGCGTGGTCGGAACGGTTGGGCAACATTGAGGGATGTACGCTGGATAAGAGCGCACACACATCGTGACGTCGAGCCTGACAGTTCTTGCATTCGCTGCGCGCTATCAAGGGTGGTTTGCTCGATCGCGGCGCGTACCAGAACCGACGAACGTCCAAACGTTTTGCGATGCATTGTTGGCGGTGACGGATGTCACCGCCCATCTCGATTATTGCAATGAGTTCAACCCGATCGCATGGGTGACTGCTGCCGATGTATCACGATCGTGATGCGTACCGGCGGTCGTGAACAAGCCATTTGCTTCCGCCACCGTCAACATCGCCTTGCCCATGGTGTCGTAGCGCCCATCGGCGATGGCTTCGGAGGTGATGTCCGCCAGATGCGCCAACGTGGCCTGCATGGTGCCGCAACCCAGGCTGATCCTGCGTACGCCAAGCTCGCCGAGTGCCAGTGCTGCGGGCGCGCCCGGATAACCGGCGTAGATGTTGAGCGGCACGGGCAGGGATCGGGCCAGCGTAGCGATCTCGTCCAGATCGGCCAGGCCAGGTACGAAGATGCCGTCGGCGCCTGCATCGATATAGGCGAGTGCGCGCGTCCGTGTTTCCTCGAGCCGCGCGGCGGCGTTGACGTCTTTGGTGCAGTACGTATCGATGCGTGCGTTGATGAAGAAACGTAGATCATGCTGCCGCGCCACCGTTCGTGCGCAGGCGATGCGTGCGCACAGCACCGAAGGATGGGCCAGCCTTTGCGTGGCTGGATCGGTGCCGTCCTCGATATTGATGCCCACCACGCCAAGTTGGATCAATGCGTCGACCACGTTTCCAGTGTCCTGGGCATCACGCCCGTAGCCGCGTTCGATATCCACGCTGACCGGCGCCGCGGTGGCGCGGCAGATGCGTGCGCAGGCGGCCAACAGTTCCTGCACGGGCATCTGCTCGCCATCGGGATAACCCAGTGACCACGCCATGCCTGCGCTGGTGGTGGCAATGGCTTGGGCGCCGGCATTCTCGATCACCCGCGCGCTGGCGACGTCCCAGGCATTGGGCAGCATGAGCGGCGCCGGGCCGGTATGCAGTTGATGGAAGTATTCGGCGCGTTCTTGTTGTTCGCGATGCATGTTCGTGGCCTGTGTCCGTACCGTTGATGGGGTAAGCGAAGCAGACCATGGCCGGTTTCGTCGCGCTGTCAGAATCTTTAGCTACCGCCACGCCGGCACAGGCCGGCGCGGCGCAAGCTTGCTAAGCTCAAACGCCCGCCCACGCCGCCGCTGCAAACGCATGTCCAGCCTCACCGCCAAGGTTCTGCTGTCGACGGATTCGCTCACGCTGCGCAACGTGCATTGCACGGGTACGTGCCGGCACCGCAGCGCTGAAGAATGTGCGTTGGACACGCAATTGGTCTTCCCTTATCGCGGGCTTTACCTGCGGCATGTGGGCAAGGATCAGTCCGTGGCGGATGCCAACCACGTGCTGTTCTTCAATGCGCTGGAGGGCTATCAGGTCAGCCATCCGGTGGACGGCGGCGACGCCTGTCTTTCGCTGCGCCTGGATCAGGCGTTGCTGGCCGAACTGGCGCCCAAGGCGCTGCTGCAGGAGGGTGCCGAGGCGGCTTTCCGGTCGCAGTCGCAACGCATCGATGCGCGTGCGCAGGCCCTAGTGGCGCTGCTGCGTCACGCCCTGGACAACGGCACCATCGAACCACTGGAGGCGGAGGCGCTGGTGCTGACCCTGGTCGGCCGCAGCCTGGGGCCACGTACTGCCACATCGCGATTGGCATCTACGTATGCGCGCCGGCGTCTTGCCGATCGTGTGAAGGTGTTGCTGGCCAGCGACCTGTCGCGCCGCTGGACCCTGGCGGAGATCGGCCAGGAAATCGGCAGCTCGCCGGTGTACCTCACCCAGGTGTTCCGGCAGGTGGAAGGCGTGCCGCTTTATCGCTACCAGCTGCAGTTGCGCCTGGCGCGTGCGCTCGACCTCATCGGGCAATCCGACGACCTTGCCGCGCTGGCCGTCGAGCTGGGCTTTTCCAGCCACAGCCATTTCGCCAGTGCGTTCCGGCAGGCATTCGGCCGCTCGCCGACCGATTTTCGCCGTGTCGCTAGGGTGTAGGTTCAAAGCTCCGAACCATGGGGTCATGGCGCGGCCCTTCGTAGGTTCTGGCTTCAACGCACTTCTATAAATTGCCCTCATAGCGAAGCGTGCATGTGGATCATCGCGGGAAACTATTCCCTCCCCTGCGGCAGTAGGGGAGGGCTAGGGTGGGGTGCGAGCGCAGCGAGCGGCGGGAGCCGACCATCGCCTGCATACCCTTGCTCGGGACATTCAGCGGTGTGCTAAAGCCCAAGCAACCCCACCCCAACCCTCCCCTACTGCCGCAGGGGAGGGAGTGCATCGTGGCGAGTATCAGGTTGTACCGACTTGTCACGCTGTGGGACGAGTAGCGGGCAATTGATAGAAGTGCCGTTTACAGCAGCGAAGCGGGTCACACCGTGACCCAGTGACGTTGAGGCGCCCGAAAGGCGCTGGACCCCGATCTTCGCCGGCGACGATGAGGGGTTACTGAGACTCGGCGCTAATCAAGTGCGAAGTAGGGGAGGGAGTCGCTCAAGTTCCTGGCTTAAGGTCGTAGCGCCAACCTGCGCCTTATCTCGCGCACCTGCACGCAAACAACTAAAGAACTCGACAGCGCGCATATGGCAACACATGGTTTCCTGCTGTCCGCCCACTGGCGGGCAGACAGCAGGAGAGATCCCATGCAAGAGAAAACCTGTGCGGTGTGCGATTACGCACTGGACGACAAAGCCATCCAAGTCACCATCGGCGGACAGACGGTGGAAGTGTGCTGCGAGGAATGCGCGCAAAAACTGCGTGAAGCCAGCGCGAAGGGTGCTGCGTGAGGTGATCGGCGCGCCTGGCATCGCCTCCCGGTGCCAGGCGTCGTGCCCATCAGCACGCCCCAAGGAGTTCTCAAGTTCGCGGCCAAGGGCTAATGTAGGCAGGCCGGTAAGGGGGCTGTTATGGAACGACAGGTAAGGGCGGAGTCCGTGGCGGGTGATGGCAAGCAAGACGGCGACGCGCTATGGCTGGCCATGGCCGATGGCCAGCAGCTATTCCTGCGCGATTGGCCGCGGCCTGCCGCGCACGATGCGGTGTTGATCGTGCATGGGCTTGGCGAGCACAGCGGGCGTTACGAAGCCCTGGCGCAGTGGTTTCTGGCGCATGGTCATGCTGTGCGCAGTTACGACCAGCGCGGGCACGGGCGTACACCGGGTCAACGCGGGGCGCTGCGCCGCAGTGACGATTTGTTGAGCGATCTTGCGACGGTTTACGAACACTACACGGTCAGCTTGGGGTGGCCGCCCATGCTGCTTGGTCATAGCATGGGCGGCTTGATCGCGCTGCGCGCGGTGCTCGATGGCCGGGTGGAGCCGCCCAGGCTGGTGCTGTCATCGCCGGCATTGCGTTCCTATGAAGCGCCATGGCTGCATCGCCTGGCGGCGGTGCTCACACGGGTGTTGCCGAATCTCCCGCTGCGCAATGGCTTGCCGCTGGATGGCCTGACGCATGATCCGAAAGTGATCGAGACCTACCGCCACGATCCGCTGTGCACGCGCTGCATCACGCCGCGTCTGGCCGACTTCATTTTTCGCGCAGGTGCGTCGTGCATTGCCGATGCGTGGCGGCTGCGCGTTCCCACCTTGTTGCTGGCTGCCGGTAATGATCGGCTGGTGGATCCGGCCGGAAGCCGCGGTTTTTCCAACGGCGCGTGGGCGACGAAGCAGCTCACCAGCCGCTTCTTCGATACCCTGTTCCACGAGCTGTTCAACGAAACCGAGACCGGGCGGCACCAGGTGCTGGCGCAATTGCAGGAATGGTTGCGGCGCACGCACCCATGACGTCCCCAGGCTGGGCTGCCATCCCGGCTTTGCGCCAGCGTGGCGATCAGGGAAGCAATTTCCGATAGACGATAAAGCCCGATTTCTCCGCCACGCTGTCGTACAGCTGCACGGCGGTGGCATTGGTTTCGTGCGTGTGCCAGTACACGCGCGGGCAACCCGCCACGGCGGCGGCGCGATAAACCGCCTCGATCAGCGCACGCCCCACCCCCTTGCCGCGCGCCGCGTCGTGAGTGAAAAGGTCCTGCAGGTAGCAGCTTGGCTCGATCTGGATGGTGCTGCGATGAAACAGGTAATGCGCCAGGCCGAGCAAACGGCCGTCCTGTTCGGCAACCACTGCATGTACCGGCTCGTAGGCGTCGAAAAAGCGCTGCCATGTCGCCTGCGTGATCGGCATCGGCAGCGCTGTAGGGCCGCTCCTGCCGTAGAAGGCGTTGTAGCCTTCCCATAGCGGCAGCCAGGCGGGAAAATCCGCCTTTTTCACCGGCCTGACCGCGAATGGCTTGGACATGCGACATTCCTGGATAAGTGGATGGTCACCCGTTTGCAACACCTGCTCGACGGCATGCTACAGGACCGGTCGTGGCCTCAACCCAGCCAACTCGGCCGCCGCATCGATATGCTGGAGCGGCTGGAACGCTGGCTGGTCCATCATGGCGACACGATGGCGCCAACGCTTGTGCGCCGTGCCGAAACCTTGATGCAGGAGCTGGAGGCCATCAACCACCAGCTCTATCAGGCGATTCGCGACGACATCCGGCGCGGGCAGGGAGCCAACAGCCTGCTGCCGTGGGTGGCAGCCACGCCGCATGACGGCGATGCGGAAAGCTACGATCCGCTCGATGCCTTGGTCAGCGGTGTGCTCGACCTCGCCGAACCCGTCGACGTGTCCGAGCTTGAAGCGGAGATGGTGTTCTACCAGCCTACGCCGGCACGGCACATCTTCGATTTCATGGCGCGCGCGGCGATCGATGCGCGCGACACCGTGATTGATCTGGGCGCGGGCCTGGGACACGTCACCTTGCTGACGGCCATCTGCACACCCGCCCGTTGCATCGGCATCGAATGGCAGGCCGCCTACGTGGCGAGTGCGCGGCAGTGCGCGCAAGCGTTGAACGTGTGCAATGCGACGTTCCTGGCGCAGGATGTGCGGCAGGCGCGGCTAGCGGAAGGCACCGTGTTCTATCTGTATACGCCGTTCACCGGAGCGCTGTTACGTACGGTCCTCGACATGCTGGCGCGCGAAGCCGGCCATCGCGCCATTCGGCTTTGCAGTCTCGGGCCTTGCACAGAGGTGCTGGCCAAGGAGTCATGGCTGTCGACCGACGATGCTTGCGATCCCCGGCGGCCTGCGTTGTTCCGCAGCCGCTAAGCATGTCGATCGGCGGTGCTGGTCCCGCTGCCAAGGCTGCGCAAAAAAAGCCGCAGCACCTCATGGTGCTGCGGCGTCCATCGCGTGGCAATGGTTGTTTGCTTACGGGCGCGGTCCTCGGCGTATGCCACCGAAGATCAGCGACAACACGAACAGGATGACGAACACGACGAACAGGATCTTCGCGATGCTCGCCGCGCCAGCGGCGATGCCGCCGAAACCGAACACGGCGGCGATGATGGCAATGATGAAAAAGACGGCGGCCCAATAAAGCATGGCAATCTCCGTGCAGATGGGTGGATAGCCGCGCGCGTTGCCGCGTTTGGCATGAGCGATTCGACCAGTGCCGCCGTGAACGAGGCGTACGTGCTGCGTACGTGCCGCATGGGTTGTTCAGGCAGATGAAAATCCTGCGCGGCATACGTGGATGCGTGGTGTGCGCTGCGTGAATTACATGGCACGCCAACCAGGCTTTTGCCGGAGCGGCGAGAATTGCGTGCAGGCCTGTGTATGAACGTTATTTCCGCGAAAGCCGGCAAGCGGGGAGAGCATATGGATATGCTCGGCTTTGTTTCACGCGGCTGTCATTCCCACACAGCGGGAATCCATCTTGCTCCGCAATGCGCTTTGGCAGGAATGACGTCGATGGCGTTACGCCGGCATGACGGCTGCTCAGCGCGTGCTTGATGAAACAGCCGGCGCCGGCACATCCTTCGGCAAATCCGCAATCATCTGCATCGCCAGCCCGTCGTAGTTGTAATCGAAGTGGTGATCGCCCGGCTTTACGTACACCTGTACCCATTTCGGCAACTTGGGATCGTTGCATACGGTGTCGTCGCCATCATCGCGGCCGTAGTAACAGACCACCGGTGGCTTGTCCTGCAGCGAGACAATCGGCGGCAGCGCGGGGTAATGCGGTACCGGGTTGATCCATTGCTTCACTTCCTGCAGGTGCGTCTTCAACCAGTTCTCGCGCACCATGATGTAGCCTTCCATTTCGATCTCGAAGTTCACGTCCTGGCTGGGCGAGAGCAGCACCATCTGCGTGACGCGCGCGCGATTTTCCGGGCTGAGCTTGTTGACGATGGTAGGCAGTACGTCCGCGCCGAACGAGAAGCCGATCAGCCACACCTTCTGCTTGTGCCACTGCGTGGTGTACTTGCTGATCAGGGCATCCAGGTCGCGCGCCGATTCTTCCGGCGAACGCATGCGCCAGTAGTAATCCAGGCAGCTGATGCCGAGCACGGGCACGCCGTGCGCCTGCAGCCGCTTGCCGAGTTGCTGATCCAGGTCGCGCCAGCCACCGTCGCCGGAATAGAAGATGGCGACCACATCGTCATGGCCGGCGGGTGCGGGCGCCGTGGGCATCAGCTTGACGGTGGCGTCTTCCAGGCTGGGGTGCGGAAATGGTTTCCAGATCGCCAAGACCGCGATGATCGCCAGCACGACCACCACCACCGCAATACGCAACTTCATCGACGCACGACTCCGCTTAAGCCACCCGAGATCAGGCTGGCGACATTGGTGAGCACCACCGGCAACGCGATGCCGCCCGGGGCGGCCAGGTACCGCGGCTCCCATTCCGGATCAAACTTGTCCTTGTAGCGGTGCAGGCCCTGGAAATTATAGAAGCGCTCGCCGCGCCCGAAGATGAGCGCGCCGAAACGATTCCACAGCGGCGCCTGGCGGCGGCTCTGCAAGCCCGACAGCGGCGCCATGCCGAGATTGAACCAGCGATAACCTTGGGCCTTGGACCACTGCATCAGTTCCACGAACAGGTAATCCATCAATCCGGGCGGCGCATCGGGCGAATAGCGCATCAGGTCCACCGAGGCTTCTTCCATGCTGTCGGTGAGGAACACGTTGGCGAAGGCGACCGGTTGGTCGTTCTGCCACACCACGGCCATCGGCGTACGCGAGAGGTAGCGCTCGTCGAACGCGCCGAGGGAGAAGCCCTTTTCGCGCGCGCGTTTCTCGCGCAGCCAGGCGTCGGAGATCGACTTGAGTTGCGGCAGCAACGCCGGCACCTGTTCCTGCGGCACGATCTCCACGCGCATGCCTTCGCGCACGAGTTTGTTCACCGTATTGCGCAGCACTTTCTTCGACTTGCCGTCGAGGTTGAACTGTTCAAGCCGTACGCGTGCTTCTTCGCCGATTTTCAGCAGGCTCATGCCGACTTCGAGGTACAGGTCCAGATCGTCGGGATGCACCTGGTAGAACACCGGCCAGCCGCCGGCGCGCTCGCAGCGCTCGCGGAACGTCCATACCAGTTCCTGCCGCGCACGGTCATCGCGGCCGACCGGGTCGCCCATCGCCACCCAGCTGCGGCCTTCGATGCCATACATGATGAAGGCCTTGCCTTCCTGGTCGAACAGCAGGCTTTTGTCGCCCATCAAGGCCAGATGGGCCTGGGCGGAATGGAACTGCTTGAGCAGCGGCATGGCGCGCGCCAGTTCCGTTTCGTCTGGTGGGGTGGGGCGTGAGCGGGCCGAGCGGATCAGCGTGGTGAGCGCAAACAGAAACGCCACGCCGGCCGCACCCACCAGCGCACGCAGCGCGCGCGGCGCGTTGCCGTGATAGAAGCTGAACTGCCACCACAGATCGTTGCTGTATTCCACGTGTTGATAGCTGAAAAGCACCAGCCACACCGTGCAGCCCAGCACCGTCGCACAGGCGAGCAGCCAGCCGAACGAGAAGGTGATGTCGAACAGCGAAGCGCGGCGATAGAACAGGCGATGCGCCGGCGCAAGCGCTACCGCCAGGAGGATCAGCAATGTGGCTTCTTCGTAGTCGATGCCCTTGAGCAGCGAGGCCACCGCACCGGCCAGCAACAGCACCAGCGTCAACCAGTACGCCGCATCGAGCCGGCGTTGCAGGCCGCGCGCCAGGATCAGCAGCGACATGCCGATCACGCTGTTGAGGAAATGCGAGATCTCCAGCACCGGCAGCGGCAACAGGTCGCTCAACAGTTCCAGGCGGCCCGGCAGCACGGCGGTGGCGCCGGAGAACAGCAGCACGGCGCCGGACACCAGCGTAAGGCCGGCAAAGAACGGCGGCAGCAGCCCGTTGAACCACGGTGTGAGCAGGGCCGCCTGGCGCAGGCCGCGCGCTTCGCGGATTACCACCACGATGGTGGCGGCGCACAGCGGGAGCAGATAGTAGACGCCGCGAAACGCCGCCAGCGCCCCCAGGATCGGTGCGGACAATGCCTGGTTGCCGGTGGCGCCGAAGCCCGCCAGCATCACCGCTTCGAACACGCCCAGGCCGCCAGGCACATGGCTGATCAGGCCGGCGATCTGCGCCAGCGCAAAAATCGCCAGGAAAGAGCCGAAATGCAGCGCCAGCGAATCGGGCATCAGCGCGTACAGCACGGCGGCGGCCAGGCCCCAGTCGAGCGCGCCGACGAACACCTGGCGCAGCCCTGTCGCCAGCGGCGGCAACTGCACTTTCCAGCGCCACACTTTGAGCGGGCGGCGCAACAGTGCGCCACCGGCCAGCCACAGCAAGGGAATCAGGCACAGCACAAGGCCGAGCAGCAGGCGCCAATGGCCCAAGGGCAAACCGAGCGGAATCGGCACCAACAGCAGCGTGGTGCCAGTGATGGCGAACAGGCCCAGCCAGAAGCTGAGCGTGCAGAACAGCACCACCTTGGCCACGTCCAGGGTCGACAGGCCGGCCTGGATGTAGAAGCGATAGCGGATCGAACCGGACACCAGCATCGCCATGCCCAGCGTGTTGCTGAAGGCGTAGCTGATGAAGGAAATCAGCGCCACATGCGGTTTGGGCAGCTTGCGGCCGATGGCGTCCAGCGCGAACAAGTCATACAGCGGCATCACCGCATAGCCGAGCGCGGTCAACACGATCGCCTGGCCGATGCGCCCGCGGCGCAGGTGATGCATGTACTCGCCGACTTGGTGATAGCTCACCTCGCCGGCCAGCCGATACAGCGCCCACAAGGCAAGGCATAGCATCAGCACCGACAGTACCGGTCCTGCGAATCGACGCAGCCACACCGACCCGGTGCGGCTCAGGGCGTCTTCCTGGCTAAGGACTTGGGCCCCGCCTTGTTGCTCCACGCTACGACTGCCTCTTGATTCCCCAGACCGCGATGGTGCCATACATGGCATGACAGGCAACAACTTGCGGCCTGCCAGCGCGGACGTGCTGGTGACACGTTCCCATCAAAACAAAGGGCGCTCCGATCGGAGCGCCCCGTATGCCGCTGACCGGCGAGGCTCAGCCCTTCTTGACGTCGAACGTCTTGCTGGCGGCCGGCTTGCCGTCCACAGAGATGTCCACCTTGTATTTGCCTTCCGGCCACTGGTCCGGGTTCTTCATGCTGAAGGTGGTGGTGCTGGGGCTGTCGGCGATGATCGACTGGCTGGTGCTGACGATCATCTGGTTCTTGTCCAGGTAGGTCCACTTGGCGCTGAGCGTGGCGCCCGGCGTGTTGCCGGTGGTGTCGACGCTGACGTAGATGGTCTTTTGGCTCGGCGAGAAGCTGGTCACTTCCTTCCTCACCTTGTGGTCGGCATTCACCGAATCACCCAGGGTGATGCTGCTGACCTGGAAGCCGTCGGCGGGCGCGGCAGCCGATGCAGCCGTGCTGGCCGCGGCCGGGGCGGCGGTGGCAGCCGGTGCCGGCGCGGTGCCGGCGTGGGCCGGAGCGGCCGTGGCGCTCGGCGCCGGATGGGCGGCAGTGCTGGCGGGCGCCGGTGCGGTGCTCGGGGCAGCCGGCTGGTTGGCGGGCTGCTGCTCGTTCTTGCCGCAGGCGCTGAGCGCCAGCAGGCCGGCCAATGTCACGCTGTAAAAGGCGGCGGAACGTGCGGAAAGTTTCATGTGCGGGATTCCGAAAAAAATAAAGATAGGTAACGGTACCGGTAGACCGGCAGTATCGGGGCAGCTGGCAAGGCTAGCGCCTCCGATCTGAAGTGCCGATGACCGTGCTGAAGAGCGGGGGCGCAGAGTCTACCGTTATTGACGCACGCCGCGCGCGTTGCCAGGCAGGCTCTTGTCGGTACTGCGGAACGGGTTGATGTCCAGCCCGCCGCGGCGCGTGTAGCGTGCGTACACGCTGAGCCGCTCGGGTGCGCAGTGCTTCATCACGTCGATGAAGATGCGTTCCACGCATTGCTCGTGAAACTCGTTATGGTTACGGAACGAAACCAGGTAGCGCAGCAGGCCTGCGCGGTCGATGGGCGCGCCGCGGTAGGCGATCTGCACGCTGCCCCAGTCCGGTTGCCCGGTGACGGGGCAATTGGAACGCAGCAGGTCGGAAACCAGTGTTTCCTCGGCGATGCCCGCGTGCGTATCGGCCTGGAGATACTCAGGCCGCGGCGGGCCGTAATGATCGATCGTCACCGGCAAGCCGTCGATCGACTCGCCCTGCAGGTCGGCAAATGTGTGCGGTGCGACGTGTGGCGGGCGAATCGCCACCGTCACCACCGCGCCGGCCGCGCGCGTGAGGTCCTGCTGCAACAGCGCGCTCAGCGCCGCCACGTTCGCCAGCGGCTCCTGCGCGAAGCCGTTGAGGTACAGCTTGAACGACTTCGATTCGATGATGTTGGGCGAATGCGCCGGGACGTGGAATTCCGCCACGCCCACCATCGGCTTGCCGTGCATGTCCAGCCAGGACAGCTCGTAGGCATTCCAGATATCCACGCCCTGGAACGGCAGCGGCTCGCCGATGCCGATCTCGTCGCGCTTGGCCTGGCGGGGAATCGGGAACAGCAGGGAAGGATCGTAACGGTCGGCATAGACGGTGTGCTTGCCGAGGGGGGAGTGTTCGGGGGTGGTCATGCACACATTCTAATGCGTGCGCCCGTCTGCCCGTCCTTGAGCTGTTTCTGGCCGTAGGTTGGCGGTGAGCGCAGCGAACCC
>NZ_DATJMN010000138.1:0-17128 GCF_035508675.1 Dyella sp.
GCCTTTCAATCGGCCGACGGCCAGGCCGTGCATGGCACCAATGGCATGACCTCCGCATTAGTCGGCCTGGATGCGACCGACAACGTGGCAGGCTTGCGCCGTTTTGCGCTGATGTATGGACTGGCGTTTGCGGTGGGCACCGTGCCCTTGCTCTACATGGGCGACGAGCTGGCCCAAGCTGACAACCATGCGGAGGAAGACGCGGCGTTGATCGCGCTCGACAGCCGCTGGGTGCAGCGTCCCCAGCTGGATCTGGCACGCCTGCAGCAACGGCTGGATGCCAACACCATCGCCGGCAAAGCTTACGCGGTCATCAAAGCCTTGATTGCCGCGCGCGGCGATGCGGCGTTCGATGCCAGCGCAAAAGTCGAAACGCTTGCCTGCGACAACGACGCGCTATTGGCCATCAAGCGCGGCGAACGCTTTGTGGCGGTGTTCAACTTCAGCGACACGCCGCAACCGGTCGACTGGGCCCGGCTGCAAGCTGGCGATGGCTGGACAAGCCTGTTGCAAACCGCCGACGATGCCACCAGCGAGGCAGGCATGTTGCCGGCATGGGCGATGGCATGGCGCAAGAAACCGTGACGGGCGCGCGTACGGCGATCCAGGCCGCGCGCAAGCCGCGCCTGACGTTCTGGCAGATCCTCAACATGAACGTCGGTTTCTTCGGCATCCAGTTCAGCTTCGGCCTGCAGCAAAGCAACATGAGCCCGATCTACAAATACCTGGGTGCGCATGACGCCAGCCTGCCGTATCTGTGGCTGGCAGGGCCCATCACCGGACTGATCGTGCAACCCTTGATCGGCGCATTGAGCGACCGCACGGTGACGCGGCTCGGCCGCCGCACGCCGTACTTCCTGATCGGCGCCTTGATCTGCAGCGTATGCCTGTTCGCGATGCCGTTGAGTCCCGCGCTGTGGATCGCGGCCAGCCTGTTGTGGATATTGGATGCAGCCAACAACATCACGATGGAGCCGTATCGTGCGTTCGTGGGCGATCGCCTGGATGCTTCGCAACACACGGTGGGTTATCTAGCGCAAAGCGCGTTCACCGGCTTGTCGCAGACACTGGCTTATCTCACGCCATCCATCCTGGTCGGGTTGGGCATGCAGGCCGGCGCCGTCAACCGGCATGGCATTCCGGATGTCGTGCTGATTGCTTTCATCATCGGTGCGGTGTGCTCGATCACCAGCGTGGCGTGGTCGGCGTGGACCACGCCGGAGCTGCCGCTATCGGACCAGGAAAAAGCGCGCATCCGCCACGCACCACGCAACCTGGGCGCCACGCTGGGTGAAATCGCCGATGCGATCCGCGACATGCCTGCCACCATGCGGCAGCTCGCGGTGATGATGCTGTTCCAGTGGTACGCGATGTTCTGCTACTGGGAATACATCACGCTGTCGATCGCGCGCACGCTGTTCCGCACCACCGATTCGGCCAATCCGGCCTTTGCGCAATCAGCCTTGATCAGCGGGCAGATGGGCGGCTTCTACAATTTCGTGGCGATGCTGGCGGCCTTCGGCATGATGCCGCTGGCGCGCCGCCTGGGCGCCAAACCGATCCACGCCGTATGCCTGTTGTGCGGTGGCGCCGGCATGCTGTTGCTGCCGGGCATGCATGCACGCGCCATGCTGCTGGTGCCGATGCTCGGCGTTGGCCTCGCCTGGGCGAGCATGATGGGCAACCCTTATGCGATCCTCGCCAGCAGCATTCCGCCGGAGCGTGCCGGCGTGTACATGGGGCTGTTCAACGTGTTCATCGTGCTGCCCATGCTGCTGCAGATTCTCACCGTGCCGCTGATGTATGCGCATGTGCTGGCTGGCAATCCGGAAAACGTGATCCGGCTTGCGGGCGCGATGTTGCTGGCAGCTGCCGCGCTTACGCTGCGCGTGAAATCACCCTAGGTTGGCGATGAGGCAACGCCGAACCCAACATCGCCATCTACATGGCAACGTTGGGGTTCGCCTGCGCTCAACGCTATTACTGCCGCTCCGCCGCGCTGGCATCGCGGGCGGCGCGGAATTCCGAATCCTTGCTCCAGTTCGGCCACTGCCGCGAGTTGGCGAGCTCATCGCCCAAGGTGTAAAGGATCTGCAAGTCACGCGCCGTGGCGGCGGACAACGCAAGCGCAACCACGGAAAGGACCAGTCGTTTCACAGGCCATTACCCCTTGCAGGCGGGAAGGTCTAGATACTAGAAGGCGCAGACCCGTCCAGCGATGGTGCTGGACGGGTTCGAACAACAAAGCCGCGTGGCAACGCGCGGATGCCCTCCCCGCATGGCGGAGAGGTTGCCTGTTACCGTTACGCCGCCCGGCGCAAGCCTTCCACCCGGCTGTGCAGCAGCTTCCAATCCACCACCAGTTCGCAGCCGCGCGTCTTGGCATTGGTCCCCCATTCGGTGAGCACTTCCAGGCAAGCCTGATCAACGTGATGCAGGCGATCCACGTCCAGCAGTACGCGGGTATTCGGTGGCACCTGTTCCAGCGTGCGCGTCAACGCAGGCACCTTGAAGAAGGTGGCCGAACCGTCCAGCTCCAGCGTGAGCATGCCCGGCTCTTCGTGGTCAGCGAGCCCCACTTGCAGGCGCGAGGACTGCAGCGCCAGCTTGAGCACCGACAAGGCGAAACCCACCAGCACACCTGTCAGCAGATCGGTGACGACGATGGCCAGCGTCGTGCCCGCATACACCACGAAATTGCCGCGCCCATATTCGGCCAGCGATTTCATCTGCTTGATGTTGACCATCTTCAAGCCGGTAAACACCAGGATGCCGGCCAGGCAGGCCACCGGCGTCATGCGGATCAGCCATGGCAGCAGCATGGCGAACACCAGCAGCCAGCCGCCGTGCAGGATCGTCGCCATGCGCGTGGCCGAACCGGCCTGCACGTTGGCGGCGCTGCGCACGATCACGCCAGTCATCGGCAATGCGCCCAGCATGCCGCACAGCATGTTGCCCACGCCTTGCGCGGTCAGCTCGCGGTTGTAGTCGGTGCGTGCGCCGTTGTGCATGCGATCCACCGCCGCCGCCGACAGCAGCGTTTCCGCACTGGCGATCAGCGCGAAGGTAAGCGCGGCAACCAGCAACGACGGTTGCGCCAGTGCGACCACGCTACTGAACGTCGGCAGTTCCACCGCCGCGAACAGATTCGCCGGTACATCCACCTTGTTCACCGGCGTACCCAGCACGCTCACCGTCGCCGTCACGATGACCACGGCCAGCAAGGCGCCCGGCACAAAGCGCAAGGCTTGCGGGCGCAATGTCTCCCAACCGAGCATGATGCCTATGGTGGACAGGCCAACCGTCAACGCCGCCATGCTGCCGGTTTCACCTTTGAAGGCGCTGATCAAGGCACCCGGCAAGGCCGCAAAATTTTCCAAGCCGCGCGCCTTGGGCAAGGCATCGATCAGCACGTGCAGCTGCGAGGCCACGATCAGGATGCCGATGCCCGACAGCATGCCCGCCACCACGGCCGGCGAGATCATGCGGAACCACACGCCCACCTTGCCGATGCCGGCGATGACCTGGATCAGGCCCGCCAGCAGCACCACCGGCCCCAGCGCCGCCACGCCGTACTCGCGCACCAGCTCGAACACCAGCACCGCCAGGCCCGCGGCGGGACCGCTGACCTGCAACGGCGAGCCCGCGATGGCGCCCACCACAATGCCGCCGATGATGCCGGTGATCAGGCCCGCGGCAGGCGGCATGCCCGACGCGATGGCGATGCCCATGCATAACGGCAACGCCACCAGAAACACCACGATCGAGCCGAGCAGGTCCCGGCCGAACAGTCCTTGCGAAAAATAGGCTCGCATGATTCGTTCCTCAGGCTGCTACCGGAGCGGCAAAGCGCACATGCGGCGTCGCATCGGGCACATGACCGGCGGGGTCGAGTTTCACAAAACGGCCTTTTTCTGCATCGAACGTTTCGATCTCGGCATGCTCGATGTCGTACACCCAACCGTGAATGCTCAGGTCGCCGCGCGACACGCCTGCGGCCACCACCGGCAAGGTGCGCAAGTGTTCAAGTTGGCCCACCACGTTCTCGCGCGTCAAGCAGGCCAACGTCTCATGCTCAGACAAACCCTGGTTGTTTTGCGCAACCACGTACTTGGCCACGTCGCCGTGTTTCATCCAGGCGGCGACGGACGGCATCTCCTTCACCAGCTCCGGCTTCTGCAGCGCCTTCATCGCACCGCAGTCGGAATGGCCGCAGATGACGATATGCTTCACCTGCAGCACGCGCACCGCGTACTCGATTGCCGCCACCACGCCGCTCACATGCTGCGCATATGGCGGCACGATGTTGCCGATGTTGCGGTAGACAAATAATTCACCCGGCTGCGTGTTGAAGATCATTTCAGGCATCACGCGCGAATCCGCGCACGTGATGAACATGGTGCTGGGGCTTTGGCCCGAGGCCAGTTGCTTGAACAGCTCGCGCTGCTCGGGGAACACCGCGTGGCGGAAATACTGGAAACCTTCGATCAGACGTTGCATGGGGATGCTCCAAAAAGTATTTTAACAGCCGCGCTGGATGCAGGCACACGCAGGGAAGCAGCGTGCGAACAAGCGCTACCAAAGTCGGAAAAATCAGGGATGCGTACGGCAGACGCGCCGCACGACGCGATCAGGCGGCGCGTGGCGGCCGCAGCAGCTCGATGAAGGGCGTTGACCGCAGCGAAGGCGTCATGTCCGGCGAGCTCTCCGAGGCAAGCGGACGCAGCACGGCGCGCGTCAGCTCGGGCGCGATCAGTTGATCGTCGATGTCGCAGTCGTCATCGCACAGGCCGCTATTGGATGACCCGTCATCCGTGGTGAAACTCGAATGCGCATGCGCGCCATGCGCCGCGGCCACCGTGGTGACTGCAGAAGCGGTGCCGGATACGGAAAGCGTACGGTGAAGATGCGAATCAAATGCCACGTTTGCGCTCGTCAGCAACAGCAGAACGAGCGCGCTGAACGCCAGCAGCAGCAAACGATAGCGATGGAGGCAAGACATGGCGCGAAAATATCGGATCGCACGTGGGTATCGCAAGCCGATATCTAAATAGAAGTTCATATGCGTGAATGACATGGCTCGCTTACACGCTCGCGTCACGCCTGCACAAAAAGCAAAACGGCGGGCAAAGCCCGCCGTTTTTCCATCCCTGGGTCGAACTCCCTTCCGATAACCGATCCAGTTACACGCTGACCATCGCTTAGAACGGGTAGTAGCGGATACTGGTGAAGAACATATTGTCCGAAGCCTTCGGCGCATTCCCAAACGAGTCCGTATACAGCTGACGGGTCGTGTGCGAGTACTGCGCACCAAAGCGCACCTTGCCGAACTTGCCCTGGTAGAACGACCACCAGAAACCAAGCGTCTCCTGGCCGATCTGGCGAGTCTGGCCCGAGCAATCGCTGGCGGCACCGTAGATGCTGCACTCGGTGTTGATATAACCCAGGATGGCGCTGCCATAGCCGTAGGGCTTGCCGTTCGCGCCCGTCGTCAGGTAGGTGTCTTGCTGTTCGCGACCGCCGGACAGGTACACATCCCAAGCCGACGTGGGATGCCATACCACGCTACCCAGCAGCATGTTTTCCTTCAGCGCGTACAGCGAGCCATTCGGGCTGACGGCCACATCGTTCAGACCGGCCGTACCGTAGCGGCCGATGCCCTTGCCGCTCATGCCGGAGAACTGGAATTCGAGGGTCTTCGGCACCAGCGGCAACACCATGCCGAAACCGAAACCTTCACCGCTCGTGGTCTTATTGGTCGGCGTCGCGACACCGGTAAACGAAACACGCGAGTCGAATTCACGCGACAGGCCAAACACTTCGTAGTGACCCCAACCCGGATCGGCCGCGAACTTCACGATCACGTCAGGACGGTCGTTGAGGGAAACCGTGTTGCCGGAGGCGTAATTGGCGCCAGCCGGGATCGTAACCGTGGTCGACGAGTAATAACCGGTGCCCTTCACGCCAGCAACGCCGGCGGTTTGCGGGTTTTCGACCGACACACCCAGCCACCACATTTTGTCCCAATCTTTCACGATGCGCAGCTGGGTCTGGCGCGCCCAGGTGAAGCCCGGCACGTACTGTGCGTCGATCGAGAGAGGCGTGACGTTCGTGTCAGGCGAGATGCCCTTGCCATTGAGGGTCAGCAGCGACCAAGTCTGACCAGCCAGAGCGTGCAAGCCGTAGGTATCCCAGTCCACGTTGGTGAACAGATGACGGACACGGGGGTTGAACGAGTTGCTCTCGTTCATGTTAGCCGTCTGGGCACCGCCCAGGAAGTCCATTTCGTAGTAGCCCGTGACATGCGTATCGTCGTTGATGTCACCCTGCGCCTTGATCGACAAGCGGCTCTGGCGCGAGCTGTAGGTGAACTGGCTGTTTTTCGCGTTCGCGGACGTAGCCGGAAATGGAACGGAGGAATATTTGCTGGCCACGTCATCAGCAGTGTCGCGCGAGCGATAAATCGATTCCGCCGCCAGGAAGCCGCCGAACGTCCACTTCACGCCGCCGGAGCCGCCGAAGATATCGCCCTTGTGCTCCGTCGCAGCGGCTACCACCTGCTTTTGCGTAGCCTGGATCTGGCTCTGCGTGGTCTGCACGGCCTGGGCCGTTTCCGCCTGCGCCTGCTGCTGAGCCTGCTGCTGCGACTCCAGGTCCTGAACCTTCTGCTCCAGTGCCTGGATTTCCGCCTTCATCTGGTCCAGTTCTGCCGCACTAACGGTAACCTTCTTGTGGGACGTCTGGGCTGACACGGGCGCTGTAACGCTGGTCAGGCCCAAACCGGCAGCAATGGCTACCGTGAGCATCTTGGAACGCATGTTGTTGTCTCCGCTAGATCTTAAAGAAACCGCGCGGCATCACAGTCCTTCCCCTGGAGCGGCCTGCGGGCTGGCGGCATGATCAGGCGGCAGCTTTACCGTTAGATGGATGTTATGTGACAGTTGAATGACGAACCATACGGTTCTTCACCCAGGGTGCACCGATTCTTGACCGCGACATTGATCGTGGTGGGTGCATTGACCTGCTTCTGGCTGGCAAAGAAGCTTGTCTAAACAAGCACTCGTCTTCTTCGCAAAAAGGACGCTTCGTGCCATCGGCGGCGTCGCCACCCGGCTGATATGCTTGTTGAATGGAGCAACTCAATAACAGTTTGGCGGCCCGCATGGCCGAGCGTTTCCGCGGCTTTCTGCCGGTGATCGTGGACGTAGAGACCGGCGGTTTCGATGCCGATCGCGATGCGTTGCTCGAAATTGCGGCCGTCGCCGTGGGTATGGACCAGGAGGGCAAGCTCTACCCCCATCCGGTGGTATCCACCCACGTGGAAGCCTTTCCCGGCGCGAACATCGATCCGCGCGCGCTGGAAATCACCGGCATCGATCCGGACAATCCGCTGCGCGCCGCCCTGGACGAACGGGCTGCACTGGACCACATCTTTCAAGCCGTGCGTGCGGCGGTACGCGGCAATGAATGCCAGCGCGCCATCCTGGTCGGACATAACGCCGCATTCGACCTCGGGTTTCTGAATGCCGCGGTGCGCCGCGTCGGCCACAAGCGCAATCCGTTTCATCCTTTCAGCTGCTTCGACACGGCCACCCTGAGCGGCCTCTTGTACGGGCAAACCGTACTGAGCAAGGCGGTACTGGCTGCCGGCTACAGTTTCGATTCGAGCGAGGCGCATTCGGCGGTCTATGACGCCGAGCGTACCGCCCTGCTGTTCTGCCGCATCGTCAACCGGCTGCGTTCGCTGGAGATATTGGAGCTGGAACGCGTGGGGACGGCGTTGCCTTGAGGGCAGTAGGGGAAGGGACCGTTTGTCGCAATGGTCCAGATGCCCGCTTCGCTTGAGTGCAATTTATAGAACCCTCAAGCGGACACCTCATAAAAAATAAGGTGTTGTTGTCGTGCCCCATCGTCATTCCAGCCTTCGCCGGCATGACGAATCGGCCAGCGTCAGCCTGCCGAAATCCACAAGTTCTTGCGACTGTCATCAAGATGACACATTTGTCTCATCTCATTGCAACACCTTACCTCTGCAATAGGCGGGTCGTAGGCATTTCTAGCCACATCCCTCCAAAGGAGCCACTGTGTTGACCTCACTGAAACTTCCGTCTCGCCTCGGTACGCTCGCCTTCGCGGTTACCGCGTCCTTGTTTGGCATGACGGCGCACGCCACCGATATCACCGGTGCGGGCTCCAGCTTCGTCTATCCAGTCATTTCCAAGTGGTCGGCCGCGTATGCGGAAAAGACGGGCAATCACGTCAACTATCAATCGATCGGTTCCGGCGGCGGCATCGCGCAGATCAAGGCCGGCACGGTGGACTTCGGCGCGTCGGACATGCCGCTCAAGCCTGAAGATCTCGCCAAGTTCGGCCTGGGCCAGTTTCCCGACGTGATCGGCGGCATCGTGCCGTCGTTCAACGTGTCCGGCGTCGCGCCGGGCACGCTGGTGCTGGATGGCACCACCCTGGCCAATATCTACCTGGGCAAGATCACCATGTGGAACGATCCTGCCATCACCAAGCTCAACCCCAGCCTGCACCTGCCGTCCGCCAAGATTTTCGTGGTGCACCGCTCGGACGGTTCGGGCACCACCTTCAACTTCACCGACTACCTCTCGAAGGTGAGCGCGGATTGGAAAGCGAAGGTCGGCGAAGGTACCGCGGTGCAGTGGCCGACTGGTATCGGCGGCAAGGGCAACGAGGGCGTGTCCGCTTATATCAAGCAGATTCCGAACTCGCTCGGCTATGTGGAATACGCCTACGCGGTGCAGAACAAGCTGGGCTACGCGAAGATGCAGAACGCCGCCGGCAAGGTGGTGGAACCCACCATTGCCAGCTTCCAGGCTGCTGCCGACACGGCCGATTGGAAGGATGCCAAGGACTTCAACCTGCTGATGACCAACGCGCCGGGCGCCGATGCGTGGCCGATCACCGCCACCTCATGGGTGATCATGTACAAGACGCCGAAGAACGCCGTCAACACCAAGGTTACCTTCGACTTCTTCAAGTACGCTTACGAGCAGGGCCAGGGCGCCGCGCGCGCGCTGGATTACGTGCCCCTGCCCGCTTCGCTGGTGCAGCAGATCGAAGCCTACTGGGCCAGCGAATACAAGCAGTAAGCTTTGGCCCTGTCGCAAGGACGCCTAGCTGAAGCAAATCTTGCGACGCGCGCAACGTCCCGTTGCGCGCGTCGTGCTGACTGAACCCATCGCAAAAAATCACGCCAGACATGTCAGCCATAAGTGCCGAACCGATTCCCCGCGATACCGAACATCGTTCGCGCACCGATGCCCGCCACGATCGCATCTTCCGTTTCGTCGTGCGCTTGTGCGCCCTGCTGGTGCTGGCGACGCTGCTCGGCGCGGCCCTGTCCACGTTGTGGGGCGGACGCGAGGTGCTGTTCAAGGACGGTTTCCGCTTCTTGTTCAGCTCGGACTGGAACCCGGTCGACAACCAGTTCGGTGCGCTCGCACCGATTGTCGGCACGCTGGTCACGTCGTTGATCGCCTTGCTGCTGGCAGTGCCGGTGAGCTTCGGCATTGCCCTGTTCCTTACTGAAATCGCGCCTCGCTGGATGCGCGGTCCGATCAGTTCCGCCATCGAATTGCTGGCGGCGATTCCTTCGATCATCTACGGCATGTGGGGCCTGTTCGTGTTCGTGCCGTTCATGGCCGGCATCGAACCGACCCTCAGCAATACGCTGGGCAACATTCCGGTGATCGGCGCCTTGTTCCAGGGGCCGCCGCTGGGCCTGGGCCTGCTGACCGCGGGCATCGTGCTGGCGGTGATGATCCTGCCGTTCATTTCCTCGGTGATGCGCGAGGTGTTCCAGACCGTGCCGGCGCGCCTGAAAGAATCCTCTTACGCGCTGGGCTCCACCACCTGGGAAGTGGTGTGGGACATCGTGCTGCCCTACACCCGCTCCGCGGTGATCGGCGGTATCTTCCTCGGTCTCGGGCGCGCGCTCGGCGAAACCATGGCGGTGACGTTCGTGCTGGGTAATTCGTACAACCTCACTTCGTCGCTGCTGATGCCGGGTACCTCGATCTCCTCGAGCATCGCCAACGAATTCAACGAAGCGGTGGGCCTGCATCGTTCCGCGCTGATCGCGCTGGGCTTCCTGCTGTTCGTGGTCACCTTCATCGTGCTGCTGATTGCCCGTTTCATGCTGCGCCAGTTGCAGCGCAAGGAGGGACGCTGATGTCCGCCGTCTACGCACGCCGCGCCATCATCAACGTTGTTGCGCTCGCGCTCAGCGGCTTGGCCACCCTGATCGGCCTGGTTTTTCTGGTGTGGATTCTCTGGGTCACCGCGCAAAACGGCCTGGGCGCGCTCAAGCTCACGCTGTTCACCAAGATCACCGCCTACGCGGACCAGGGCGGGCTCTCCAACGCCATCGTCGGCAGCTTGATCATGGACCTGATGGCGCTGTTGATCTGCGCGCCAATTGGCGTGCTGGCTGGCACCTACCTCGCCGAATACGCCAGCTCCACGCGCCTGGGCTCGTCGATCCGCTTCCTCAACGACATTCTGCTGTCGGCACCGTCGATTGTGCTCGGCCTGTTCGTGTACGTGATCGTGGTCATTCCCTGCACGGAACTCACCAATGGGCGCATCACCTTCTCCGGCTTCGCTGGCAGCGTGGCGCTGGCGCTGATCGGCCTGCCGGTTATCGTGCGCACCACCGATGAAATGCTGCAGTTGGTGCCAGGCACGCTGCGCGAAGCAGCGCTGTCGCTCGGCATTCCGCAGTGGAAGCTGACCATGCAAGTGCTGATGCGCGCGGCGTTCTCCGGCATTCTCACCGGTGTGCTGCTCGCGCTCGCCCGCCTGGCAGGCGAAACCGCGCCGCTGTTGTTCACGGCGTTCGGCAACAACTTCATGACTGCACATCCATTGGACAAGATGGCCAGCATGCCGGTCACCATCTATCAATACACTAACGATCCGAATCCGGCACTGCATGCGATCGCCTGGGCCGGCGCGCTGTTGATCACCCTGTTCGTGCTGGCGCTGAGCCTGCTGACCCGCATCATGTTTTCGCGCAAGAAGGTGAGTTATGAATGACCTCGCCGCCGCTACCGCGGCTCCCCTGACCGACGCTGCGTCGCCCGCCAAAATCAAAGTGCGCGACGTGCACTTCTACTACAACGGATTCCATGCGCTGAAAGGCATCGACATGGATATCCCGGAGAAACAGGTCACCGCGATCATCGGTCCGTCCGGTTGCGGCAAGTCCACCCTGCTGCGCATCTTCAATCGCATCTATGCGATCTACCCGAAGATGGAGGCGAAAGGTTCGATCGAACTGGACGGCGAGAACATCCTCGACCCGAAGTTCTCGATGAATCGCCTGCGCACCAAGGTCGGCATGGTGTTCCAGAAGCCGGTGCCGTTCCCGATGACCATTTTCGAGAACGTCGCCTATGGCATCCGCCATCACGAGCGGCTGTCGCGTGCAGACATGGAAATCCGCGTGGAACAGGCGCTACGCAGCGCGGCGCTGTGGGACGAAGTGAAGGACAAGCTCAAGCAGAGCGCGCTGGGCCTGTCCGGCGGCCAGCAGCAGCGCCTGTGCATTGCGCGCGGCATTGCGCTGCGCCCGGAAGTGCTGCTGCTGGACGAGCCGACCTCCGCGCTCGATCCCATCGCCACCGGCCGCATCGAGCAACTGGTGGAAGAGCTCAAGCACGAATATACGATCGTGATCGTCACCCACAACATGCAACAGGCAGCACGCGTGTCCGACCTCACCGCCTTCATGTACATGGGCGACCTGATCGAGTTCGACAACACCGAAAAGATTTTCACCAAACCTGGCAAGAAGCAGACCGAGGATTACATTACCGGTCGCTTCGGTTGATCTTTTTTTCTTCTTCTCCGCATTGTTGATCCATGGCGGAGAGAGCTGGGGGCACGGGGCCGCACGGGCGGAAAATCCCCTCCCTTCACTGAATCGCAAGAGGCCATCCCATGAGCGGCAGCAGCAAGGAACACATTATCAAGAGTTACGACGACGAACTGCTGCGCCTGACCGGCGAGCTGGTTCGCATGGGCGAGTTGGCGGTCAGCCAGCTGGAAGCGGCCATCGACGTGGTGGACCGCCGCGATGAGCGCGCCGCCCAGCACGTCGTCAACAACGATGACGCGATCGACCAGCTGGAGCAGGACATCAGCCACGACGTGGTGCGCCTGCTGGCCCTGCGCGCGCCGATTGCGGGCGACTTGCGGCACGTATTCGCCGCCCTGCGCATCGCGGCTGATATCGAACGCATCGGCGACTATGCCGCCAATGTGGCCAAGCGCTCCATTCCGCTGTCCATGGCCGCACCGCTCACCCCCACCGCCGGCCTTGCGCACCTGGCCGAACTCGCTGCCGCGGAAGTACGCGACGTGCTGCGCGCCTATCGCGACCGCGACGCGGAGCTTGCGTACAAGGTGTGGCAGGACGACGTGGAACTGGACGAAGCCTACACCGCCTACTTCCGCGAGCTGCTCACGTACATGATGGAAGATCCGCGCGTGATCACGCCCTGCACGCACCTGTTGTTCATGGCCAAGAACATCGAGCGCATCGGCGATCACGCCACCAACATCGCCGAGAACGTGTGGTTCCTGGTCAAGGGCGAGCCGCTGACGGCGCAACGCGACAAGCGCGACCTCACGTCCAGCCCGGAGCCGGTGAAGCTGGGTAATCGGCCGGATTGAGGTAGCTGTTCATCGCAAGCAAAGAAGCTTGATATTCGCGTCGGTCGCCCCCTCCCCTGCGACGTAGGGGAGGGATGAGGTGGGGTTGCTTGTGCTTTAGCGTGCAGCCGAATGTCGCAACGACGTCTGATCGCAAGAAGCACATGACGATGACGTCAGATTTCTGCCGCTTGCTACGCTCGCACCGCGCCCTAGCCCTCCCCTACTTCGCAGGGGGGGGACACATCCTGGCGAACACGAGATACACGCACGACCCAGCGCAAGAAAATCAACCCGCTGATCACCAAAGCGTAGTCTTGTGCCCAGCCTCGCGCGCCTTTCTACGCGCCTGCGCACTGCGCGCCATGCCGTAGATGCCGATCAACAACCACGCCACTTCCATAAAAAAAGCCGAGGCGTTGAACGCACCAAACAGCAGCGACAGCATCACGCCGAGCGCGCCAAGCACGTTCATCAGCTGATAAACCAGGCCATTGCCGTGCAGCTTGTGAGCCTGCAGCAGCAGATAGGCCAGCAGCATCAGGGCCACGCCGGCGTAGCCGGTCCAATCGTGCCAATAAAAAGTCGTCATCGCACACTCCTTTGACGCAACGCTTCAAACAGAACCACACCGGTAGCCACCGATACATTGAGGCTTTCCATGCTACCGGGCATCGGTATCCTGGCGATGAAATCGCAGGTCTCGCGCGTCAGTCGGCGCATGCCCTCGCCTTCGCTGCCCAGCACCAATGCGACCGGACCTTTGAGATCGATGTCGTAGATGGATTGCTCGGTATCGCCGGCCAGGCCGGTGATCCACACGCCGGCATCCTTCAGCGTACGCAGCGCACGCGCCAGATTGGTGGCGGCCACCAGCGGTACGCGATCGGCGCCGCCGGCCGATGCACGGCGCACCACCGGCGTAATGCCCACAGCGCGATCCTTTGGCACGATCACCGCCGTCACGTTCGCGGCGGCCGCGCTGCGCAAGCAAGCGCCGAGGTTGTGCGGATCGGTGACGCCGTCCAGCACCAGCACCAGCGCCTGGTTGCCGGCTTTTTCCAGCAAGTCGGCCAAATCGTGTTCGCCCGCCAGCTGCGGCGCCTGATACAGCGCAACGACGCCCTGGTGACGCGCCTCGCCCGCCACCCGATCCAACTGCTCGCGCGGCCGATGGTGTACGGGAATCTTCAACGCCTTGGCTTTTTCCGCCAGCTCATGCACACGCGGATTGCGCTGGCCGTTTTCGACCAGCACTTCGCGCACGCGCGCGGCGTCATTGTTCAAAGCGCCTTCGACCGGATTAATGCCAACAATCCAGCTCTCACTCATCGTTTGCCCTTCGGTTTCGGCGTACGGCCTTTGGCCGTCTTATTACTGCGCGTGGCGCCGGCCGGCTGGGCCGTGCGCTTGCCTTCGGATTTGGCGACGGCAACCTTCTTGCCTGGTTTGGCCGCGCGTTTCTTCGGGCTTGCGCCGTCGGATCCCGGCAACGGCGGCAGCGCGGGAAGCGGCTGTCTTCCCGCAGGCAAGGAATAGCGCTCCCCTGCGGCGGCGTAGTCGTACGCACGTGGCGTGGAAGGCGGCGGTACCACGGCCACCCCCGGCTCTGGCGCCTTCTTCTTCACCGGCTGCACCATGCGGAAGTCGATCTTGCGATCCTCCAGGCTCGCACGCAGCACCTGGATGCGTACGTGATCGCCAAGCCGGAACTGCAAGCCGGTGCGTTCGCCCTTCAACAAGTGGCGGATCGGATCGAAGTGATAATAGTCGTTGGAGAGCTGGCTGATGTGCACCAGGCCGGACACTTTCGACTCATCCAGTTCCACGAACAGGCCGAACGAGGTGACGCCGGTGACGACGCCGTCGAACTCCTCGCCGATGTGCTTGGCCATCCAGGCGCAACGGAAACGCTCGTCCACGTCGCGCTCGGCTTCCTCGGCACGGCGTTCGCGCTGCGAACAGTGCAAGGCCATGGCGGCCATCGCCGCTTCAGTGTAGTGGTAGGCGGAAGGCTTGCCACCTTTCAGCGCATAGCGGATCGCACGATGTACCAGCAGATCCGGATAGCGGCGGATCGGCGAGGTGAAGTGCGCATACGCTTCCAACGACAAACCGAAATGGCCGCGGTTATCCGGCTGATACGCGGCCAGGCTCTGCGCGCGCAGCAGCACGGACTGGATCAGCTCGCGCTCGGGCCGGTCCTTCACCATGCGCAAGATGTCCGAAAAATCGCTCGGCGTCACCTCTTCCACCGGTGGCATGCGCAGCTTGAATTCGCGCAGGAACTGCTGCAGGTCTTCGTATTTCTCGGTGGGCGGCGGCTCGTGCGCGCGGTACAGCGCGGGAATCTTGCGCTTGCTGAGGAACATGGCGGCCTGCACGTTGGCGGCGATCATGCATTCCTCGATCAGTTTATGCGCGTCATTGCGCTGCACCGCACCGACGGCCTGGACTTCACCCGTTGCATCGAGGCGGAACTTCACCTCGGCCGTTTCGAAATCGATGGCGCCGCGCTGGCGACGCTGCTCAGCCAGCGCGTGATACAAGGCATGCAGGTTTTCCAGTTGCGGCAGCACATCCGCCAGCTCGTCGCGCGCATCGGCATCCTTCACGCCGATGGCCTGCCACACTTTGTCGTAGGTGAGGCGTGCGTGCGAACGCATCACGGCGTCGTAGAACTTGGCCTTGCTGATTTCGCCATCCGTGCTCACCTGCATGTCGCACACCATGCACAGGCGTTCCACCTTCGGGTTGAGCGAACAGATGCCGTTGGACAGGGTTTCCGGCAGCATCGGCACGACGAAGCCGGGGAAATAGGTGGAGGTGCTGCGTTCGTAGGCTTCCTTGTCGAGCGGGCTGTCGACCGGCACGTAGTGCGATACGTCGGCAATTGCCACGATCAGGCGCCAACCACCACCGCGTTTGGGTTCGGCGTAAACAGCATCGTCGAAGTCGCGTGCATCCGCACCGTCGATGGTCACCAACGGCAGCTTGCGCAGGTCGACGCGGCCTTCGCGCTCGGTGGCGGTCACTTCCGGCTCCACCTCTTCCGCAGCGCGCAGTACCTCCGGCGGCCATTCGTACGGCAGGTCGTAGCTGTTGATGGCCATGTCCACCAACAGCGACGGTTGCAGGCGCTCGCCGAGCACGCTGCGGATGCTACCCAGCGGGCCGCGGTAGGCGGTGGGTGGATCGGTGATCTCCGCCACCACGATCTGGCCGGAGCGCGCGCCGCGTTCCTGGCCCGGCGCAATCATGATGTCCTGATGCAGGCGGCGGTCGTCCGGCACCACCAGGGTGACGCCATTTTCGATCATCACGCGGCCAACCAGGCGCGGTGAACGGCGCTGCAGCACCTCAACGATGGAGCCCTGCCGGCGCCCGCGCCGATCCAGGCCGACCACGCTGGCGAGTACGCGGTCGCCGTGCAGCACGCTGCGCATCTGGTAGGGCGAAAGGTAGAGATCGTCGCCGCCTTCGTCCGGGCGCAGGAAGCCGTAGCCTTCGGCATTGGCCAGCACGACCCCCGGGATCAGATCCAGCTTGCGTGCCGGTGCATAGCCACCACGGCGGCCAAGCAGCAATTGGCCATCGCGCACCATCGCCGTCAGGCGTTTGGTGAGTGCGGCGATGCTGTATTCGTCGTGGAGCTGCAGCGCTTCGGCGATGCGCGCCTGGGTCAGCAGCTCGCCGCGTTCTTCCAGCAGCGCGAGGATGGCTTCGCGGCTGGGAATGGGCTTCTCGTAGCGTTGCGCCTCGCGCTCCGCGAACGGATCGCGCTGCCGCTTGGACGCTGTGGTTTCACCCGCTTCTGCTCCACGGCGACGCGCCTGCCTGGGCGCGCCTGCTTGGGCTTTCGGGGCCTTGGCCGCTTTGCGCGGCAGCTTTTCGTTCGGTTTTTTTGTCTTGGTCACGGCCTAGTATCGCCTCGATACCTGTGTTCAATAAATGGTTGCGTGCGCCTTTGTCAGCCGCAGCAATCAAGATGAAGAAATAGTTGACAACCTGTGCTCCCACCCCTACTCTACGCGGCTCGCACAGCCCGAAAGGCCATGCGACACCTGCCCAGGTGGCGGAATTGGTAGACGCACTAGTTTCAGGTACTAGCGGGTAAAACCGTGGAGGTTCGAGTCCTCTCCTGGGCACCAAGACTTCGCTGGAAACCGCTTCCAGCAAACACAACCCGGCGACAGCCGGGTTTGTCGTTTCTGGCGCAGGCATTCTTTCTCACCTGCCTGGCGCCGCCTTTCATTTCGGAAAGCGGTTCGCGCGCAGGCTATCTTTGCGCCAGATGTAACGGGCATCATGGCCGTCCTCGAAGTGACATCGATCCCCGCCTGCATGCCACGCTCCCGCACGTCACTCGCTCCGGTCCTGCTCGCCGTCGGCGTCTTGCTGATCGCCATGGCCTCGTATCAATGCGGCGCGGCGATTGCCA
>NZ_DATJMN010000139.1:0-11493 GCF_035508675.1 Dyella sp.
AGTTGCCCTTCGATGGATGATCGAAGACCTGACGGTTGGCAAAATCCGCATGCTGTTCGACGCGCGTGACGACCTTGCCGTGCGAGGTTTTCAGTTCGCCGGTGATTGCATAGTGGCCGTTTTGCAGGGTATCGACCTCACCATGCAGCGTGCCATCGGGGCCGTATTTGAAGTGGCGCTGCACTTGTGGCGGCTGGCCATCCTGCTGTGGAGCAAGTGTGTTTTGCGTGAGTTTGCCGGTGAGCACGTCGCGCCCATGGTCACGCCAAGCAAGCAGGTTGGCGGCGAGGCTGAAGAAGTCGTGTGCGCCTAGCACGCGCACCGCCACGGTGTGCGGCTTGCCATCGTCAAGCAGTGCGGCGAAGGGTGTCAGGTCCACACGATAGGGCGTGAAATTGAGTGTCTGGATGTCAGGTGTGGGTCGCCACAGATTCGGGTCCACGCCGCCGGTGTAGGTCCATGGATAGACCGGCGCGCGCCCGGCCGGCTCGCCGTCGATGCTTACGGCCACTTCGCGGAAGTTACCGCCGGGGCACTGCTCCAGCGGATCGCCCGTGTTCGGTGGCCCGAGCGAAAACTCGCGCGTGGGTTCCATGTCGGCATCGTCGATGCACATGTACCACTGCTCGTCCACGGCCTGGCTCTGCGCGATCAGATCCAGCGCCACGCGTTCGACATTGCGCGGCAGGGTGAGGGTGCGCGCGAGCGTTTCATGGCCGTTCTGCACATCCACCGGATGCCCGTCGCTGTCGCCGACCAGACCGATGGCGAGGTCGGCGGGCGACGCGGCCTTGCTGCGCGCAGTGGCTGGATAGAACACAAGTTGCGCGCTGCCTTGGATCACGCCGGCGCGTGTGGCATCTATCCAGTTGTTGAGCACGGTCTGGCCGTGCCCGACGTCATGGAACAGGCTGGCGTAATCGGTTACGTCACGCTCGACGTGCCAATGGGGGCTGACCTTGGCACTCGGTTCCTGCGTAGTGCCATAGAAAAGGTTCACGCCCTTGAGCCATAGGCTGGCCGTGCGGTCGTATTGCCGCCCGGCCGTCACCGAAAAATCCGCCTCCAGCACCACTTTCGACCATGGACCGGCGCATTGCGCAGGTGGTGTGTACGTCCACTCACGGGGCTTCGCCGCACGCGAGGTGGCGTTGCCGTGGTCGTCGAATGCGACATCGGTATACAACTTGGCGACGCAGGGCGTGTCGGCAGGGCGGGGCACCGGCGCATCGGCGATGGCGACGCCACGATCGCCCACGGCGGGCGATGTCTGGGCGGCGACGAGTGCGCTCGGCAAGGTCAGTGCAAGGGCAAGGCCCGGGCGAATCAGGTGGTGCATGCAGATCATCCTGCCATGGTGCGGAAGGTTATCTGCAAGCATGCATGGAATGGTGTCCGCTGGCGAGGGATATCCTTCAATGCGAGGCATTGCCCTTTGCAGAACGGCCGCTCAGGCGGTTGTGGATGGCGATTACTTGCTCACTTACGCACTGCGCCTGGTCAGACGTTTTTGGCGATGATGGAACTTGGACGGCGCATGTGGGGCAGCTGTCAGCGTTACTGCCCACGCGTCGCGGCAATACGCTGGCCGTGAAGCTGTTCCTTGAAGAGGAGGTGCTCCGACAATCTGGAGCAGCGATTGGCGCCGCGATCTCAGTGCAGTGGGTAATGCAACAAATCAGGCGCAGCCGTTGGCTGTCCACCGCCTGCTTCGATTCTAGCCACGCTAATCGCAATGGCACTAACTTAAGCGTCATGGGTCCATGGTCTGCCGCATCCGCTCCCTCTCCTGCGGCAGTAGGGGAGGGCGGGGGTGGGGTTGCTTGTGCTTTAGCGTGCAGCCGAATGTTGCTATTACTTCTGATAACAAGAAGCAATGTGGCAACGTCGTGGTCTTGCCGCTCGCTACGCTCGCACCCCATCCCAACCCTCCCCTACTTCGCAGGGGAGGGGGAGCATCACAGCAAGCGTCGAGGCACACGCTCAAGTTAGTGCCATTGAGGCTAACCGGCAGCTGGCGTAATCGTTATCGATTGCCCGGATTGCAGTGAAATGGTTCGCACATGCTTGCCGAATTTCAGCTGTGTCCGGGTGCCGCCGACGCTGTGCACGGTAACGCTCGCGATCTCGCCATCGCGCCAACGCATGTCCACCACGAAGCCGTCGCGCGCGCCGATGCCAGTGACTTCACCGCTCGCCGCCCAGGCTTTGGGCAGGGCAGGGAGCAGCTCTATCGAACCTGGCCGGGAATACAGCAGCATTTCCAGCATGGCCGTGGGTGTGCCGAAGTTGGCGTCGATCTGGAATATGCCCGTGGTGGAGGTCATCTGGTAGACGTCGAACAGGTTCATGGCGGTGCCATTGCCGCGAATCTGCCAGGGCGCAAGATTGGTGATCACCAGTTGATAGGCACGTTCCGCATGCTTCAAGCGTGCCCAGCAGATCGCCCGCCATGCACATGCCCAGCCATAGCTGGTCATGCCGCGTGCGTCGAGCAAGCGGGTAACGCCATCGATCAGGGTTGCCGGACTGTTGTCCAGGGTGATGCGGTCTCCTGGAAAGAATCCGATCAGCGGTGAGAGATGGCGATGCCGGGTTTCTCCCAGGTTCTTCGGTGACATCCATTCTTCCAGCCAGCCGTTTTCGCTGCTGACCTGGGGCAGATAAAGCTTTGCCTGCAATCCGCCAATGACCGAGCGGTAGTGCGCGTCCACGCCGAGGATGGCGGCTGCTTGCTGATAGTTGTTGAACAGGTCCCACACCAGTTCCTGCGCATAGGTGATGCCCTTTGCATTCTTCGGGCCTTGTTCCGGCGACCAATCGCTGTCGTCGATCAACACCTCGCGCTCCCGGCCGCTGACGGGATCAGTGATGCGCAGCGTGAGCAAGCGCGCCTCCCAGAACTCGCACGCGCCCTTGAGCAGGGGATAGATGCGCACGAGGTGATCGCGATGAAGCGTGTATTGGTAATGCTGCCAGAGACTGTTGCATAGCCAGGCGCTGCCGGCGGGATGCCACCACCAGCCATTGCCGCCGAAAATATTGGTGGAAATGGCTACCGTCCATCCGGCCAGTTTGCCGGAGCTATTGCGGAAGCCATTTCGCGGATCATTGAAATGCTGCCGGGTTATCGCGGTCCAGGACTCGAATTGCGACAGGCAGTAGTTCGTCAATGCATCGAAGCAGGCAGGCAATCCGGCGCGATCCGGCAGCCAGTAGTTCATCTGCAGATTGACATCGGTGTGATAGTCGCTCATCCAGTCGGGCGTATTGTCGCTGAGCCACAGCCCCTGCAAGGTGGTGGGCAACTTGTCGCGCGATCCGCAGATGGTCAGGTAGCGCCCGAACTGCAGGTAGGCCGCTTCCAGTTCAGGGTCCGCGGCGGCATCGGGTTTTGCGCGTGCCTGCAGACGCGTCCACGTATCCCATCCGCGTTGTTCCGGTGTCGATGCGCCAAGCTTGACCTGCATGGTGTCATACAGCGCGGCGTAGTCGGCAATGTGGCTGTGCAGCAGAACATCTGCGGTCAACGAAGCCGCCGTCTCGAGCTTCTGCCGCACCAGCGTCAGCGGATCGAGTGCATGATCCATGTAGCCTTTCGCGACATCCGGGGTGTAGTTGGTACCGCCGCAACACAGAATGGTCAGCGCATCGCAGCCGGCAAAGCGTAACCTGCCATTCTCGACCGATACGGAGCCGGATCGGCTGACAGCTTTTACGCCGGCTGCATATTTCAGGCCGTTATTCAATGCGCCACTGAAATGGCTGCCTGCGGTCTGTTGCGAAAACTCGGTGGTCTCTGCGTGGGTTCCCTGCAAATCGATCGCACCCGACCAGGTGCCGCCGCCACTCTGCGAGAGATGCACGACGATGACATCGTCCGGATGGCTGGCAAAAATCTCGCGCAGATAATGGATACCGTCCTTGCGATAGGAAACCCGCACGTAGCCGTTGGCAAGATCCAATTCGCGCCGGTAGTTGGTGATGCCCGACAGCGCGTGGCCACTCGCCTCGATATAAAGCTTGGCAAGCATGGTAAAGCTGCCGAAATTCTTCACTTCGTAGCTGAATTGCCCATCGTTATCGAGTGAATCGTTCGGTCCGCCGAGCCACATGGAGTTGTCGGTGAGATACAGGAAATCCCTTGCAGGATCGCCGCCAATCAAGCCGCCCATGCGCCCGTTGCCGATCGGCGTCGCTTCCTGGATGACGTTCGATTCGGAAGCGGGCGTGGCGTACCACAGCGTGGGGCCGTGCATGGATGGTGCGCGTGTCCGTCTTGGATTTTGTGCCGGGGCTGTCGCGGCAGCGAATCCGGGCGCGCTCAACAAAGGCAGTAGCGCTGCCATCGTGCCGGTCATCTTCAGGAAATGGCGGCGTGCTGCATGCTCAAGATCGCCATGATCCTTTTTCGCGCCAGTACCCGGTAATTTTTTCATCGGCGATATTCTCTCTCAGCGCTAATGGGTAAGCAGCTGCAAGTCGATGGCGTTCACCATGGCCTGCATGCCTGCTGCGTTTGGGTGGACGTGATCGCCCGAGTCGTAGCCGGGGCGCAAGGATGCGGGATGGGCGGGATCGCGCATCGCCTGATCGAAGTCGATAACGCCATCGAAGGCGCCGCTGGTGCGAATCCAGTGATTGCAGGCCTGCCGAATGGCTTCATGGGCTTCGGTGTAGTAGTCGGCACCGTGGTCCGGCAGCAGCGTTCCGCCGATGATCCGGATGCCGGCATCGTGCGCCTGCTTGATGAGATGCCTATAGCCGCCGATCAAGTCCTGCGCGGTCAGCGGCGCGCCGTTCGGGCCGGCATCGTTGCCGATATCGTTGATGCCTTCCAGCAGGATCACGGTTTTCACACCCGGCAGATCGAGTGCATCGTGCACGAACCGTTTGATGGCGCTGATGCCTTGCCAGATGTTTGGTGCATCCGTCAGCACCCGGTTGCCACCGAGGCCGGCATCGACGACCGCAATAGGGTGATGGCTATCGGCAAGCCGGCGCGCCAAGTCGTCGGGCCAGCGCGCGTAGGCGCCTTTGGGCGTGTTGTAGCCGTCGGTGATGGAATCGCCGAAGGCGACGATGGTGCTGTGATTGCTGGCAAGAACATCCACGCCCGACAGGTAATACCAGGAGGTGGTGGTGCGGGTATAGCTGCCGCCGTCGATGTTGTCCGTGCGATCACCGGTATCCGCGTCGGACACGTAGGTGGTATCGAATGCATCGGAATGCCAAGTGGCGGGACTGGTTTTACCGGGCAGATAAAGACTGATCAGTACGTTCTGGCCGGCTTTGATGTGCATCGTTATCGGGTCGCTGAAAGCCTCCGTGCCGGCGGCCAGGATAAAGCTTGTAACGTGAGAAACCGTCACCGTGCGTAGCGAGCCAGCGACAGCGCTCGCGCCATCGGCCTGATAGGCAATGCTCACGCGGCCCACGCGTAATGGCGTCGTGCTGCGCAGATTGGATAGGTGAACGCGTACGGATGAGCCGCCCAGGCTTGCGTGCGCGATCATTCGAATCGTCTGGTCGTTGAACGTAGGGCCGCCGATAGTCATGCTCGGCGCCCAAACGGGTACCCGATGTTCGGGAAAGGGCGGTGTCGCTGCAAGCGCGGCGCAAACGACCGACGCTGCCGTTAGCGCGATTGCCGTCAGTAAGCTTGCCCCATGTTTACTCATCAACAGTCGCGTCGCCGTGCTTGTGACATTTTTACTTCTTGACAGGGCGGATGATTCGAATCTACGTTATATTATATGACAAATACGCAAGTCTAGCCGTATGTTGTCGCTTTCAGCGCATGCACTGAGGCGGGGGAGCAGCGCAAGCTTCAGTCCATTCGACGTAGTCAGTGATGTTCAGCAGTTGCTGTTCGATTCCGTCTGCTCAGCTTTGTTGGGCACGCGTGCCCAGTGAATCGGAGCGTCCTCAATGACATTGAAGGGAACGTCGACAGTCATGAATACCTTTGTATTTAACGGTGGCGAGCATTCACGGTTTCATCACGCTGTAACGGGGCCTCGTTTATTGGCGCGAACCGTGACGTTGCTCTTGTCGCGCGGTGCTTTGGCGTGTGGGCTGCTCGGCCTGGCGACAAGTGTGGGTGCGCAGGTCAACGGTGTGGCCCAGAGACCTTATCTTGGCTGGAGCAGCTACAGTCAGCAGACGCTCGATGCCAACTTTCTTACCCAGGCCAATGTCGCCGCCCAATCCGATGCACTGGCCAGCTCAGGGCTGCAGGCGCATGGCTTCAACTACATCAATATGGATTCGGGTTGGCACGGCGGCTTCGACGCGAACGGCCGGCCAATTCCCGATCCCACCTTGTTTCCGGACATCAAGGCACTGATCGATCACATCCATAAGAACGGTCAGAAGGCCGGCATTTATTGGATTCCCGGGGTGGAAGAACCCGCTGTTGCGGCCAATTCCCCGATCCTTGGCACGCCCTATCACATCCAGGACATTCTCACCGTACCGTACACGGCGGGGAATGCGTTCGGCTCACCGGGAACGTCGCCGTATCATTACAAGATCGATTTCACCAAGCCTGGTGCGCAGGCCTATATCGATTCCGTAGTCGCCCTGTTCGCGTCGTGGGGTGTCGACTTTATCAAGCTGGATGCCGTGACACCCGGTTCGTACAACGACAATCTCAATATCGACAACCGGGCCGACGTAGCCGCCTGGTCCAAGGCCATTGCGAACAGCGGCCGTCCGATCTGGCTGACAATCTCATGGGAAATCGATCAGGACTATCTCGACACATGGCAGCCGTTTTCCAATGCACGCCGCATCGACGATGACGTTGAATGCGAAGGCCGTTGCGCGACGCTTACGGATTGGCCACGTATCTACAAACGCTTCCGGGATCTGCCGGGTTGGGAGAATGCGGCCAGCCCTACGCTGGGCTGGAACGACATGGACTCGCTCGATATCGGAGACGGCAAACTGGATGGCCTGTCTCATGCCGAGAAGCGCTCCGCCATCACCCTGTGGGCCATGGCAAACGCACCTATCTACCTTGGGGGCGACCTGACGAAGATCGATGATTTCGGCAAGCAACTGGCGACGGCCGATGAAGTGCTTGCGGTCGATCAATCCGGCAAGCCGGCAAAGCAGGTACTCGGCGGGGACCTGCCGGTATGGATTTCCGATCTCGGCGATGGCAACTACGACGTCGCCTTGTTCAATATGAATGCGACGCCGGTGAAGGTGACGCTGCCGTGGCGGGAAATCGGGCTGGACGGCGTGCGACAGGTGCGTGACCTGTGGGCGCGAACGGACCTTGGCCCATCACCTGGCGCGTTTTCGACGGTGCTGGAGGGACATGGCGTGCGGCTGCTGAAAATCTCAACGCGCATTGGCCATACGCCGCCTGTGCCTTCCACCAGCTACGAAGCCACATCGGCGACGTTGGCGGGCACGGCATCCATTGCCGACTGCCCCCTTTGCTCTGACGGCAAAAAAGTAGGCAGCCTCGGCCTGGGTACCGGCAACACCGTAACGTTCCAGAATGTCTATGTGCGACGCGCCGGTGTGTATCTGATGCAGGTCGATTCGATGACCTTTGCCTTGCGTTCCTATCTCTATACGGTCAATGGCGGCCCCTACCAGACCCTCAATTCCGGCGGCGGCAGTTTTCTTATTCCTTCCAGCACGACGGTGCCGGTTTGCCTGCAGGCGGGATACAACAGCATCCAATTCGGCAATCCCACCAGCTATGCGCCCGACCTGGATCGCATCGTGATCAGCGGGCAGGGCGATGCCTTACTGCCGACAACCACCACTTACGAAGCCGAGCAAGCCACCTTGAGCGGAACGGTCACCGCGGGCTTCAGCAACTATGCCTCGGGTCTTTCCAAAGCCGGCAACATCGGGAATGGTGCGGCCAATACGGTGACGTTCTCGAATGTGACCGTTCCAAGAGCGGGGACGTACCTGCTTGAAATCGACTATGCAACGAGCGGCACGCGCACGCTCGTGGTCACCGTCAACAACGCTGCGCCGGTTTCGTTGAACCTGGATGGAAGCACCTTCGACGACCCGCGGCCGACGCTGCTTCGCGTTCAACTGAAGGCGGGGTCCAATACCATCCAGATGGGCAATCCCACTGGTTACGCACCGGATCTTGATCGCATCGTGGTGGCTCCGCTGGTTACCTCGGACTCGCTCTCCGGTATGACGACGCGGACGTGCCCTCGATAAGCGTAATGCATCGAACTTAATGTCCACGTCAATGACGTCATGCACGACGACACCTTTCGGTGAACCTTAAGCCTCCGTATCCAAAGGAACCACTCGTGCAGATACCCAGTGACACGCCCGGCGATGCCCACGCCGTGCATGCCGACAGCGGCCGCTATATATGGCTGATTTGCCTGATCGCAGCCCTCGGCGGTCTGCTTTTCGGCTACGACTGGGTGGTTATCGGCGGTGCCAAGGTTTTCTACGAAACCTATTTCGGCATCCATGATCCGGTGATGTCCGGTTGGCTGATGAGTGCGGCCCTGGTCGGTTGCATCGCTGGCGCGGCGATGGCGGGCATGCTTGCGGACCGCTTTGGCCGGCGCGCCATACTGATCGTTTCGGCGGCTTTGTTCTTGATGTGCGCGTTCGGCACCGCATGGGCTGACGGTACCGGCATCTTTACGATGTTCCGCATCATCGGCGGACTGGGTATTGGCCTGGCTTCCAGCATTTCGCCGCTATACATCGCCGAAGTCAGCCCTGCGGCACATCGGGGGCGCTTCGTGGCCATCAACCAGTTCACCATCGTCGTCGGCGTGTTGCTGGCGCAGTCGGTGAACCTGTGGATCGCCCGGCCGGTGCCGCCGGGGCTCGATGCGCACGCGTTGCTGCAATCGTGGAACGTGCAGCATGGATGACGCTGGATGTTCTTGAGTGGAGGTGTTCCGGCGCTGCTGTTCTTGGTGCTCGCGATGGCGATACCCGAGTCGCCACGATGGCTAAGCCGGCGAGGGCGTCACGATAGGGCGGAACAGGTACTGACGAAGATCGGTGGCGACGTCTATGCACGCGCTTCGCTGGCCGCCATCCGCACGGTACAGCAGGCCAACGCTGGCGTTGGCGCAAGCTGGCGCGATCTGCTCGACCGGCGCGTGCGGCCGGTCGTCGTAATTGGGGTGACGCTGGCGGTGTTCCAACAGTGGTGCGGGATAAACGTCATCTTCAACTATGCGCAGGACATCTTCGCGTCGGCAGGCTTCGACATTAATGAAGGGCTCCGATCGATTGTCGCCACCGGTTCGGTCAATCTGCTGTTTACGCTGCTGGCGCTGGCGCTGGTGGACCGCTGGGGACGGCGCAAGCTGATGCTGGTCGGCGCGGGCGGCCTGTTTGCGGTCTATCTGCTGATCGGTGGCGCTTACGCGCTGCACTTGCTCGGACTGCCGGTGTTGCTGTTGGTGCTCGCAGCTATTGCGATCTACGCCACGACGTTGGCGCCGGTCACCTGGGTGCTGCTGTCGGAAATCTTCCCGGACCGTATCCGCGCGCAAGCCGTCGCCTTGAGTGTGTTCTGGCTCTGGACCGCGTGCTTCGTGCTCACTTACACATTTCCCTGGCTCAATACCCACCTCGGTCCGGCGGGCAGTTTCTGGTTGTACGGCTTGATCTGCGGCGCGGGTTTTCTGTTCGTGCTGCGGCGTGTTCCGGAGACGGCTGGCGTGCCGCTTGAAGTGCTGGAGGCGCAGCTTGAAGGGCGTGCTGATCTGCGCTGAGATCTTGAGCGGGCTCAAAGCACAATGGCGCAAGCTTACTAACTTTTTCGAAAGTAATGTCACGCGGCAGCATATTGACATTCGCATTGGCGAAAGAAAAATTTCACTAACCCGGATAGCTTTTGAATGCGACGCAGTGCGCCAATCACGAGCTGTTTCATCTCACTCTTTGATTCAACCAGTTGCTTGGCGACTCCCCGCTTCATATTGCGCCCACACGTGTTTGCCAGAATTGAGGTGGGATGAGTAAGGTGGCAAATAGAACAACTTCAGCCGTCCCTCCTGGGCTTGGACGAATGCCTTGACGAGCTTCGCCTTGTGAACAGGGCGGCCATCGAGCACTTAAAAGACAGGTGTTGTAGCTCTCATCGTCAGGCAGCTGAGGAGCTCTCGAAAGACTTTCGCCGTTACAGCGCCATCATACACCATGAAACGAAACTCGCCGCGAGGACACCACCGAAATTATGTTCAAGCCGAAGCGCGCTTGTGGTTCCTATCACCGGCGTTTGCCTTTGGGAACCCATGTGGTGCCGGTGGGTAGTCCGAACGCAGGCCCGATTCATCCGCAAAATAGATCGTGGCGCCTTCCGTTCGTGCGTGGGATCGAATCGCCGGATAAGTCTTCACTTCCCGCTGGCGAACTAACTCTTGATCTTGTTGAAACGCTTGGTACAGCGGCTTCTGGACTGTGAATCCCAACAGTTTCATGATGCGACTAACGGATGAGAACGAGAGCTTTCGGCCGTTATCTTGGGTGGACGCCCTGGAATCGGTTTTGCCAACAGTGCGTTCTGACCGCCGTTCGCGAAGTCAGCCAGCCAGCCAGCAATAGACGCTACGGATGTTCACCCCATAAGAGGATACCGCACTTGCAGCGTCCAAATTCAAATAATCTGTGGCAAACCCGAGAGTTCACTAAGCCTTCGCAATCCTGAGGAAATGATGGCTGACGTGGGTCATCAAGCTCGTATGCAACAGGCGTCGACCGTATTACCGGCCTTATCCACAGCGCGATACAAGCCTGAGACCGTGACCATGGATAAAAGTGGGGCTGATGATCTCGCCGCCTTCCTGACCATCACCGCTGAGTGGGAAGCGAATGAGTGACTGCGCTGCTGGGAGCGTTTTTTGCACTTGTATTTGCGGTGCCGTAGTTCGCGAATAGACCGTAAAGATAGTATTTGATTGACACTGCCGAGGAGTATTGGAAATGACTACCCCCATGAACAGTGGACAGGCAACTCCGGTCCCACCAATCGGTCAGCCCAGTGTTGGCATTGGTGATGCACGGGCGCATTTCGCCGCGATAACAGCACGAACGCCGGTAGATCAAGCTTTTCGAGCCGCCTTTCTCAACAGCAGGATTCGGCTCGTCCATACGCATGCTGCCGCTGACCTGACATCGCGTGACCAAGCAGTGCAGCGGCTCATGGGCAAGCTCGGTCCTGCCGCGCGAGAACTGGATACACAGTCAGTTCTCGGGGGCACTGGTTATGGTATGTATTACACGGACGACTTCAGAGCCGCATGGCAGAACGGCACCGGTATAGCGTTCAATGCAGTGTGCCCCCAGCCACCCGGCGGGAACGTCGACACTTTTCTCTATATCACCGCGACGAACCGCTCCGCGCTCGGTGTCGAAGCCCTTGTCGCATACAACGGACAGAACGATGGCGGCTTTCTCGTTTTTGACTGGTCGAGGTCAGGGACGGACCCCTGGCAGGTGAGCATGTCGTTTAGTCAACTGTCA
>NZ_DATJMN010000140.1:0-3042 GCF_035508675.1 Dyella sp.
CGCCAGCAGCGCCATGATGCGATCCTGCCGGCGCAGCGGCACGCCGAAATACTGGTCGGCGCATTGCGCGTCAAGCATGCCGTCGCCCTGATGCCGCGCCACCTCAGTGGCGACGTCGGCGTAGGCCAGGGCGGCAAAATCCGCGCAAAGCAGCGGCATGCGCGGTAGCATGGCCAGGTAGCGGTCGTAAGCGCGGCCCGGATCGCACACTAGCACTTCGTGCCGAAGTCCGAGGTGCTGCGCCACGAAGCGCGCCGACGCCACTTCGTCTTCCTCCTTGCCGCCGAGGTAGGTAAGGCAGGACGTATCCGGGCGCGCCTCAGCCAGCGCGATGGCCATCGACGTGGAATCCTTACCGCCGCTCTGCAGCAGCCACGGCGCACGCATGCCGAGCGTGGAGCGTTTGATCGCCTTGCACAGCAGGCTGTGATACGTATCGATCAGCGCATCATCTTCCACGTCGCCCGTACGTGGGCGCGTGCTCGCCGCGTTGGCATGGAATGCAAAGTGGAAATGCGGATGGTCATACATGTCCTGCGCCGGGTCGAAGCCGGTCGCGGCAATCTTCACGTCCGTATAGATGGTGTGGGGCGGATACACGAACGCGTTGCGCAGTACATCGGCGACCGATACACGATCGATCGCGTCGATGCTGCGCTCATGCCGCGCCAACGGACTGAAATCGATCTCTCCCAGCGAAGGCGAGGTCGTGATCTGGATCTTCCCGGTTGCCGTGGGACGCGCGCGATATTCCGTGCCGGGTACATTCATACAAGGCCCTGGTTAGCTGTATAGCGATGAAGCGCATCGATACGTTTGGTCCTCCGCATTGCCGGCAGGATGACGAGCATGGGCCGATACCATGAGCGGCACCATGGCGACTGATATGCCAGACGCCGCTGCGTGGACATCGGTACGCGCCTGCGAGAACCTTCAACCCCAACCATGATGTGAACGATGATGCGAGTAGTGTCGCGTGCAGCGCCGCGCCACGCAGGATAGTGGAGGGGGTGTGTGCATTGCGCCACGGAACGGTGCATAAAGTGTGGAGATGCGTGCGCAAATGCTCAAGGCGCCGTCCGCATGGCTTCCGTTGCACTGCTGTCCGGACGGAACAACTCGGCATACACCTCAAGGGTCTGTTGGATCACCAAGCGTTCGTCGAATTTCTTCAAAGCCTGTTCGCGCGCGCGATCGCCCAGTTGCGCCAGCCAATCGCGGTCGTCATCCAGCCGCGCGATGCATTCGGCAAGCGCCTGGGCATTGCGCGGCTCGACCCACAAACCGTCCACGCCGTCTTGTGTCACCACTTCGCGGCAGCCCGGTTGATTCGTCGTGACCAGGGCCAGGCCAGTGGCGGCACCTTCAATCAATGATTTGGGCACGCCTTCGCGGTAATAGCTGGGCAACGCAAGCACATGCACGCTGCCCAGCAAGGCCGGCATGTCGTTGACATGCCCCAGGCAATGCACCAGGCCGGCCTCGGTCCAGCGGCGCAGTTCGGTGCGGGAGATCGAATGCGGATTGCCCGGGTCCGGTGTGCCGGCCAGCAAAAACTCGATGTCACGCTCCTGCTTGCGCAGGATCGCGGCCGCCTCGATGAACTCGCGCACACCTTTTTCCTGCAGCAGGCGCGCCGCAAGCAGCACCCGCAGCCGTTCATAACGATGCGTGGTGCGGTTGGAAGGATGGAAACGGAAGGTATTGACGCCTGAGCCGAGGATGACGCGTATGTGTTCTGGTGCAACCAGGCCGGCCTGTGAAAACGCCAGGGCATCGTCGTGGTTCTGCAGTACCAGCAGCGAGCGTTTGCCATTCAAGGCGAAACGCAGCAGAACTTTGACCAGTGGCCTCAGCATGCGCGCCTTGAGCGCATCGCTGGTGAATACGAAACCCATGCCGGATACCGCACTGACGACGGCCGGAACGCGCGCGATGCGTGCGGCAATGGTGCCGTAGATGGCGCATTTCAGGGTAAATCCGTGCACGATGTCCGGGCGCTCGCGCCGGAGCACGCCGACGAGCCGGCTCAGGGTGGCCAGCTCGCGTAGTGGATTGAGGCTGGCGCGCTCCATCGCCAACGGTATCCAGCGGCAGCCATGTTCGACCAGGCGCTTGCCGAATTTTCCCGGTGGCGACACCACCACGACTTCGTGCCCGTCGCCGAGCAGACGCTGGATGGTGGCGAGCCGGAAGTTGTAGAGATACCAGGTAGTGTTGGCGAAGAAGATGAATTTCATTGAGTGGCGCCGTTTATGGATTTTGTTTTTCCTACCTTCCTGGCCTGCATGCCGCTGTCGGCCGCAGTCAATAGCGCGCCTGGCTATGCCAACGCCAGGCGCTTCGCACGATGTCGTCGATGTTGGTGATGGCGGGGCGCCACCCTAGATGCGTGCGGGCTTTCGCATTGGACGCGACCAGCACGGGCGGATCGCCGGCGCGGCGGGAGGCGCGCTCGAACGCAATCTCCGCGCCAGTAACACGCTTGGCCGCTTCAATGATCTCCAACACGGTGAAGCCGCTGCTGTTTCCCAGGTTGAAGCAATGCGCGCCCTCATGCTTGTCCAGGAAGCGGATGGCACTGAGGTGGGCTTCGGCCAGATCGTTCACGTGGATGTAATCGCGCACGCAAGTGCCGTCTCTAGTGGGGTAATCGTCGCCAAAAATTTTGAGTGACGAGCCGTGTCCCAACACCGAGCGCAATATGGTCGGAATGAGATGGGTCTCCGGATCGTGCGATTCGCCGATGTCGCCGGACGGATCGGCGCCGGCGGCATTGAAATAGCGCAAAGACACCGAGCGTAGGCCATAAGCTGGCGCGGCATCGGCCAATATGCGCTCGACCATCCATTTGCTCGCCCCATATGGATTGATCGGGAGTGCGGAATGCTCTTCATCGATAAGCGGTGCGCTGGGATGGCCGAATACGGCGGCGGTGGAGGAGAAAACCAGCTTCGTCACACCAGCCTCGCGCATGGCATTCAACAGGCACAAAGTTCCGCAGACGTTGTTCTGATAGTACTCGTAGGGCTTGAGCATCGA
>NZ_DATJMN010000141.1:0-4870 GCF_035508675.1 Dyella sp.
TGTCTTGTTCGCGCAGCAGCCGGCGCAAGCGCAGGGGATCAGCTACCTCTTCCCTGCTGGCCAACACCAATCGCGCGCCCTGCGATAGCGGTAAATAAATTTCCAGGCCAGCGATATCGAACGATACGCTTGTCACCGCCAACAGCCGATCGCCTGCGGCCAGTCCGGGGTCGCGTGCCATCGCGTGCAAAAAGTTGACTACATTGCGATGCTCGACCACCACGCCTTTGGGCATGCCGGTCGTGCCCGAGGTGTAGATGACGTAAGCCGGATTGCTTGCATCAAAGCCGAGCGCCTGCGGATCCGGATTGCCGTCTTCACCGGAAATGCCATGCGCCGGCCACTCCGTGAGATCGACAAGCTGGCTCAAACCCGGCGAGGTATCGCGCAAAGCGTGTCTGCCAGTTCCGTCGCAAACCACCAGCACTGGCGCCGCATCGTCCAGGATGTGTGCCAAGCGCTGTTTCGGATAGGCCGGGTCCAGCGGCACGTATGCACCACCGGCCTTCAGTACAGCGAGTAGCGCAACGACCAGTTCGTGGCTGCGCTCCAGGCATACACCGACACGCGTGCCGGGATGCACACCACGTTCGATGAAGTGATGAGCGAGCTGGTTGGCCCGACTGTTGAGCTCGGCATAGGACCAGCGCTGCGTTCCGAATTGTAGAGCGATGGCCTCTGGACGCTCCGCGGCTTGCTGTTCGAACAACTGGTGTATGCCGTTGTCGCGTGGATACTCAGCTTCGGTGCGATTTAAGGTTTCAAGCAGATGTTGGCGTTCCGCATCCCCCAGCATGCGCAGGCGCGGCAGGGGCTGCGCAGCATCTCCGGCCATGGCGCGCAATACCTGCACCAGGTAATCGGCGTAACGCGCCACCGTAGTTTGATCAAACAACGACGTGGCATAACTGATGCCTCCGTCGAGGCCGCCATCGCGTTCGCCCAGATTCAACTCCAGGTCGAAGTTGACCGTATGCACGGGCAGTGGCAACGGTTCCACGCTCACGTCGGACAGTGTTGCCAGCAGATCGTCATGGTTCTGCCAGGCAAACAGCACCTGGAACAATGGCGAATGCTCCAGCCGGCGCGGTGGCTTGGCGATTTCCACGACTTGTTCAAAGGGCAGATCCTGATTGGCCTGTGCCTCCAGCACGATGCGTTGTACGTGAGCCAACAGATCCGCCACCGTAGATGCAGCGGAGAGGCGAATGCGCAGCGCAAGGGTGTTGACGAAAAAGCCGATCATCGGCTCGATGTCGCTGCGTCCGCGATTGGCTGCCGGCGTGCCGACCACGACATCTGGCTGTCCGCTGAGGCGGGCAAGGACGATGCTCCACGCCGCCAATACGGTCATGAACAGCGTGCAGCCATGCTGCCTGCCAAGACGCTTGAGTTCCTGGGTCAGGGCTTGATCCAGGCGGATAGGCAAGACGGCGCCGGCAAAGGACTGTTGCGGCGGGCGTGGGCGATCTGTAGGCAAGGTGAGCAACACCGGCGCGTCGGCCAATACATCGCGCCAGTAATCGGCCTGCTCACGTAAGCGTTGGCCCGACAACCAGCTGCGCTGCCACGCGGCGTAATCGGCATACTGGATGTTCAACGGCGGTAATGGACTTGCTTGCCCGCGAGTAAACGCCGAATACAGCGCACCGAGTTCGCGCAGCAATACACCGAGCGACCAGCCGTCCGAGACGATGTGGTGTTGGGTGAGCAGCAGGATGTGATCGTCTTCCGCCAGTTGCAGCAAACGCGCGCGTAGCAACGGTCCCGTGGCGAGATCGAAAGGCGCTTGCGCTTCTTCGTCGATCAGCCTGGCGGCGGCCTCGCCTGCATGGCCGTCGGCACGCAAGTCGTGATCCTGCCACGGCAGGCGGTGGGTTGTCGGCAGTAACCGTACTTGTGGCATGCCATTCGCCGTGTCGAATACCGTGCGCAATGATTCGTGCCGCGCGAACACGTGATCCAGGCTGTGGCGCAGCGCGATGACATCAAGCGAACCCCGCAGGCGTAGGCCAAAAGGAATGTGATACGTGGCGCTGACGCCCTCCAGCTGGGCCAGAAACCATAAACGCTGCTGCGCAAACGACAATGGCAAGGCGCCATCGCGTGCGATCGGCAGGATGGGGGCGTCGATGCGTGGGCGTGCCGGCGCCATGGCACGCTGGACTTCGGTGGCGAAGGCTTCGAGCGTCCCATGGTTGAACAACAACGCGAGCGGCACGTCCACGCCGAAAGCCTGCGCAACACGGCTCAGCAAACGCACTGCGATCAGCGAATGGCCGCCCAGTTCGAAGAAATGATCATGCCGGCCGACCCGCGCCACGCCGAGCATGTCCTGCCATAGCGCTGCCAGGCGTACTTCGATCTGGCCCTGTGGCGGCACATAGGTGTGCAACGCGAACGCCGCATCATCCGGTTCGGGCAAGGCCTTCCGATCCAGTTTGCCGCTGGCCGTGAGCGGAAACGCCCCCAGGCGCACATAGGCTGTCGGCACCATGTATTCCGGCAATTGCGTCGCCAGATGCGCACGCAAGGCCGCCGCCAGATCGTGGAATCCTTCGTCCTCCGTCACGACATAGGCGACCAGCCGCTTCTCGCCGGCGTCGTCCTGGCGCACTAGCACAGCAGCATCGCGTACCTGCGGATGCGCGACCAGGCGCGCTTCGATTTCCCCCGGCTCGATGCGGTAGCCACGCAGCTTGACCTGATGATCCACCCGCCCGACGAACACCAGGTTGCCGTCCGGCAGATAGCGGGCCAGATCACCGGTGCGATACATGCGCGCGCCCGGCTGCGTGACGAACGGATCGGGCAGGAAGCGTTCGACCTCGAGCTCGGGGCGGTTGAGATAACCCAGAGCGACGCCATCGCCGCCGATGTACAGCTCGCCCACCGCGCCCCGTGGCACCGGTTGGCGCTGCGCATCCAGCAGATAGGCGCGTGTGTTGCCGATCGGTCGGCCGATCGGCAGGTTGTCGTGCGCCTGCCAAGCCGACGAAATGGGGCAGGTCAACGCGTAGGTGGTCGTTTCGGTGGGACCGTAACAATGAATCAGGTGCGCGGGACCGCCTTCGGCCAGCACGCGCCAGAACGAGGCCGGATCGTTGCGTTCTCCGCCGCATAGTAAATACTTCAGGCTGGCCAGTGCCTTGGGAATGGCCTGCGCGTATAGATTGAACAGTGCCGTGGTCAGGAACATGGCCGTGACGGCATGGCGGGCCAGCGCGTCGGCCAGTTGCGTCGCATCCAGCACCGTGGCGCTGTCCAGTACCGCGATGCGGCCGCCGTGCAACAAGGCGCCCCAGACCTCCATGGTGCAGGCATCGAAGGCGGGATTGGCGGCGAATGCCAGGCAGTCGCTGGCCTCGAAGTCGGCATAGCCGTTGGCGAACAGTAGACGTTGAATGGCGCGATGCGGCGTGAGCACCCCCTTGGGCATGCCGGTGGAGCCGGAGGTGTACATCACATAGGCGGCGGCTTCCGCTGACAGTGCCAGTGCCGGATTGGTGTCCGGCAGCGTGTCTGCGGCCAGGGTTGCCAACGCCAGTGCTGGCACCGCTGCGCCATCGGGTGTGTCGGTGTTGTCTGCCACGACCAGCACGCGCGCCTGGCAATTCTCGATCAGCCAAGCCTGGCGCGAGGCGGGCGCCTGGGTGTCGATCGGCACGTAAATGGCACCGGCCTTGAGCACGGCCACTTCGGCGATCACCAGCCAAGTGCTGCGTTCCAGCAGCAGGGCGACGCGATCGCCGGGCTGCACGCCCATGGCGATTAACTGGTGCGCGAGCTGGTTGGCCTGGGCATTGAGCTGGGCGTAGCTGAGCGTGTTGGTGTGCTCGACCACGGCGATGGCATCAGGCGTGCGTTGCACCTGCTGCTCGAACACCTCGTGCACGCAACGGTCGCGCGGGTAGGGAGCGTCCGTGCGGTTCCATGTTTCCAGCAACAACTGTCGTTCGGCGCCGTCGACAAGTTCAATGTGGCCGATCACCTTGCTGGTATCGGCCACCATGGCTTGCAGCATACGTTCGAGATAGGAGCAATGACGTTCGATGGTGTCGGCATCGAAGAGCGCCGTGGCATAAATGAAACTGCCGACGATTTCATCGCCGATTTCACGCAGGCTCAGTTCGAGGTCGAAGCGAACCTGCTCAAACGGAACCTCGATGGAAGATACAGTGAGTTGATGCAACACAAGCTCACTTTCCTCGTAGCTTTGCCAGGCGAACATGACCTGGCAAAGCGGCGAGCAATCGGTGCGACGTGGCACTTGCGCAATATCCACCACTTGCTCGAACGGCAGGTCCTGATGGTCTTGTGCGCGCAATGCAACGTCACGCACACGCACCAGCAATTCGTGCACATTCGGATCGCCGGATAGGTCGATCCGTAAAGCCATCGCGTTGACGAAAAAGCCGATCAAGGTTTCGATTTCGGCTCGATTGCGGTTGGCCGTCACGGTGCCAATGACCAGGTCATCCTGCCCCGATAGCTTTGCCAACACGGCAGACCAGGCCGCCGTCAGCACCATGAAAAGCGTGACACCTTCCTGCTGTGCTAGCTGTTTTAGCCGACGCGTCAGCACCGCGTTCAACGCCACGGGGTGGGTGCGTCCGGCGGACGTCTGGCGTGGCGGCCGCGGGCGATCCGTAGGTAAGGCGAGCAGCGATGGCACATCGGCCAGTGTGTTTCGCCAGTACTCCGCCTGCAGGCGTTGCCGTTCGCCAACCAGCCATTCCCGCTGCCATGCCGCGTAGTCGGGATATTGAATGGGCAGCGGCGCAAGCGGATCGGCCTGGCGCTGGTTGAAAGCGGTGTACAAGGCGCCCAGTTCGCGGACCAGATGAGCCATCGACCATCCATCAGAAAA
>NZ_DATJMN010000142.1:0-2734 GCF_035508675.1 Dyella sp.
GCTCGCGCCGCCGCCAGCTTGCATTGACGCGGAACGGCGTGGCCTCTGAGCCGCCCGCGTTGCGCATGGACGAAGGCCGTAACGTGCATTGATGCTGCACCGCGGTTCGATAAATACTCGGCCGTCGCCGCCGCCGGGTTCCATTTATGACCGAGTTACTTTCCCCTGACGCGCTCGCGTCGCAGCAGCTCGATCGCGCCGTGACCCTGCCGGCCCGCTTCTATACCGATGCGCGCATGCCGGCCTTGGATGCATCGGTGATTTTTGCGCGCAGCTGGCAGCTGGTTTGCCATCAATCGCAGCTGTCTGGCGTGGGCGACCATGTGGTCGCGGAGATTGCCGGCTTGCCGTTGCTGGTGGTGCGCAGCGACACATCGAGCATTCGCGCCTTCCATAACGTATGCAGGCATCGGGCCGGCCCCATTGCCAGCTGCGACGGACGCGGCGCACAGAGCCTGCGCTGCCGCTACCACGGCTGGACCTACGGGCTGGATGGCGTGCTGCGTGGCGCGCCGGAAATGGGGCGCACGCCGGACTTCAACCCCGCGGACATCCGCCTGCCGGAAGTGCGTGTGCATGTGTGGCAAGGCCTGGTGTTCGTCGCCATTGGCGAAGCGCCGCCGTTTGACGAGTTCGTGGCGGGCATCGATGCGCGGCTGGGTCCGCATCGCGCGTTGCACGGCTACGAGTTTCATCACCGCGTAAGTTACGACGTGGCCTGCAACTGGAAGGTTTACGTCGACAACTATCTGGAAGGCTACCACGTGCCGCATATTCACCCGGGCTTGAACAGCCTGCTCGACTACCGCAGCTACATTACCGAGACGGCCGAGTGGTATTCGTTCCAGTTCAGCCCGCTGGAAAGCGGCGACGATTTGTATGGCAGCGGCGAGGCGCTGTATTACTTCCTGTATCCGAATGCCATGCTGAATATCTTGCCCGGCCGCCTGCAGACCAACCGTGTACTGCCAGCCGGGGTCGATCGTTGCCGGGTGGAGTTCGATTTTTACTACGCCCCGGACAGCAGCGTGGAAGCGCAGGCGCGGCGCGCCAAAGATATTCAGTTCAGCGATGAAGTGCAGGACGAGGACGTCACCATCTGCGAAGACGTGCAGCGCGGATTGGCCTCCGGCTCGTATGAGGCCGGCCGGCTCAATCCACTGCGCGAAAACGCCGTGCACCATTTTCATGAAATGGTGCGACGCGCTTACCGCAGCACGCTTGTCCACGCATGAGTACCGCACCGCGGTCGCTCGGGCTATGGATGCTGATCGCGCTGGTCATCGGCAACATCATCGGATCGGGCGTGTTCGTGTTGCCGGCAGCGTTGGCGCCCTACGGCGCCGCGAGTCTGCTCGGCTGGGGCATCAGCCTGAGCGGCGCGCTGATGCTGGCGCTGGTGTATGCATGGCTGGCGCAAATCGTTCCTGACCATGGCGGCGCCTACGCCTACGCGCGCCGCGCCTTCGGCGATCGTGTCGGCTTCGTCGTAGCCTGGAGTTACTGGGTGTGCGTGTGGTCGGCCAATGCGGCGATCGCCGTTGCGTTCGCCGGCAGCCTCGGCGCGGTGTGGCCCGCCGCCACCGCCACCCCAGCGCGCGGCGCCGTGTGCGCCCTGGGCGCATTGTGGCTGTGCACGTCGATCAGCCTGGCCGGCGTGCGCGAAGCGGGCCGCACGGCCATCGTCACCACCTCGCTCAAGCTGGTGCCGCTGATCGTGTTCGGCCTGCTGGGGTTGGGCTGGGTGCATGCGAGCGCGTTTCATCCTTTCAATGCCAGCGGCCTTCCGCTGGTAAGCGTGGCCTCGTCGGTGGCGGCGCTGACGCTATGGGCCTTCCTCGGCCTGGAAACGGCGACAGTGCCGACCGGCGTGGTGCGCGACCCACAGCGCACCGTTCCGCGCGCCACGGTGATCGGCATGACCATGGCGGGGCTCGCCACCATGCTGACCTGCACGGTGGTCGTGGGCATGCTGCCCGCCGATGTGCTGCATGCGTCGGCGGCGCCGATGGCGGAAGCGGCGCGGCGTGTCTGGGGAAATTCGGCCGGGATCGGCATTGGCGTCATCGCCACCCTCTCATGCTTCGGCGCGCTTAACGGCTGGGTATTACTGCAGGGGCAGGTCACCCTCGCACCGGCACAAGATGGCTTGTTTCCCAGGGCGTTCGCCCGCAGCGACCAGCGCGGCACCCCCTGGTTCGGCCTGCTGATCAGCAGCATGCTTGCCAGCGCACTGATTGTGTCCAACTACAGCCGCACCCTGGTGGCGCTGTTCACCTTCACCATTTTGTTGTCCACCGCCGCGACCTTGCTGCCGTATCTGATCACGGTGCTGGCATGGTGGCGCATCGACCGCGCGGGTCGCGCGTGGCGTCGCTGGGTAGCGCTTGGGGCGCTGGCGTTTTGTGTGTGGGCGTTGATCGGCACCGGCGCCGAAACCCTGCTGTGGGGCGCGCTATTGTTGCTGGCCGGATTGCCGATCTACCTGTGGCAGCGCGTGTCCGTTACGCGCGGCGGCATGAAGGGCAAGCGCGGCACTGTGTAGGCACTCGAAAAAGTTCAAGGGGGTCGTCTGGATTTTTTGAAGACGCCGATGATGCTGGCGGCGGTTTGCGCCTACACCTACTACGTGCTCGGCGCCTACGAAGCCGAGCAGGGCGAGCGCCATAACGGCCTGCTCTGGGCCGCCCTGTCCGCCGTGGTTTCTGCCATCACCGCCTATCTCTTCAAATGG
>NZ_DATJMN010000143.1:0-8313 GCF_035508675.1 Dyella sp.
GCGGCCATGTGGTTGGGGACGATGTCCAGGATCGCGCCCATGCCGTGCGTATGCAGCGTCTGCACCAGCCGGGCGAGCGCCGATTCGCCGCCGAGCTCGGGGTTGACGATCATCGGGTTGACCACGTCGTAGCCGTGCATCGAACCGGACCGGGCCATCGCGATCGGCGACAGGTACACATGGCTAAGCCCGAGCGCGGCGAAATACGGCACGCGCTCGGCCGCCGCGAGAAGGTCGAATTCGCGGTTGAGCTGCAGGCGTACGGTGGCGCGTAACTCGTTCATGCGGGCAGTGCCTGCTTCATCTGCGTATCGATGTTCCGCAATACCGGTGGCAGGGTTTCGACCGCGTCGTCCGGCAAGCGGTGCCGCCAGTTGGGATGGCTGTCGACGGTGCCGGGAAGGTTGGGTTGTTCTGTGCGTTCCAGTGCGTCTTCGAGCGGGATCAGCACCAGCGGCGCCGGGGTGTTGGCGAGAAAGCCGGCATACCCTGACGGCGAAGCCGCCGCGAGCGTGGCATCCAGCTGCGCGACTTCCTGTTCGCGTGCCTGCAACTGTTGGCCAAGCGCCTCCTCGCGCCACGCCTGCGCGTTGGCGCGCGCACGCAAATCTGTGCCTTGGCGCCACCCGGCCAAGGGCGGCAGATCGTGCGTGGTGGTCATCGCCACGGCGTTCTTTCGCCACGCATGCGGCGGCAGGAACTCGCCTTGCTCGTCGTGCGTAAACAACAGCACGTCGATGCCCAGCACGCCGCGCGCGGCGAGTATGTCGCGCAGGCCGGCGGGCACGGTGCCGAGATCTTCGCCGATCACGATGCAGCGCTGGCGCCACGATTCCAGTGCGGTGAGGCGCAGCAGGTCCTGCAGCGGCTGGCGCAGATAGCCGCCTTCGGCGGAGGACTGCCCCTGGCGCAGCACCCACAGATGCTGAAAGCCGATGATGTGGTCGATGCGGATGCCGCCGCCATGTGCCATGTTCGCGCGCAGCAGCTCAATGAATGGGCGAAAGCCGGTGGCTTGCAAACCCCATGGCGCATAGGCGGTGACGCCCCAGCTCTGTCCCTGCGGATTGAAGGCGTCGGGCGGCGCGCCCAGTTCCAAGCCCGCGAGCACGTGCTCGCGCCAGGCCCATGCTTCGCTGCCGCCGGTTTCGAAGCCGACGGCGAGATCGTGAATCAGGCCGATGCGCTGCCCGGCATCGCGTGCCAGCGCGGCGGTTTTTTCCCAGCTGCGCGCGCTGAGCCATTGCAGGAACATTTCAAATTCCACGTCGGCGCCGTGTTCGCGCGCGAACTGCTTTGCGACCGCTTCGTCGTGCCAATCCTCGTTCCACTGCTGCCACGCGCCGGCTTCGTCGCGCCGCGCCGCTTGCGCCTGCCGCGCCGCAAACCATGCATGCCGGCGCAGGGCAGCGCCACCTTCCGTGGCGAAGCGTTGCAGGTCGTCGCGCAAGTCTGGCGGTGCGTGCGCGAACAAGGCGTGCAACTGCCCGAACACCTTGCGCCGCAGCGCATACACCGTCGGCCAGTCGACCAGCTTGCCGTGTTGCGCAGCTTGCCAGGCCGCTGTCGCGCCGCTTTGCTCGATGGCCTCGAGCAAGGCCGGTGCGCCGAGTACTTGCGCGGCATCCGCATGCAGCCAGTTGAAAAAGCCGCGGTGGGAAGGCGAATACGGGCTGTAGTGTGCGCGGATCGGACTCACCGCATGCAGCGGGCTGAGCGCCAGCGCATCGCCGCCGGCCTGGCCGATGGCCTGGGCCAGTTCCGCCATGGCGCGGCTGTCGCCCACGCCGCCGTCCTGCGCATGGCGCAGCGCGTAGACCTGTGCGACCAGGCCCCAGGTTTTATGCAGGCCGGTGGGATGGGGCGGCAGGCCGAGCGCATCGCCCACGCCGAAGCAACGCGGCGGCGCCACCGCCAGGATCAGCTGGCGCGGGCCGACGACGAGCTGGTAGTAGCCGTATTTTTTTGGTGCGCGGCATTGGCCGTGGCCCGGCAGCGCCAGCGCCTGGTCCTTGCCTTCCTCGTCGTAGGCGGCGATGGCGGCCGTGCCGCGGATGGCCGGCGGCAGCGCGAACACCTCGCCCGCATCCGCGGTGATCAAGGCCGGCAGCGCCTGCGTGCGTTCCTCGATCAGGCGCAGGCTGGCGGCGCGGTTTTCGGCGCTGTGCGAAGGCAGCTGCATGGCGTCGAGCAGGCTATGCAGCGTTTCATCGGCCACGCTTCGGGGCTGCCCGTAGGCATCCGTCCATGTCACGCCGATGCCTGCCGCCTGTGCGAGCTTTGCAAGCGCGGCGTCACTCACGTTCCATCACCACCGCCGTGTGTGCGGCGAGCGTGCCGCGGTCGAGCGCATCCATCGCGTGCTGCGGCTCGATCCACAGCACCTTGGTGGCCGGGTCGCGCGGCAGCGCTACGTCCTGGTCGGACAGGTTCAAGGCGATTTGCCACTCGTGGCCGTCGCCCAGCCGCCAGCGTGCATACACCGTCTTGTCACCCAGCACCTCGCAACCGCGTGCGCAGCTGCCGGCCAGGCGATCGGCCAGGTAGCGCTTGCGCCATTGCAACAGGTCGGCAAACCAGCGTTTCCACGCCAGCGCCTGCATGGCGTCGTCCACGCGCGGTATGGAGGCGGCATAAGTATCGAGCGCATTCGGATCGGGAATGCGCGCGCGCCGGTCCGGGTCGGTGAAACCGGAGAAATGCGCAAACTCGGCGCGCCGGCCGTCGCGCACTTTCTGCGCCAGTTCGCCTTCATAGTCGGTGAAGTAATAGAACGGCGTGCGACAGCCCCATTCCTCGCCCATGAAGAACAGCGGCACCATCGGGCTGAGCGCCACCAGCACCATCGCCGCGCGCAGGTCCGCTTCGTTCGCCAGGCAGGTCAGGCGTTCGCCCATGGGACGGTTGCCGATCTGGTCGTGGTTCTGCAGGAACAGCACGAAGGCGTGCGGATGCAGATCGCCGCTGGGCTCGCCGCGCGACAGGCCGCGGCGGTCGTGCTGGCCCTGGAACACGAAACCTTCCGACAGCACCTTCGCAAGGTCATCGGTCGGGTGCTTGGCGAAGTCGGCGTAATAACCCTCGTGTTCGCCGGTGAGCAGCACGTGCAAGGCGTTGTGCGCGTCGTCGTTCCACTGCGCGTTATAGTCGCCGCGCAACAGGCCGGCGGTGTTGTGTTCGTTTTCCAGGATCAGCCACACCTCGCGCCCGCGCGGCAGGCAGGTACGCCGCACGGCGGCGCCCAATTCATCCAGGAAACTTTTCGGCTGGATGGCATGCACCGCATCCAGCCGCAGCCCGTCGAAGCGGTATTCGTTGATCCACATCAGCGCGTTGTCGATGAAGTAGCGCGCCACTTGCGGCCGGCGGAAATCGATCGCCGCGCCCCATGGCGTGTGCACGTCCGGCGCGAAAAATTCGGGCGCGTAGTTCGGCAGTTCGTTGCCGAGCGGGCCGAAATGGTTGTAGACCACGTCCAGGATCACGGCCACGCCAAGCCGGTGTGCTTCGTCGATCATCGCCTTGAGTGCATGGATGCTGCCGTAGGAGGCATCCGGCGCGTACGGCAGCACACCGTCGTAGCCCCAGTTGCGGTCGCCCTGGAACGAGGCGATCGGCATCAGTTCGATGGCGGTGAAACCGCTGGCCGACAGGCGCGGCAGTGCTTGGCGCAACGTGTCGAAACCGCCCATCGCGCCGACGTGCACCTCGCAAATGGCGGCACGATGCCACGGCATGCCGTTCCAGTCGTTGCACTTCCATACGTAGTCGCGCGGATCGACCACCATGCTTGCGCCGAGCACGCCGCCTGGCTGCGCGCGCGAGGCCGGGTCGGGCACCTGGCGATCGCCGATGCGGTAGACGTAGCGCGTATCGGCATCGACTTCGATCGGCAGCGTGTGGTTGCCGTCTTCATCGCGCTCCATCGGAAAGGCGTGGTCATCGATCACCAGCTCGACGCGTTCGGCGCCGGGCGCCCAGACACGAAATCGCGTGGTGCCGTCGTCCAGCACTTGCGCGCCGTAGGTGCAGTGGTAGCAGGAGGTGGCCGGCGATTTATGAGTTATGCGATCGACCTGCACATCAGCTCCTCTCCGGCCGCAACAGCAAGGTCGCGAGCGGCGGCAACACCAGGTTCAACGAATACGGTTGGCCGCGGCAGCTCTGCGCATCGGCCCGCACCATGCCGCCGTTGCCCACGTTGGAACCGCCGTAATGCGCGCTGTCGGTGTTGCACAGTTCGCGCCACAGGCCGCCTTCGGGCACGCCGATGCGGTAATCGCGGCGCATCTGCGGCGTGAAGTTGCACACCACCAGGATCGGCGGAACGCCTTCGCCACCGAAGCGCAGATACGCGTAGACCGAGGCATGCGTGTCGTCGCCGACGACCCATTGGAAGCCTTCCGGATCGTGGTCGCAGCGGTGCAGTGCCGGTTCGTGCACGAAGGCGCTGTTGAGATCGGCCACCAGTTGCTGTACGCCGCGATGCAAGGGGTCGTCCAGCAGATGCCAGTCGAGCGGACGGTCGTGGTGCCATTCGCGGTACTGCGCGAACTCGCCGCCCATGAACAGCAGCTTCTTGCCAGGGTGTGTCCACATGAAACCGAAATACGCGCGCAGGTTGGCGAATTGCCGCCAGCGGTCGCCGGGCATGCGTGCGATCAGCGAGCCTTTGCCGTGCACCACTTCGTCGTGCGAGAGCGGCAGCATGAACTTTTCCGACCAGGCGTAGACCAGGCCGAAAGTGAGGTCGTGGTGGTGATAGCGGCGATACAGTGGATCGCGCTTCATGTATTCCAGGCTATCGTGCATCCAGCCCATGTTCCACTTGTAGCTGAAACCCAGGCCGCCATCGTGGACGTGGCGCGTGACGCCGGGCCAGGCGGTGGATTCTTCCGCCATCACCAATACGCCGCTCTGTTCGCGGGCGACGGTTTCGTTGAGCGACTGCAGGAAGGCGATGGCTTCGAGGTTTTCGCGGCCGCCGTGCTTGTTCGGGATCCATTCGCCTTCTGGGCGGCTGTAATCGCGGTACAGCATGCTGGCGACCGCATCCACGCGCAGGCCATCCACGTGGTAGTGGCGCATCCAGTGCATCGCACTGCCTAGCAGGTACTGGCGTACTTCAAGCCGGCCATAGTTGTAGATCAGCGTGTCCCAGTCCTGATGGATGCCTTCGCGCGGATCGCGGTGCTCGTACAGCTTGGTGCCGTCGAAATCGCGCAAGCCGTGTTCGTCGGACGGAAAGTGCGCGCTCACCCAGTCGATGATGACGCCGATGCCGGCCACGTGGCAGGAGTCCACGAAGCGGGCGAATGCATCCGGGCTGCCCAGGCGTGCCGTTGGCGCGTACATGGCGATCGGCTGGTAACCCCAGGAGCCGCCGAACGGAAACTCGCTGATCGGCAGCAGCTCGATATGCGTGAAGCCTTGCGCTTGCACATAGGGAATCAGCCGTGTGGCAAGTGCGTCCCAGTCCAGCGGCTGTCCCAATTCGTTCCATTGCCAGGAGCCGGCGTGCACTTCGTAGATGGAGATCGGCGTGCGTGCGTGATCCACCGATGCGCGATGCGCCATCCACGCGGCGTCATGCCAGCTGACCGACAGCGGTGCGGCCACCATCGAAGCCGTGGCGGGCGGCTGTTCGGTCTGGCGCGCGAAAGGGTTGGCTTTCAGCGGCAGCAGATGCCCGTTGCGGTCGAGCAGTTCGAACTTGTACAGCGCGCCGGCTTTCACGCCGGGTATGAAAATTTCCCACACGCCTTCGTGATCGTGCCGCCGCATCGCATGGCGGCGGCCGTCCCATTGGTTGAAATCGCCCACCACCGACACGCGCAGCGCATTGGGTGCCCAGACCGAGAAATGCACGCCATTGACGTCGTTGATGTGCAGCACGTGGGCGCCAAGGATGTCGCCTGGATAGCGCAATTCGCCGGCATGGAACGCATGCAGCGTGCCCTCGGTGAGCAGCGGGGCGAAAGCATAGGGATCGCTGATGTTTTCCTTGCCCGCCGGCCATTGGATGCGCAACCGGTAATCCTGCGGCTGCTGCGCAAGCTCGGCGACGAACACACCTTCGGCCAGTCGCTGCGCCGGCCAGGTTTCACCGTTCTGCAGCACGTCCACCGCCGTGGCGCCGTGCGCCACCGTCGCCACGTACCAGCCTGCATCGTAGCGGTGCGGGCCGAGCCATTCGAAGGGTGTGCCGCACCGGCCCTGGTCCAAGGCCTGCAGCACCTCGGCGGGAATGCATGCGGCAGGGCGGGTCGCTGGCACGGCAGCCATGCTGATGCCGGCCCTCACGCCGCGGCCTTCGGAGCGCGAGTGCGGCGTGGCCACGTCGCGGATTTATCGCTGGCCCTAATGCACATATGCATCCTCCCTGCGCACGGAGGGCGTTGACGGCGCCGCGACATCGGCCTGCCGCTGCGTAGGCAGCATGCGCTGGTACAGGGCCGCGTATTGCCGGCCCGGAGCATCCCAGCCATGTTTTTCTAGCATCGCCGCACCGCGCATCGCGTTGAGCAGGAGCGGCTCGGCGTAGATGCGGAACGCGCGCTGCAGGCAGCGGCGCAGTTCCGATACGCTGGCATGGCGGAACAGCAAGCCGGTGACGCCGTCTTCGATGGTGTCGATCAATCCGCCCGTTGCATGCGCGATCGGCAGGCAGCCGTACGACTGGGCATACATCTGGCTCAAGCCGCACGGCTCGTAGCGCGAGGGCATCAGCAGGAAATCGGCACCGGCAAACATGCGCCGCGCCAGCGCTTCCTCGAAACCGATATGCGCTGCCACGCGTCCTGGAAAACGGCGCGGCAGGCGCGCGATCGTGCGCTCGATGGCCGGATCGCCGCGACCGATCAGCGCCAACTGTCCGCCGGCGGCGATGATCTGCGGCGCGGCCTCGCAGATCAGATCCACGCCCTTCTGCTGCACCATGCGCGAAATGACCGCGAACAGCGGACCGTTCTGCTGCCGCAGGCCAAGCTCTTCCCGCAGCTGCTGCGTGTTTTCGCGCCGCGTTTCCCAGTCGCCGATGGCGAAGGGCGCCACCAAGGCGGGATCGTTGTGCGGGTCCCAGCTGTGGTCGACGCCGTTGACGATGCCGATCAGCCTGCCTTCGAGCGAGCGCCGGCGCAGCAACGCATCCAAGCCGCAACCATAGTCGGGTTCGGTGATCTGCCGCGCGTAGCTCTCGCTGACGGTGGTGAGATACGTGGCCTTGGCGATGCCTTCGTGCAGGAAGGAGAGGCGCCCGTGGCGATCGTATTCGGCGTGCTGGTGCGCCGGCAGGCCGAGATGCGCCGCGTTGGCAGCAGGAAATACACCCTGGTACGCCAGATTGTGAATGGTCAGTACGGTCGGCGCGGCATCGCTGTGGCCATCCATGTAGTGGGCGGCCAGGGCGCATGGCCAGTCGTTCAAGTGCAGCAGGTCCGGCTGCCACGGAATGTGCGCGCGCTTGAGCGCGATTTGCGCGGCCGCATGCGACAGCGTGGCGAAGCGGATGTCGTTGTCCGGCCATTCGTGTCCGCTGGCATCGGTATAGGGCGAACCTTCGCGTTCATAGAGTTGTGCATTGCACAGCACCAGCACGGTGAGGCCGTCGCTCAACGTCAATTCGGCAATCTCGCAGGCCGGCAGCTTGTGATGGGCTCGCACTTTGCCGACCATGCGCAGGGACGTACCGGCGGCGGCAAGCACTTTCGGATAGCCCGGGATCAGCACGCGCACGTCGTGATGCTTGCTAACTGCGCGCGGCAGCGCGGCGGATACATCGCCGAGTCCGCCCGCTTTCACGAAGTCGGTCATTTCGGTGGTGACGAACAGTATGCGCCCTCGCACGCGCTCGGCGCGGGCGGTGGCCGGCACGATCAGTGCCTGGTCAGGTTTTCCTGGCCTGTGCCGAGGATTGCGCGCCTCGTGCGGCAGGGAGCGAGGGATCCGATACGTGCCATGTGCGGGTTTTGCGATAGTCATCCCATTGATCTCACGAAAAAACTGCGCGGCGACGATTCGCCGATAGAGGCAGTGCTTATGCTTGAGGTTAGGGGTGCGTGGATCAAACTCGCGTACAGCCAGTGATGCGGCAAGGTGAAGGCGGCGAGACGGCTCACCGTGCATGCGCAAGCGAAATTTCCACCGCCGCATGCGGCATGAATGCGTGAACAACTTTCCATGCACGCGATGTTTACGGCAGGCGGCGCACGGTGGTGAGAGGTTGTCGACGGCTTGGAGGTATTGCCGCTTTTGGCGATACACAGATATCGCAGTGAATGAAAAGCGCTTTCTCGTTCGAAGGAATTGCAGGAA
>NZ_DATJMN010000144.1:0-2465 GCF_035508675.1 Dyella sp.
CGCCGCATGGCCGGCGAACTGCCCGCCGATTGGGCCAAGCAGTCGCAGGCGTATATCGAAAAGGTCCACGCTGACGGGCCGGATGTCGCCTCCCGCAAGGCTTCGCAGATGGCGCTGGATGCGTTCGGGCCGTTGCTGCCGGAAATGGTAGGCGGTTCGGCCGACCTCGCCGGTTCCAATCTCACCATGTGGAAGGGCAGCAAGAGCGTCACCGGCCCGGACGGCAACTACGTGCACTACGGCGTGCGCGAATTCGGCATGAGCGCCATCGCCAACGGCTTGTCCCTGCACGGCGGCATCCTTCCTTACGACGGCACCTTCCTGGTGTTCTCCGACTATGCGCGCAACGCGGTGCGCATGAGCGCGCTGATTCCCGCGCATGTCATTCACGTCTACACCCACGATTCGATCGGCCTGGGTGAAGACGGTCCCACGCACCAGCCGGTGGAGCATATGGCTTCGCTGCGCCTGATTCCGAACAACCGCCTGTGGCGTCCATGCGATGCGGTGGAATCGGCAGTGGCGTGGAAGGAGGCGATTGAGCGCAAGCATGGTCCGTCCTGCCTGGTATTCTCGCGCCAGACGCTCAAGCACCAGTCGCGCACCGCCCAGCAGCTTGCCGACATCAAGCGCGGCGCTTATGTGCTGTCAGATCCGGCCGATGCCAAGTTCAAGGCCATCCTGATCGCCACCGGGTCGGAAGTGGAGTTGGCGATGGAAGCGGCACGTACGCTGGCGCAGCAGAACGTGCCGGTGCGCGTGGTGTCAATGCCCTGCACCGAGGCGTTCGATGCGCAGCCGCTGGAATACCGCGAAGGCGTGCTGCCGGGCTGGTGCCGCGCGCGCGTGGCGGTGGAAGCGGCCAGCGTCGATTTCTGGAGCAAATACGTGGGCCTGGATGGCGCCACTGTGGGCATGACCACCTTCGGCGCCTCCGCACCGGCGCCTGCCTTGTTCGAACACTTTGGCTTCACCGTGGCGCACGTGGTGGATACGGTGAAGAAGGTGATCGGCTGAGGCGGCATGGTGTGATTTGAGCCCTTCTCCCAGAGGGAAGGGGCTCTGACAGAGAAATCTTCACCGCAAACTTGCGTTGCTCCATTGTCATTCCGGCGAAGGCCGGAATGACAATGGGCTCGATCAGGTGCCGGCGAGCGTGGTGGCGACACCGAACGCAATCGCCATGACCACTGCCACCGCCACACACGCGCTTCCCACGCGAATCCGCCGTGCATCCACGCGCGGAATCAATCGCCACAGGGCAATCACCCCGATCAGCATCGACAGCACCAAGCCCAGGCGAAACGCCCCGCTGGCTATCAGCGGCGCCAATGGCGGCTTGGTAATGCCCACGTGCGCAGCCGCGAGCGCGCCGATCAGCAGGGTCAACAGGCTCCAGATCAGGCAGGCCAGGTAGGTGCGGTTGAACACCACCGGCGCACCCTCGTTCCAGCGCAGTACCAGCCATGCGATCGCGCTCGGCACGATCGCTCCAATGCTGCCGTAGAGCACCCACCAGATAAGGCTGCTGAGCAGGGCGAGAAAGCCGGTCATGGAAGTTCCTTGAAACCCAGGCGATGCAGCAGTTTATCCATCAGCCACGCGGGTCCCACCAGCAGGTAGGCAAGGTCGGTGAAGAAGCTCGGCCGCCGTCCCTCGAACAGGTGGCCGACAAACTGGCCGATCCATGCCGCTATAAAAATGCCCGCTCCCAGCCAGCGCATCGCAGTCGGGCCGAGCCGTTCGAAGACGGCCGCGCAGCTCAGCGCAAGGATCGCCAGCGCGATCAGCAGGGCTGCGCCGAGCCGGTGCGAATGTTTCCAATACCAGGTAAACGCCAGCACGATCGCGAACACCGCCCATGCGCCCGGACGCAACAGCGACGGCGGTACCGGTACGGTCCAGAGCAGGGCCAGCACGCTCCATACGATCAGGGGCACGCAAATCCAGTGCAAGACACGGTTGAGGGCGTGACGGTGATCCCGGCTGTAGCTATCGAGCCAGTCGCGCATGCTGCGTGGGCCGGTGGCGGAGGCCATCAATGCACAATACGCCAGGAACACATTGCCATACCGGAAAAGCTGCAAGCGCGCATGCGCTTAGTCCAGCGTGATGCCGGCCAGGCGCTGCAAGGCCTCGGCGTACTTGGCCGCGGTGCCGGCGATCACCTCTTTAGGTACCTGCGGCCCCGGCGCTTTCTTGTTCCAATCCAATGTTTCCAGATAGTCGCGCACGAACTGCTTGTCGTAGCTCGGCGGGCTGATGCCTACCTGGTACTGGTCGGCCGGCCAGAAGCGCGAGGAGTCGGGCGTAAGCATTTCATCCATCACGTACAGCTTGCCGCTTTCGTCAGTGCCGAATTCGAACTTGGTGTCGGCGATGATGATGCCGCGGTCGGCCGCATAAGCCGCCGCCCATTTGTAAATAGCCAGCGTGGCATCGCGCACTTGTTCGGCTAGATCCTT
>NZ_DATJMN010000145.1:0-6661 GCF_035508675.1 Dyella sp.
AATCCCGGCAAGCCATGGAGCAATGACGCTTAAGTTAGTGCCATTACCCTTAAGGTCGTAGTGATCATTTGAGCAGGCGCGCTTCTTCCAAGGTCTACGCGCCATTTCCCAGCCACCCTTCTCCCGCAGCGAGCGATACAAAGTTTTCCAGCGATGCGCCCAGATGGTCGATGGCGTTGAGCCGGGATGGCTGGGTGACGTCGTTCAGCGAGGCCAATAGTTCAAGCGCTACACGTCTTCCATGCTCAGTCAGGCTAAGGAGGATTTGCCGGCGGTCCGACGATGATCGGTGTCGCCGTACCAAACCTTCTCGCGTTAGATCATCGAGCAATCTGGTCAAATAGGCCGCTGCAATCTTTGTGTCGGATTTAAGTTCCAACTGCCTGCATGTCGGTGTTCTTGCTAGGCGAACCAGCACAAGCCAATGCAAAAGCGTCAAATGCTCGCTTGTCGCGGAAGCGAGATGCACCAGCTTTTCAACCACGTTGGTCGCGCACTTCAATGCTCTGGCGACCTCTGCGACCTTGTAGATGGCGTCCGCCGCCGCTTGCGCGCCGGGGCTTGTCAATGGGAGCGCGGCGAGCGTTCCTTGTCGACCGGCGTTGTGCATCGCATGCTTGTTCATGGTTTCACTCCCGCGAAGGGTTGGCCGAAGCGGGATGTGGTGCTGATAGAGGCCCTTCCCTTCCTGGTCATGGATCGGCCGGCGTGAACGTTTGCCTGCACGCCCACCTGATCACCGATGCTCCGTCAGCACCACGCCCCTGCCGGCAGGTTCAATTTGTGCTGCCGGCCATATTCCTGTGAATGATCTGCGCGACTTTCTCGTCAGCGTTGGCCAACTGCTGCTGGTAGACATCCGTACTAAAGGCGGGCTGCGCCGGCACCTTCTGAGCAAGCATGGGGCCGCTCTGGTCGTGCAGGTCCACTTCCGCATTCAACGACATGCCGATGCGCAAGGGATGCTGGTCAAGCTGCTGCGGGTTGGTGAACACCACGCGCACGGGAATGCGCTGCACGATCTTGATCCAATTGCCGGTAGCGTTCTGGGCAGGAAGCAAGGCGAAGGCACCGCCCGTTCCCACGCCAAGCTCCAGCACTTTGCCGCTGTACTTCACCGCATGTCCATAAACGTCGGAAGTCACTTCCACCGGTTGGCCGATGCGCATGTGGGTGAGTTGGGTTTCCTTGAAGTTGGCATCGATCCATACGGCGTGCAGCGGTACAACGGCCATCAGGGCTGCCCCCGGCTGCACGCGCTGGCCGACCTGCACGCTGCGCTTGGCGACGTAGCCGGTTACCGGCGCCACGATGGTCGTGCGCACTTCACTGAGGTAGGCGGCGCGATATTGAGCGGCCGCGGCTTTGACATCCGGATGCGACGCGACCACGGTATCGTCCACCAATACCTTGTTGGTCTGCAGTTGCTGCTCGGCCGTCGTGAGCGAGCTCTCTGCCGCGGTCAGTGCATCTCTTGCGTGGGAGAGTTCTTCCGCGGAGATGGCGCCGGAGCTGGCCAGGCTGACGCGGCGTTCGTAGTCGGCCCTTGCTTTCTGCAGCGCGACCTTCCGTACCGCCACATCGGCCTGCGCACCGGAGACGGTGCTATACAAGCCACGCACCTTGCGCACGGTATTGGCAAGGTTCGCGGCAGCGTTCTGCAGGGCAACGTCCGCGTCCGCCTTGTCCAGCGTGACCAGCACGTCGCCTTTCTTTACCAAATCACCATCGTCGGCACCGATGCTGACCACGGTGCCGGTAATCTGCGGCGTGATCTGCACGATGTTGCCGTTGACGTAGGCATCGTCAGTCGCTTCGTACCAGCGGCTTTCCAGCACGTACCAGGCACCAAAGCCTACCGCGCCCACGAGAATGCATGCGCCGAGAATGCGTAGCATGACGCTACGGCCCTTTTTCCTGGTTTGGGTGGCTGCGTCAGGAGCCGAAGAAATTTCAGTAGACATGATGGCTGCCTCAAGAACGATGATGAATAAGGGAAGAAGCATTCGCATCGGCGGCGACCGCCGACGCATCAGGAGCGCTCTGGCTTGGGCGATAGCCGCCACCGAGCGCCTGGATCATTTGCACGGAGTAGTCGGTTTGTTCGGCATGCAGCGTGGCCATGCGTTGTTCGGCGATCAGCAGCTCCTGGCGCACGCTGAGGGCTTCCAGATAGCTGCCGATGCCGGCCTTGTAGCGTTGTTCGGCGAGCGTCCAAGCGTCGTTGGCCGCGTCGAGTGCACGCTGCTGTGCGTCGATCTGCACCTGCAGCGAGGCGAGTGCATCCTGGTCGTCGCACACTTCGTTGACGGCGCGCACCAGCGTGTCGTTGTACTGCGCTACGGCGAGATCGTATTGCGCATCCTTGCCGTTCAAGTCCGCCCGACGCCGGCCACCGTCAAAGAGGGGAAGGCTGATCGCCGGGGCGACGTCGTAGAAGCGGGTTTTCGCCTGGAACAGATTGCCGCCGCCGAGTGCGACCAGGCCCGCCACGGCGGTGATGTTGACGTTGGGAAGGAACTGGGTCTTGGCTGCGTCGATGTCCTTATCGGCGGCTTCCACGCGCCACCGCGCGGCGACGAGGTCGGCGCGGCGCCCCAGCAACTCGACGGGTAGATCGGATGGCACACGCAGGGCACCAGGCGGCAGAAGCTGCGGGCGGGCGATCGTCAAACCGCGATCAGGACCTTTGCCCAACAGCACGGACAGTGCGGAGCGCGCCGCATCGATCGCGCGATCCGCTTGCGCCTTTTGCCCCTGTGCACTGGCAACTTCTGAATCGCTCTGCTTGAGCTGCACCTGGCTATCGATGCCAGCGGCCACGCGTTGCCGCGTCAGCTTTTGCACGTCCGTCGCACGCTCCAGCTCCGCCGCTGCGACATCCTGTTGCGCGTAGGCGTAGCCGAGCTGCACGTATGCGCGAGCAACGTTGGTGGACAGTTCGATCCGCGCTGCATGCGCGTCGACTTCGGCGGCGCGCTGCTGTCCGAAGGCGGCCTCCCATGCCGCCCGCTCGCCGCCCCAGAGATCAAGATCCCATTTGAAGCTGGCGGAAACATACTTGGCAGCGCCGTTATGGCCCTTGCCAATCGGTGGCAGCGTTGTCGGCAGGCGCGCTTCGGCGACGCTTCCTGCGAGGTCGACTTGCGGTTTGCGGCCGGCGTCGGCCTGCGCTGTTTCGGACTGCGCCAGGCGCGCCCGTGCATCGGCTTCGGCCAGGCTCGGGTTGTCGCGCAAAGCTTCCGCAATCAGGGCATTGAGCTGGCTGTCGCCCAATGATGTCCACCAGTCGGCTTGGGGCCACGCGGCGGGCGACAGCTTTACATTCGCGAGGCTGCGCGTCACCGCGAGAGAGTTGGGGTTGATGGGCGCGCCGTCCGGATGCAGGCCGCCGGCACTGGCACATCCTGCCAGTGCGAGGGTCAATCCGACCGCTGCCGCAATGAGTTGAACACGCATGGTCTTGGTCTCGGTAAGTGGGTTGGATGTATCGGGTGGAGCGCGCAAGCGCTTCGGTCGTAAGAGCGTTGGTGTTGGGTGATCAGTGGCCGCCCGCTGTCGCTGCGCCAGCTGCCGCGTCCTTGCTTGGATGCGTCATCCAGATCAACGGAATGATCAGCACGAAGATCACGGCGGACAGCCAGAAGATGTCGTTGAGACCGAGCATGGCCGCTTGCGCGTCCAATCCGTTCTCGATGAAGGCAAGTGCCTTGGAGGCGCCGATCTGCAGCGTCGACTGCGTTTGTGCGAGCGAATCCGTGAAGATCGGGTTGTAGCGGTTGGCCTGTTCGGTCAGCCGTGCGTGATGCAGGATCGTGCGGTCGTTCCAGCCGGTGGCCACCAATGAGGTGCCCACCGCACCGGCGAACACGCGCACGAAGTTCGACAAGCCTGCGGCAGAGGGGATCTTGTCGGGCGTCAGGCCCGACAGGATGATCGCGGTCAACGGCACGAAGAACAGCGCGGTCGGAATACCTTGCAGCAGGGTCGGCAGAATCAGGGTGTATTGATCGATCTGGGTGGTGTACACCGAGCGCATGAAGAACACAGCGGCAAACCCGGCGAAGGCCAGCGTCGCCAATATGCGTGCATCGGTCTTCATCATGGCCTTGCCCATGACCGGGGCAAGAATCACCGCAAAAATACCCAGCGGCGCAGTCACCAAGCCCGCATCGACGGCGCGATAGCCCAGGTACTCCTGGATCCACTGCGGCAGAATCACCAGGTTGGCGAAAAAGATCGCATAGGCCACCGAGATCGCGATGGTGCCCCCGCGGAAGTTGCGTCCGGCAAACAGCCGCAGATCGACGATCGGCTTTTCTTCGGTGAGTTCCCAGATCACGAAGAACGCAAAGCCGATCAGTGCAAACACGCCCAGCGCGCAGATCACCGGCGAGTTGAACCAATCCAGATCCTTGCCTTTGTCGAGCATGATCTGCAGTGCAGCGACCCAGCCGATCAGGGCGATCAGCCCGACCGTATCGATCGGCAAACGACGAGCAGGCGTTTCACGGTCGCGGTAAACCATCCACACCACCGCAGCCGCGAAGATGCCGACCGGTACGTTGATGTAGAAGATCCACGACCAGCTGTACCGGTCGGTGATCCAGCCGCCCAAAGCCGGGCCAGCGATGGGACCGACCGTGGCCGTCATGGCCCACAGCGACAACGCGCTGCCGCTTTTCTCTTTTGAAAACGTAGAGAGCAGCAGCGCTTGCGATAGCGGTATCAGCGGACCGGCGGCCACGCCCTGCAACACGCGGGCTGCCAGCAACACGGAGAGGTTGGGGGCGATGCCACACAACGCCGACGAAATCACGAACAGCAGAATCGCGCCGGTGAAAAGTTTCACCTGGCCGATGCGTTGGGTGAGCCAGCCCGTGAGCGGAATCGCCACCGCGTTGGCGGCGGAGAACATGGTGATGACCCAGGTTCCTTCGTCCACCGACACGCCCAGGTCGCCCGACAAGGTGGGAATGGCGACGTTGGCGATGGAGGAATCGAGCACGTTCATGAACGTGGCGAGCGCAACGGCGAAGGCGCCGAGGGCAAACCGGATACCCGTCAGGGGGGCCGGGGCCGGTACAGCGGAGGGATTGGACATATCTGACTCCTCGCCCCGTAGCCAGGGCCGCGCCCACCGCGGCCCGCACTGCGGGATTTGTCTGGAGGCAGACAATAAAGTTCGTCAACAAACAAGTCAATAGGCAAACAGTTAGTTGGCGTATTAATTTCTTATGTCATTGTTTTCATTGGAAAGCGTATCCTGGCCAAGAATTGTCAAGCAGCATACAATCCAGCCACAGATAGTTTCCGCAGGAGAAAATCCCTTGTCAGACGTCGAATCGACCAGCGATCAGAGCTTCCCCGCCCCCTACTTGAGGGAGGCCTACCTGCGCCGGTTTTCGCCGGCGGCAGTCCAGCGACTGGAAACGGTATTCACGCTCAGGTCCGTGACCCAGCAGGTCAACAACGTCTTGAACGCATGGCTGGAAGGCACGGCAGGTTCGCCCGCGCGGTTTCAAACGATGGCCTTGCTGTGGGGCGCGGGCGACCGTCCCGTTCCGCATCAGGAAATCATTGCGGCCCTGCAGGTCAAACGCGCCACGGTTTCAGCGCTGATGTTTTCACTTGAACAGGAAGGCCTGGTGCAATCGGTCGGCGACGAGAAAGATCGACGCCGGCTGCTTGCCACGCTTACAGAGAAAGGCAGGAACATCATCACCCGTGCAATGGAATTGAATGCGCACAGGTTGGAGAACGTGTTCGCCGAACTTTCGCCGGATGAACTGGATTTGCTTCAAAGCCTGCTGCGGCGCATGCGCGATGGCTTCGTCAAGGTCTCCCGCGAAAAAATCTAAGCATGCGCCGAGTCATTGCGTGCAGCCGCGTAGACTGGGGGCATGGCGCGATCCTTCGTAGATTGGCGGTGAGGCAACGCCGAACCCCAACATCGCTTTCTGCATGGCAACGTTGGGGTTCGCTTGCGCTCACCGCCAACGCACTCCGATGCAGCACGTCGCCATGCCGATGAAAGCGGGGATTTCATCCCAGCCTACGAAGCTGTTATCGCCATCATTACTGCCATGCGCGGCTGCCGGCAGCCATCCAATTCTCGTCGCTTAACCGCTCCAACACTTCGTCAAGCCTTGCGTTGATCGCTTCAAAGATGAAATACAACTCGGCGCGACCGATGGTCATCACGCCGTTGCCGTTCTCGGCGTTGTCCTCGTTATAGGTGATGTGCGCCATCAGGGTCAGCATGTCCTGCAGTTGCCTCAAGTCTTCGTAGCAGTCACTGGACAATAGATAGAGATGCGGTCCGCAGCGGCCGCCTTGCATGTCTTTCATGGTGGTTTCTCCACACGCTTAGGTCACGCCGCGTGTTGCGCGCGGCGTGAAGGGCTTTCAGGAAAATCCTGCTCGCTGTGTCGGAATCAGCTGCTTCCGTTTTGACGAATGCCCAGTTTGGCTCGACGCGGCGCAGTGTGCGCGGCGGTGAAGTAGGAAAAATGCACCGGGGTGGGAGCACGAAGGCGTGCGGGTGCCGTATGATCGAGAGTAACCAGTGTGTCATGAAGACTCAGGAAGAGTCGTGCTGTCATGAAGATGGAGGCGGGCCCTCCGCGATCGCCTTTTAGGGGGAGATCGCAAACCACCT
>NZ_DATJMN010000146.1:0-7437 GCF_035508675.1 Dyella sp.
ATGGGCGAGTAAACAGCGCACCATGTGCGAACCAATGTACCCAGCCCCGCCGCAAACGAGCACCTTCATCCCTTGATTCCTGGTTAGGTCTGAAAAAACGCCGCCCCACTGTCCCGAAGCGACGATGTGATGACTCCATCAACGGTATGTCCACGTCATGCGACGTTTCGTTGCCTTGGAGCGTGTGCATTGGACAGACAGCCAAACGACAGCTTCCATTAGGCCCGCGAGCTCGTCGCGCGGACGTAAACGAAGCGTGGGCGAGCGGGAGTTTTTTCATCACGTGCCTGTACGGAAAGCGTCTGGTGCTTTGGCTTAGGCTTCGCAGACTGGGATTTCATCCCAGCCTGCGCGTGTTCTCTTACGAAGCGGAACGCGATGCCGAAGCATTCATGTACGGCGTCATCAATTCACCATACACATCCATGGTTTTCTGAATGACGGCACGCTCGTCGAACTCCCGCAGCACTTTCTGCCGGGAACGTTGGCCGAGCTGCGTCAGCAAGGCGCGATCGTTATCCAGGCGTGCGATGCACTTGGCCAGGGACATGGCGTTTTGCGCTTCAACATGCAGTCCATCGACACCGTCCTTGCTCACCACCTCGCGGCACCCCGGCCGATCGGTGGTGATCAGTGCCAGTCCGCATGCAGCGCCTTCAAGCAGCGATTTCGGCACGCCTTCGCGGTAATAGCTCGGCAGCACCATCACCTGCACGGTGTTGAGCAGACCGGGCATGTCGTCGACGTGGCCCAGCCAGCGAATGAGGCCAGCATCCACCCATTGCTGTACTTGCTCTTGCGGAACGGAATGCGGGTTGCCCGGGTCCGGCGAGCCGGCGAGGAGGCATTCCACATCGTGGCCCCATCGACGCAGCAGTGCTGCCGCCTCGGCAAATTCACGGATGCCTTTTTCCCACAGCAGGCGTGCCGCAAGCAGCACGCGCAGGCGGCCGTCGGGATGCAGCGGCGGCGCGGCTGGCTGGAACATCATGGTGTCGACGCCGGTGCCGCGAATCAGGCGAATCCGCTCCGGCTGGATCAATCCGGCATCAGTAAACGACATCACGTCGTCTGGGTTCTGCAGAATGAGCAGCGAGCGATGATCGTTCAAGGTCATGCGCATCAGCGATTTCACCAGCGGGCGTAACATGCGGGCCTTGAGTGCGTCGCTGGTAAAGACATAGCCCATGCCGGCCACCGCATTGACCACCGCCGGCACGCGCGCAAGGCGTGCCGTCAGCGCACCGTACACCACACACTTCATGGTGTAGTTGTGCAACAGATCGGGTTGCTCCTTCCTCAATATGGCAACCAGCCGGCCAAGGGTTGCCGCTTCACGCAGCGGATTGAGACTGGCGCGATCCATCGAGAGCTGGATCCAACGGAACCCATGCGTGGCGAACCGCTCGCCAAACGGGCCCGACGGAGAAAGCATCACGACTTCATGCCCGTCCTTGCGCAATCGCACTGCGGTAGAAACACAGAAGTTATAGAGATACCAATCGGTATTGGCAAAGAAGATAAGTTTCATCGGATGATTCCGTAATGGCGTAAATCGTCAATCTTTAGGGGCGTGAATCGTGAAGAGCGGGAAATGCGCGGGCGGGCTATTGCTTTTACGATTCCCGATTTACAATTTGCGCATTCATGATTCCCGATTACTGCATTAATCCGCCGGAGCAAGTACCGCATCGTCGCGACGGCGCTTGAGGGTGATCACCCAACGGCGCAGATAGCGCAGCACGCCCATGGCATCGGCAACGCGCCACAGCGGCCAACTGAGCAGACCTTGTTTATGCAGTTCCCTACGCACTTCCACGACGGCCTTGTTCATCGCGACGAGGTCGGCGCTAAGTCCACTCGCGCCATACGGCGGCTTGTGGTACGAGGCGAGCACCTGATTGACTCTTATGCAGCGGTGGCCGGACAACAGAATCTGAGCCCATAGCAGAAAGTCTTCCGCGAGCCGGCGTGTTTCATCGAAGCGGAAAGGCAGGTCGCGCCGCAGCATGACCGACGCGGTGGGAAATTGAGTGCGCAGCATGAACAAGCGATAGGCCGTCACCTGCGTCACCGACAGCGGGTAATTCAGCGCGGGCGGTGGCGTGGAACGCGTCTGCACGTTCATGTCGTGGGCGATCAACGCCGCCTGCGGTTCCTGGGCCAAGGCCTCCAGTTGCAGTTTCAGCTTTTGCGGATGCCAGCTATCGTCAGCGTCAAGAAAGGCTATCCATGGCTGGCCGGCATGCTGCCAGCCGCGATTGCGCGCGGCCGAGGGGCCGCTGTTGCGCGGCATGGCGACCACCTTCACCCAGCCCGGCGGATACATGCCAGCGACGCGATGCAATTCTTCCAGCGTGCCATCGCCGCTGCCGTCTTCCACCAGCAATACTTCGCCCGGACGCACCATTTGCGCGGCTACCGAGGCGACCGTGTACTCGATGATGTGTGAGCAGCGGTAGCATGGCACCACCACACTCACCGGTGCCGTGCCTTCTATTTGGGCGTCACGCATAGGGCGTCGCTCGTCCAGCTGGCCGGCGGTGGTCGTCGCCGACGGTTCTGGCGTGTGGCTCGTCTCATGCATATCGACGGTTCTTCCTCATGGCTTCTTGATGAGCAAGGTTGCGTGTTGCGGCGTGCACGAATCGTGCAGGCTACGTTTGCTTCGCGCATGCGTACAGTGACGAGTTTGTTGCTTATGAGACGTCAATCGCGAATCGTGCGAGCGGTCGCTTTTGACGATTCACGATGGACGATTGACGACTCCCGATTGACGGCCCTCAGTGCTGCCACTCCGTCTGCGGCGCATACGTATTGCCTGACGCCGTGACCTGGCTGGCGGAGTCTTTCACCTCCAGTTGCCGCCCCTGTATGAAGTGGGTGTTGCTGGCTTGCGGCGAATCCGCCTTCATCGGATAGCGCGCGCTGTTGTTGCCGAGCGTATTGCCGGTGGCCCGCACATAGCTGCTCTTGCCGGCAATGGAGAGTCCGGCCAGGCCATTGCCGATGACGGTGTTGTTGATGATGGTCACTTGGGTCGGTGCATCGACGGTCAGTACGCCATAACCGTAATTGTTGGTGAAGCTGCAGTTCTTCACCGTAACGTTGCTGACGTTGCTGTGAACTTCCAGGCCGCTGCCGCGGTTGTCGACCATGGTGCAGTGGTCGATAGTGATGTTGCTGGCATGACCCTGTGTCTGCGGCTCGATGTCGATGCCTGATTGCGGCATGGTGCCCTGGGTGTTGCTGAAGGTGGAGTTGCTGATGGTGACGCCATTGACCGGGCCGATCGAAAGCCCTTGGCGCCGGTTATGGGTGGAAACGATGTTTTCGACCACCACGTCGGTGGAGGGTATGTCATGCGGAGCCCAGCCAAGCGCGCCGATCCACATGCCGTCGCCCCAGCAGTCGGAAATGTGCACGTTGGAAACATGCACGTGGTTGGACCCCTGGATATTGATGCCGTAGCCCCATTCGCCGCCTTTGCCGGTGTGCCCCTGGCGTTCTCCCACGATGTTTCCGCCGGTGATACTCACGTTGTCGACGTGCCACACCTTGATCATGTACGAGCGTGGCGAGCTGTTCGGAAGGGCCTTGATGGTGGCGTCGTTGGCAAGCTGCAACGCCATGTTGGAACGCAGGACGATCGAGTTCATCGCGTCGATCATGTACGTGCCGGGCGGCACCACCACCGTGCCGCCGCGTGCTGGCAGGCTGTCGATGGCAGACTGGATCGCCGTGGTGTCATCGTGCACGCCGTCGCCCTTGGCGCCTTTGTCGCGGACGTTGACCACGACGTTGCTTGCGTGATGTGCTGCCCAGGCGCGGCCGGGAAGGCTCCACGTGTAAAGTCCAATGAGGGATAACGCCAGCAACAAGATGGGTAGAGCAACGCGGCGTGTAGTGAAGACGCGTTCGTGTGTAACGGTGTGCATCATGTTTCCTTGGCCGCCTCGCGACTTGGCGGTGGCGCGTGCAGCTGCATGCGGCTGAGCAACCACGGCAACGTGACGGCGAGCAGATAGAACTTGGAAGCAAAAAACTTGTTGTCCAGCAGGTTCCGATGAATTTCCAGCCAACGTGGTGCGCCGGGCAGGATGGCGCGCGTTTGCTGTGCGAAGGCGTAGACCTGGTCGAAACGCTGCCTGGCCAGCCCACGCAGATCGAATCGGAACGAGCCTTTGGTCTTCACGTACGGCAGCTCGCTGAAGTGCTCGGCAATGTGCCGGCGGATCAGCAGTTTGTTCACGCCGCCCGGGCCGCTTACTCGATCGCCGGGTACGCGATGAAGAATCCAGTCGCGCAGTTCCGCGTTGCAATACGGATACACCACGCGCAGCGACATCGCCTTGGCCGCATACATGCCCTTGCCCATGGCTGGCGCTTCAAGCAGAGTGAAACCGATGATGCGTTGGATCTCGGTCGAGCCGGCCGCGGCGAGTTCGGCGCGGAACGTTTCCATCCGCTGCCGCGAGCGGGCCGACATATTCCAGCCGTACAACTCGTCCACTTCCACGTCGGTGAAACGCGAGCCGGGGAAGAAGCGCTCGAACTTGCTCATCTGCAAGGTGGTGAGCGCAAAGCAGAGCTTGAAGTTTTGCCTGATCAAGGGCCAGCGGAACACGCTGGAAGGCAGCCGCAAGCTGCGCGAAAGCATCGCCAGTGCGTAATCCTTGCTGTGCAGCGGGCCGCCGAAATAGTGATCCGAACCCAGTGCATCAACGATGCCGTCGCCACCGAGCCGGCGCACCTCGGTGGCGAGGTCGGCATAGGACAAGGCGGCGAAGTCGGCGGTCAGCAGCGGCATGCGCGGCAGCATGGCCAGGTAGCGGTCGTAGGCCCGGCCTGGATCGCACACCAGCACCTCGTGCCGCAAACCCAGTTTGCGGGCCACGAAACGCGCCGACGCCACTTCGTTTTCTTCCGTACCGCCAAGATAAGTAAGGCAGGCGGTATCGGGGCGCACCTCGGCGATGGCAATCGCCATCGAGGTGGAATCCTTGCCGCCGCTTTGCATCAGCCACGGCACGCGCAGGCCGGCGAGGGAGCGCTTCACCGCATCGCATAACAAGCGGTGGTAGGTCTGCGTCAGCGCTGCATCGTCCGCTTCGCCGTAAGGCGATTGCGATCTGGCATGCGTGGCGCGGAACGGAAAATGGAAGATCGGCCGGTCGTGCAGATCCGTCGAGGAATCGAAGCCCGAAAAGGCGACCTTCACGTTCTGATAGATGGAATGGGGCGGATACACGAAGCTGTTGCGCAACAGATCGGCAATCGATACCAGGTCCAGACCTGCATTGTCCGGCTCAAGCTCGTCGAGTGGTGAATAGTCCACGGCGCTCAGGTAGGGCGAGGCGTTGATCTGAATCCGCGCCCGGCCCAAAGCATGCGTCCGCTTTTGCGAGGTCATGCTCGATCTCATGGCGCTACGGCTCATGGCGCCACGACTTCTGCGCCGGGGGATGTGTCGATGGCGGATGCGCGCCGCATGCGGCTGTGCAGCCACGGCAGGGTCATGGCCAGCAGATAGAACTTTGAGGCGAAGAACTTATTGTCCAGGCGATCGCGGTGGCTTTCCAGCCAATGCGGTGCACCCGGTAACAGTGCTTGCATCTGTTGCGCAAAATCGTAGACCTGTTCGAAACGTTGCCGCGCCAGACCACGCAAGTCGAAGCGGAAACAGCCTTTGGCCTTCACATACGGCAAGTCGTGGAAATATTGGTCGATGTATCGGCGCATCAATACCTTGTTTAGGCCGCCCGGGCCGATCAGCAGTTCGTCTGGAACATCCGTGAAAACCCAGTCACGGAATCGCGGATCGGCATACGGATACGCGAGCCGCAGCGACATCGCTGCCGCCGAATACATGCCCTTGGCCAGATGCGCGGACTCGCCGATCACCAGCGAAAGCCGGCGTATGGCTTCGGCGGAGCCCGCTGCGTCGAGATCGGCCTGAAAGACTTCCACGCGCCGGCGAGACTGCTGTGCGACGGGGCAGCCCAGCAACGCATCCGCTTCCGCATCGCTGAAGCGCGAGCCGGGGAAATAGCGTTCAAACCGGCTCATTCCCAAGGTGGCCAGTACGACGCAAAGTTTGAAGTGTCGGCTGACCAGGCGCGATTGGAACAGTTGCTGCGGTACCTGCAAGTTGCGGGCGAGCAGGGCAAGTACACGGTCCTGCCAGTGCAGTGGCACGCCAAAATATTGGTCCGATCCCAACGCATCGATCAGGCCGTCGCCTTGCTGCAGGCGTATTTCGGTAGCCAGATCCACGTATGACAAGGTCGCGAAATCGGCCGTGAGCAAGGGCATGCGCGGGAGCATCGCCAGGTAGCGATCGTAGGCTCGGCCGGGGTCGCAAATCAGGGTTTCATGGCGAAGCCCCAGTTTGCGCGCGACGAAACGTGCCGAGGCCACCTCGTTCTCCTCGTTGCCGCCGAGGTACGTGATGCAGATGGTATCCGGACGCACGTCGGCCATGGCAATCGCCATCGAGGTGGAGTCCTTGCCGCCGCTCTGCAGCAGCCATGGCGCACGCATGCCGGTGGTGGAGCGTGCGACGGCATCGCAGAGCAAGCGGTGGTATGTCTCGAGTAGCTGGTCGCCATGCACCGCATCGAGCGGCGGTCGCGCCGGGCCCAGCGCGGGCTGGAACAAATAGTGGAAACGTGGCTGGTCGAACATGTCGTGCGACGGGTCGAAGCCGGTCGCGGCGATTTTTACATCTTTATAGATGGTATGCGGCTCGTAGACGAAGCCGTTGCGGAGAATGTCCGCGATCGATACCAGGTCGATCGATACAGGATCCTGTGCATGGCCGGCCAGTGGCGAGAAGTCCCATGCAGCATCGTTGGGCGAGGTATTGATCTGGATTCTTTGCTCCGTAGCGGTGGACAGGTGCTCACATTCCCGCAGCGAGGCAATCATACGAGTACCTGGTTGGATACGTAGTAATAGAAGACCGCGCAAGACACGAACAGGCCTGCGCGCAGCAGAATGGGATTGCGAAGGATCGACACGCGGCTATGGAAGAAAATGGCAGCTACCATCAGCGAGATCGCCAGGTAGGCCGAAAGCAGGTAACGATTGGAGAAGTTGCCCCATCCAAGCAGGAAGAACGGCAGCAGCATCACCAGGTAAACCGCCGTGCTGTCCTTGAGGCGCTGGCTATAGGGTTTGCGCACCAGGCCCGCCAGCATGAGCGGCAGCAAGTACCAGAAGATCGAGAACACGGCAAAATCGATGCGTACGCCCGATTTGTATTTGGAACCAAGCTCGTAATCCATCACCGAGTCGTAGATGAAAGGCACGGCGGCGCGCACCACGACCAGGGTGAGCCCGCTGCAGTAGGCGATGAAGCCCAGGATGGCCGCGACCCGTAAAAACTTGAGATTGAGCAGCAGCAGCGGCGCACATGCCAGATAGACCAGCGAC
>NZ_DATJMN010000147.1:0-11684 GCF_035508675.1 Dyella sp.
GATCTCGACGAAGCAGCCGTAATCGGTGACGTTGGAAACCTTGCCGAACAGACGGCTGCCGACCGGATAGCGGCGCGAGATGGCCACCCACGGATCGTCGCCCAGCTGCTTGAGGCCCAGCGACACGCGGTTGCGCTCGCGGTCGTACTTCAGCACGCGCACGTCCAGCTCGTCGCCGACGTTGACGACTTCGGACGGATGACGCACGCGCTTCCACGCCATGTCGGTGATGTGCAGCAGACCATCGATGCCGCCCAGGTCCACGAACGCGCCGTAGTCGGTGAGGTTCTTGACCGTGCCCTTCACCACGGCGCCCTCGGTCAGGCGCTCCAGCAGCTTCTCGCGCTCTTCGGAGAACTCGGTCTCGACGACGGCGCGGCGGCTGACTACGACGTTGTTGCGCTTGCGGTCCAGCTTGATGATCTTGAATTCAAGATCCTTGCCTTCCAGGTACACCGGGTCGCGTACCGGACGCACATCGACCAGCGAGCCGGGCAGGAACGCGCGGACGTCCTTGATGTCGACGGTGAAACCGCCCTTGACCTTGCCGGAGATCTTGCCGGTGATGGTTTCTTCCTTGTCGAAGGCCTGCTCGAGGTCGTCCCATACCATGGAACGCTTGGCCTTCTCACGGGAGAGCTTGGTCTCGCCGAAGCCGTCTTCCAGTGCGTCGAGGGCTACCTTCACCTCGTCGCCCACGCTTACTTCCAACTCGCCGTTCTCGCTCTTGAACTGCTCGATCGGAACGATGCCTTCGCTCTTCAGGCCGGCGTTGATCACGACGACGTCGTTGCGGATTTCGACAACGATACCGGTGACGATGGCACCCGGCTTCAGTTTAGAGATGGCCTGTTGGCTCTGTTCAAACAGCTCGGCAAAACTTTCAGTCATGTTGATTCCAGAAATAAGAAAAGGCCTTCACCCCACTGCGCGCCGTCGGAGTAATTGCGCAGATGGGCAGGCCCACCGGTTGTGGGTGGTCGGGATCGCGCCCTCGCACCGTTGACCCAAAACTCCATGCCGCGGCATGAAGCGCCAATGCCGCCGCAATCCGGTTACGGATTCACGACGGCCAAAACTTTCGCGGCCACATCCACGATCCCCATGCCGGTGGTATCCACCAGCACCGCATCGCGGGCGGGTTTCAGCGGCGCCACGGCTCGCGATGCATCGCGGGCGTCACGCGCCTCAATTTCGCTCTGAAGGGTGGCAAGTGTAACGCTCAGCCCCTTTTCCTTCAACTGCTTATAGCGTCTTTTAGCTCTTTCGGCCGCGCTGGCAGTGAGGAATACCTTATACGGCGCATCGGGGAAGATCACCGTACCCATATCCCGCCCGTCCGCCACCAGGCCGGGCGCCTTGCGGAAACTCAGCTGGAGATCGACCAGCGCCTTGCGCACCGAAGGAATTGAGGCAATGGCCGAGGCCGCAGCGCCGGCAGTCTCGGTGCGCAACTCGTCGGTGGCATCGTGGCCATTGACGATCACGCGCGTTTCGCCATCATGTGGCACCGCACGAAACTGGATCCTGGTGGTTTGCGCGCAACGGGTAACGGCCTCGGCATCGGAAATATCCAGCCCGGCCGCACCAGCGGCATAGCCGACCGCCCGGTACAGCGCGCCGGAATCCAGTAATCGCCAGCCCAGGTGTTCCGCCACCAGCCGGCTGATCGTGCCTTTGCCTGATCCGGAGGGTCCGTCGATGGTGAGTACGGGCACGGACTGGCGTGTTGGCATGGACGAACCTGATGGCACGGGAAGTGCTTAGCTTATCGCGTTTACAGGGGTGCCAGGCGCATGCTTTTCCGTTACTCATCGACCGTATCCGGCTATCAGCCGTCCTCCATGAACGATCTTCACCGCCAGTTCCACCAGGCCGCCGACGAACTGCGGCGGCTGAGGGAACGGCCCGACAACGACACGCTGCTTTCGCTCTACGCGCTCTACAAGCAGGCCCTGGAAGGCGACGTGCACGATTGCCAGCCGACCAGTTTTTTCGACTTCATCGGCACCGCCAAGCAGGAAGCCTGGTCGCGCGTGAAGGGCATGCCGCAAGAGGAAGCCATGCGTCAATACGTGGCATTGGTACAACAATTGCTCGACTGAGACGGCAATTGCCACGCCTGGGCCACTTGCGTCCATCGTGAATAGCGGGCACATTCATACGATCGTTTGAATGACGGTCGTCGCATGAACTATCCCCACCTGTTTGCCCCGCTCGACCTGGGCCACGTCACCCTGCCCAATCGCATCCTGATGGGTTCGATGCATACCGGGCTGGAGGACAAGGCGGCCGATTTCGACAAGTTGGCAAGCTATTTCGCCGAGCGCGCCCGCGGCGGCGTGGGCCTGATGGTGACCGGCGGCATCGCCCCTTCCATCGAAGGCTGGTTGAAACCCTTCGGCGGACGTATGACGTTGCCCTGGCACAAGCCCCGCCACCGCAAGATCACCCAGGCGGTTCACGCCGAAGGCGGGCGCATCTGCATGCAGATACTGCACGCAGGGCGTTACGGCTATCACCCGCTGTCGGTCGCGCCATCGCGCATCCAGTCGCCGATCACGCCGTTCAAACCACGCCAACTCAGCGGGCGCGGCGTAGAGCGCACCATCAGGGACTTCGTCCGCTGCGCGCAACTCGCGCGCGAAGCCGGCTACGACGGCGTGGAGGTGATGGGCTCGGAAGGCTATCTCATCAATCAGTTCATTGCCGCGCGCACCAACAAGCGCAACGACGCCTGGGGCGGCGATGCGGCCAGGCGCATGCGTTTTCCGCTGGAAATCGTGCGGCGCATGCGCGAAGCCGTCGGCCAGGATTTCATCATCATCTATCGCCTTTCGATGCTCGACCTGGTGGAAGATGCGCAGTCCTGGCCGGACATCGTCACGCTTGCCAAAGGCATCGAGGCAGCAGGCGCCAGCATCATCAACACCGGCATCGGCTGGCATGAAGCACGCGTACCGACCATCGTCACCAGCGTGCCGCGCGCCGGCTTCAGCTGGGTGACCAGGAAGCTCAAAGGCGAAGTATCGATTCCGCTGATCACCACCAACCGCATCAACATGCCTGAGGTAGCCGAGCGCATTCTTGCCGATGGCGATGCGGACATGGTGTCGATGGCACGGCCGCTGCTGGCGGATCCGGAATGGGCGGCCAAAGCGAAAGCCGGTGGCAGCGAACGCATCAATACCTGCATCGCCTGCAATCAGGCGTGCCTCGATCACGTGTTCTTGAACCAGCGCGCAAGCTGCATGGTCAACCCCCGCGCCTGCCACGAGACCGAGCTGCGTATCGTTCCGGCAAAGACGCGCAAACGTATCGCGGTGGTGGGCGCCGGCCCAGCCGGCATGGCGTGCGCGTCCACCTTGGCCGAACGCGGTCACGAGGTCACGCTGATCGATGCCGGCGAAGAAATCGGCGGCCAGTTCAACTACGCCAAGCGCATTCCCGGCAAGGAGGAATTCCGCGAGACGCTGCGCTATTTCAAGCATCGCCTGGCCGACACCGGCGTGCGCGTGCAACTAGGGCAAGTCGTGGATGCTGCGTCACTCACGGCGCAGCACTATGACGACATCGTCATTGCCACCGGCATCACCCCGCGCTGTGTGAATTTCCCTGGTAGCGATGATCCGCGCGTGCTGGGTTATCTCGACGTGTTGGCGCGCAACCATCCGGTTGGCAAACACGTGGCGATCATCGGGGCCGGCGGCATCGGCTTCGACGTTGCCGAGTTCCTGGCCGAACCTGCGCCCTCGCCCACCACCGATGTCGCACGCTGGACACGTGAATGGGGCGTGGACATGCAGTTGCAGCATCCCGGTGGCCTGCTTCGCCCCCAGCCGGAACCGTCTGCACGGCAAGTCTGGCTACTTCAGCGCACGGAGGGGCGTCCGGGTGCTCGCCTCAACAAAACCACCGGCTGGGTGCATCGCGCCACGCTGAAGAACAAGCAGGTGACGATGCTGGGCGGCGTCAGCTATGACCGATTCGACGACCAGGGCCTGCATATCACCGTGGGCGGCAAGTCCCAGGTGCTGCCGGTGGACAACGTGATCGTCTGCGCCGGCCAGGAGCCCAACCGTGGCCTCGCCGATGCGCTGACTGAACGGGGGCATCCGCGCGTACACGTGATCGGTGGGGCCGACGTGGCGGCAGAGCTGGACGCCAAGCGCGCCATTGCGCAAGGCACACGACTTGCCACCGAGCTTTAAGAAAGCTCCGCAATGTACTGAGGGGGAAGAGAAAGGAAGCGCCCCGCTAGCGACGCGTCGGTAATGGCTCTGGGGAGGGATGCCGAAATACCGCGGGGGTAGCGTCGCTGCGGGGCGAGGGTCAACACCACTCGGGGGGAGGGGGGTCAGTGGTGCGACGGAGAGCATATTATGATCGACCCGATACAGAATCAAATATATATTTAGGTTCCTATTTATTCGAAACTCATATATGTTTGATTTTCGCCAATTGCGCTACTTCATCGCTGTCGCCGAGGAACTCAGCTTCACGCGCGCCGCGCAGCGGTTGCATCTCTCCCAACCTCCGCTTTCCCAGCAGATCCAGGCGCTAGAGCAGGACCTGGGTGTGCGCCTGCTCGAGCGCGACAAGCGCAACGTCGCCCTTACCGCGCCAGGAAGGCTATTCCTTGACCAGGCCCGGCAGATCCTGGCCATGGCCGACGAAGCCCGTACCCAGGTCGCGGAGGCCGCAGCGGGCTTCAGCGGGCACCTCAAGCTCGCCTATACGGTTTCCGTATCGTTCCACCCCGCCCTGCCCCAGACCCTGCTGCGGCTCGGGCAGAACGCGCCCAACGTGCGCGTATGGTTGAGCGAGATGTATACCCAGCCGCAGTTCTCGGCCATTCGCAACGGCCAGATTGACGTGGGATTCGTACGCGATGTGCCCACGCACGAAGACGACGCACAGGCCCTGCGCATTGACATCATCGATCGCGAGCCGCTGCTGCTGGCCCTGCCTGAGAACCACCGTCTGGCTGGTCGGCAAAGCGTAGAACTGGGGGAAGTTGCTGGCGACCCCTTCGTCGTCCAGCCACGCGAACTGGCAGCAACGCTGTATGACCGCTTGCTGCGCCTGGCCGCCCGGGCCGGCTTCCATCCGGTGATCCGGCAACACGCCCAGCAACTGAACGGCTTGCTCGCGCTGGTGGCTGCCGGCGTAGGGCTGGCCCTGGTGCCGGCCAGCATGCAGGTGGTTAAGCTGGCCGGGATAAGCTACGTCCCGCTGGCCGATCCGGATGCCTATCTTGTACTGGCCGTTGCCAGCCCGGCGCAAAACCCCAGCCCGGTGGTATTGCAATGCCTGGAAACGGTTGCCACCGCAAAAACCGTCTTAGGCTTGTGACAAGCGATTGATCTAGTTATACTTGCGCGCTTACTTTGATTCGTTTCGTTCCAGGAGCCTGCCGTGAAGGTGCTTTCCTCTTTGAAGTCCGCCAAGCAGCGGCACCGTGACTGCAAGGTTGTGCGCCGTCGCGGCAAAGTGTTCGTGATCTGCAAGAGCAACCCGCGTTTCAAAGCGCGCCAGCGTTGATCCAGGCCATGAGCCGATAAAAAAGCCGCTGCAAAGCGGCTTTTTTTTGCGCCTCAAAACATTGCTTCAAAGCGCTCCCTCTCTCAACAGAGAGAAGGAGCGAAGAGGCGCATCACTCGTAACTGACGCCGGTGATCTCGTAGCGCTTTACGCCGTTGGGCGCCCTGAACTCCAAACTGTCGCCGGCGCTCTTGCCGATCAAGGCACGCGCAATCGGCGAGGACACGGCGATCAGCGCTTGCTTGATATCGGCCTCAAGGTCGCCAACGATCTGGTACTTCACCGCTTCGCCGCTTTCCTCGTCCTCCAATTCCACGATCGCGCCGAACACGATCTTGCTGCCGGGATTCAAGCGCGACACATCGATCACTTCGGCCGTGGACAAGGCCGCCTCCAACTCCTTGATGCGGCCTTCGATAAAGCTCTGTTGCTCACGCGCCGCGTGATACTCGGCGTTTTCCTTCAAATCGCCATGCGCGCGCGCTTCGGCGATGGCGGCAATGATCTTGGGACGCTCAACCGATTTCAGGCGCTCCAGCTCGGCGCGCAAACGCTCCGACCCGGCCTTGGTAATGGGTGCGCGACTCATGCGTTCAACTCCTTGTGTAGTTCTTGCAGGCTGTGTACTTCGCCACTGTCGTGGTAATCCAGTGAATGCACCAGCGCACGCGCGCCTGCAACCGTGGTGGAATAAGTAACGCGATGCTGCAATGCCTCGCGCCGGATCGAGAACGAATCCGCGATCGCCTGCTTACCTTCGGTGGTGTTGACGATATAGACGATCTCACCGTTCTTGATCAAGTCGACGATATGCGGGCGGCCCTCCAGCACCTTGTTGATGCGCTCGCAGATGACACCGTGCGAGGTGAGATAGCTTGCCGTGCCCGCCGTAGCCACCAGCGTGAAGCCACGCGAGGCGATATCGGCGGCCACCGGCAACAAGCGATCCTTGTCTGCATCGCGCACCGACACGAACACCTTGCCCTTGGGCGGCGTCTTGATGCCAGCCGCGTCGTGACCGCGCGCGAAAGCCGCGCCGAAGCTGCGGCCCACGCCCATCACTTCACCGGTGGAGCGCATTTCCGGGCCGAGGATCGGATCGACATTCTGGAACTTCAGGAACGGGAAGATCGCTTCCTTCACCGAGTAGTAACCCGGAATCACTTCGCGGGTAGCGCCCTGCTCTTCCAGCAAGCGCCCGGCCATGCAACGTGCGGCGATCTTGGCCAGCGCGACGCCGGTAGCTTTGGATACGAACGGCACCGTACGCGAGGCGCGCGGGTTCACCTCCAGGATGAACACCGTATCGCCCTGGATCGCAAACTGCGTGTTCATCAGGCCGACAACCTTCAGCTCTTTCGCCATCAGGCCAACCTGGCGGCGCAGTTCGTTCTGGATCGCCGGCGACAGCGAATACGGCGGCAGCGAGCAGGACGAATCGCCCGAGTGCACGCCGGCTTCTTCGATGTGCTCCATGATGCCGCCGACCAGCACGTTGCCATCACAGTCAGCAATGACATCCACATCCACCTCCACCGCATGGTCGAGAAAGCGATCGAGCAGCACCGGCGAATCGTTCGATACCTGCACCGCTTCGCGGATGTAGCGCGACAAGTCCGCATCGTCGTACACCACTTCCATGGCACGGCCACCCAACACGTAGCTGGGGCGCACCACCAGCGGATAGCCGATCTCGCGCGCCAGCGCCAGCGCTTCGTCCGCGTTGCGCGCGGTGCGGTTCGGCGGCTGGATCAGGCCGAGCTTGACGATCATCTGCTGGAAGCGCTCGCGGTCTTCGGCAAGGTCGATCGAATCGGGCGTGGTGCCGATGATCGGCGCGCCCGCGGCTTCCAGCGCACGCGCCAGCTTCAGCGGCGTCTGGCCGCCGTACTGCACGATGACGCCCTTGGGTTTTTCGAGATCGACGATTTCCAGCACGTCCTCAAGCGTAAGCGGCTCGAAGTACAAGCGGTCCGACGTGTCGTAGTCGGTCGACACGGTTTCCGGGTTGCAGTTGACCATGATGGTCTCGAAGCCGTCCTCGCGCAGCGCGAGCGCAGCGTGCACGCAGCAGTAGTCGAACTCGATGCCCTGCCCGATGCGGTTCGGACCGCCGCCCAGCACGATGATCTTGTCGCGGTTGGTGGGGTTGGCTTCGCACTCTTCCTCGTAGGTCGAGTACATGTACGCAGTGGTCGTCGCGAATTCGGCGGCGCAGGAATCCACGCGCTTGTACACCGGGCGCACACCCAGCGTGCGGCGCAGATGGCGAATGGCCGCCTCATCGGTGTTGCTGAGTTCCGCCAGGCGCGCATCAGAGAAGCCGAGACGCTTCAGCTCGCGCATCCGCAACGCATCGAGCGCAGTGAGGCCTTGCTCGCGCACCTCCTTCTCGACCAGCACGATGTCTTCGAATGCGGCGAGGAACCACGGATCGACATGGCTGAGGTCGTGCACTTCCTCCAGCGTCAAACCCGCGCGGAAGGCATCGGCCAGATGGAAGACGCGGTCGGGACGCGGCTCGCGCAGTTCGCGCTTGAGCTTGGCCAGGCCCTCTTCGCTGGTGATGTCCAGGCCGGTGGGATTGAGGCCGGTCTTGCCGATTTCCAGGCCACGCAACGCTTTTTGCAGCGATTCGTGGAAGCTGCGGCCGATCGCCATCACCTCGCCCACCGACTTCATCTGCGTGGTGAGGCGCGCGTCGGCCTGCGGGAATTTTTCAAACGCGAAGCGCGGGATCTTGGTGACCACGTAATCGATGGTCGGTTCGAACGACGCCGGCGTGAGGCCGCCGGTGATGTCGTTCTTGAGTTCGTCCAGCGTGTAGCCCACGGCCAACTTCGCCGCCACCTTGGCGATCGGGAAGCCGGTGGCCTTCGAAGCCAGCGCGGACGAACGCGACACGCGCGGATTCATCTCGATCACCACCACGCGCCCCGTTTCGGCATTCACGCCGAACTGCACGTTGGAGCCGCCGGTGTCCACGCCGATCTTGCGCAACACCGCGATGGACGCATCGCGCAGGCGCTGGTATTCCTTGTCGGTAAGCGTCTGCGCCGGCGCCACGGTAATCGAATCGCCGGTGTGCACGCCCATCGGATCAAGGTTCTCGATCGAGCATACGATGATGCAGTTGTCCGCCGTGTCGCGGACCACTTCCATCTCGAACTCCTTCCAGCCAAGCACGGATTCTTCCACCAGCACTTCATGTACGGGCGAAAGCTCCAGACCGCGCTTGACGATTTCTTCGAATTCCTCGCGGTTGTACGCGATGCCGCCGCCGGAACCGCCGAGCGTGAAGCTGGGACGGATGATGGTCGGATAGCCGACACTGACCTGAATCTCGACTGCTTGTTCAAACGAACGCGCGACGGCCGCCTTGGGACATTCCAGCCCAATCTCGGACATTGCCACACGGAACAATTCACGGTCTTCGGCCATGCGAATCGCTTCACGCGAAGCGCCGATCAGCTCCACCCCGTATTTTTCGAGCACGCCGTTGTCGGCCAGATCGAGCGCACAGTTGAGGCCGGTCTGGCCGCCCATGGTGGGCAGCACGGCATCGGGCCGCTCCTTGGCGATGATGCGCTCCACCGTCTGCCAGTTGATCGGCTCGATGTAGACGGCATCGGCCATCTCGGGATCGGTCATGATCGTGGCCGGGTTCGAGTTCACCAGGATCACCCGGTAACCCTCTTCGCGCAGCGCCTTGCAGGCCTGCGCGCCGGAGTAGTCGAACTCGCAGGCCTGGCCGATCACGATCGGACCGGCGCCGATGATCAGGATGCTCTTGATGTCATTACGCTTGGGCATCTCAGCGGGTCTCCTGCATCAGCTTGGCGAAACGTTCGAACAGATATCGGATGTCGTGTGGACCCGGGCTCGCCTCCGGATGTCCCTGGAAGCAGAACGCGGGACGATCGGTCAGTGCGAAACCTTGCAGCGAACCATCGAATAGCGAGCTATGCGTGACGCGCACATTGGACGGCAGCGTCGAGGCATCCACCGCAAAACCATGGTTCTGCGAGGTGATCAGCACGCGACCATCGTCATGGTCTTTCACCGGATGATTCGCGCCGTGATGGCCGAACTTCATCTTCATGGTCTTCGCGCCCACCGCCGCCCCCATGATCTGGTGTCCCAGGCAGATGCCGAACAACGGAATTTCCTTGGCCAGGAATTCGCGCGTGGCGGCAATGGCGTAATCGCAGGCCGCCGGATCGCCCGGGCCGTTGGAGAGGAACACGCCATCCGGATTCATGGCGAGCACGTCGGCAGCCGGTGTCTGCGCAGGCACCACCGTGATCTCGCAACCACGCTCGGCCAGCAAGCGCAGAATGTTGCGCTTTACGCCGTAGTCGTAGGCGACCACATTGAAGCGCTTGTCCGTTTCATGGAAGGCGGTGCGGTCGAGGTCATACACGCCCTCGTTCCAGTTGTACGGCTTATCGACGCTGACCACCTTGGCCAGGTCCATGCCGTTCAAGCCGGGGAAGGCGCGCGCCTTGGCGAGTGCTGCCTCGGCGTCGATGGATTGGCCAGCCACCAGGCAGCCGTTCTGCGCACCCTTGTCGCGCAGAATGCGCGTGAGCCGGCGCGTGTCGATGCCGGCAATCGCGACGATGCCATGGCGCTGGAGATAATCAGGCAGGCTCTCGGTGCTGCGCCAATTGCTGGCACGACGCGGCACGTCGCGCACGATCAGGCCGGCGGTATGCACCTTGTCGGATTCGGCATCCACCTCGTTGCATCCGGTGTTGCCGATGTGCGGGTAAGTAAGGGTGACGATTTGTCGGGCATAGGAGGGATCGGTGAGGATCTCCTGGTAACCCGTCATCGCCGTGTTGAAAACGACTTCGCCAACGGTTTCGCCAGTCGCACCTACGGAGTGGCCGTGGAATACGCTGCCGTCTTCGAGGGCAAGCAGAGCGGAGTGAGGCATGGAGAGGGCCGCCTTTTAGGTACAGCAAGGTCCGCAAGCCGCACAGAAGCAGGCTTGTGGACCTTAAGTGAAGGAAAGTCTCGGGCGGGTTGAAATGATAGGCTTCGCGCGCCTTTCTGTCCACCGCAATGGACCTCCCAAAACGGATAATCATATGGCGCGCCGGCAACCCGCTCGCGCTAGACTGCGCCGAGACTTAGCCAGGAAAGCTGCGAAACTCGATGAACGCAACCGCCCTACTGCTGGACCCCGCTCGACTCGATCGCCCGGACACGGATGTGCGCCAGCAGCCGTTCCCGTTCTTGATCGCGCACGGCCAGTTACCGGACGAAGCGCGCACGGACCTGGAGCGGGATTTCCCCAAATACAGCAGCGCGGGTTTCTTTCCCTACGACCCGGCTGACTGCGGTCCCTCGGTCAACGCGCTGGTCGAGCAAATGACCACGCCGCAGTTCGCCAGCGCCATCGGCCGCTATCTCGGCATCGAAAATCTTGGGCGGTACCCCACCCTGGTGACCTTGTGCCGCGCCTTGAACAAGCGTCACGGCACCATCCACACCGATAGCCGTTCCAAGGTGGCCACGGCCCTGCTCTATCTCAACACGCAATGGCCCGACACCAGCGACGGCTGCCTGCGCTTTCTCAACCGCGTGGACAACATCGACGATCTGGTCGCCCCCGAACTCAAACCGCTGTACGGCGAGTTCGCCGTGTTCAAGCGCTGCGACAATTCCTTTCACGGGCATTTGCCGTATGAAGGCGAACGTCGCGTCATCCAGGTAGCCTGGCTCACCAGCGAAGAGGAAAAGCTGCGCAAGACCAAGCGCGGTAAATTCTCCCGCGCATTCAAGAAGCTGTTCGGCGTGCTCGACCGCAAGCTTGGTGCAGGGCGCGATCGCAATGCCTCGCATCGGGATTGAGCACTCATAAGAAGCGCCAAACCACGTAGCCGGCAAACAGCAGGTAGAACACGCTCACCGGAATCAAGACGCGACCGTCGACGTTGCCTCTGCGGAACAAGCGCCATAGATAAACGATGGCCAGCATGGTCAGCAGGCCCGAGACCACCAGCGGCGCATCGAACAACCACGGTGTAGCGAAGATGGCCAGGGCGCTGGGCACGGTGGCTTGAATCATCATCGCGCCGGAGATGTTGGCAAGCGCCAGGCGCTCCTTGCCCTGGCGCACCCAGATCAGC
>NZ_DATJMN010000148.1:0-58527 GCF_035508675.1 Dyella sp.
GGTTCGCCCCGGATCAAGTCCGGGGCGAACCCCAACCTACGCGGGAACGCACTCATCCATCCCAGCGATTGGCGTTCTTGGGGAATCCCGGGCGCTGTATGCGGACCACGCAGAATCGTTGACCGGTAGGTGCTTGCATCACGACCCAGCGCTCAAGGCGCGTGACCACGTGAGCACCTAATTTTTCCAGGCGCGCCACTTCGGCAGGCATGTCGTCGGTCTCGATATCGATATGCACCCTGCTCTCATGCTCGACGCGCTGGATTTGCACGATGGGTTCGTCCTCCGGTGTTTCCAGCATGCGGTAATTGCCGCGCGTGCCCGGATGGTCGGGGTCGACGGGGCGCCCCAATGCTTCGGCCCAGAAGCTAGCGGCCTTGTCGATATCGGAGGTGTTGCAGTCGATGAGCAGTGCGCAAAGCCGGGAATGATGCATGGTTCCCCCATCAGGATTTGTGCGGGTGAGGCCCCTAGCGATGCACGTAGGTTACGCCGCTGGTGCCATCAGGTTCGGGTCGGCGCAGCAAGGCGTTGTACCAGCGCCGTTGTTGAGCGAGGTCGCCCTCGATCAACCATTGGGGCTTGCCGGCGACCCATGCGGCGACGGGCATGCCGTCTTCGTACAGCACGCGCGTGCCGGCCAGCGCAGGCAGGCGGTCGCCGGCAAGGACGGTGCCGACCAGGTTGAGGGGGTCGCTGCCGCTCAGGGTGACGAGTTGTTGTTCGGGCGGGCGCAGGCGGATGCTGCGCAAGTGGGCGATGGCTTCGGGGAGCGCGAATTGCTCGCCGACCAGCCCTTCCACAAAGCGGCCGCCGCGGATTTCGCCGCGCGCTTCCAGGCGGTGGTAGACGCGCAGCAGTTCGCGCCACGAGGGCAGCCAAGGGGCTTCGCGTTCGAGCAGCTTCCAGAAGATCACGCCGTAGCGGCGCAGCAGGACGCGGGCGATGTGTTCGATCGGATCGTCGTGAGCAGGCGACGCCTCGCTGCCAAGCGATGCACGGGTAGGAAGCTTGCGCACCAGCGACCACCTGCCCGCATCCTCGATCTCGCTCAAGCCATGCCGACGCGTGCGGCGATGCCGCGGCGACTCGCGCTTGGCGGCCGGTATGAGCAAGGCACGCAGGCCGGCGAAGCTGTCCGAGCTGACGCGGCCGGCGGAGACGAGTTCGCCAAGCGCATCTTCCAGTTCGGTGCGCAACAGATGCGCGGCATCGAGCAGTTCGTCGAAGAACAAGGCGCCGTGGGTAGTCAGCGTATCGGCGACGGCTTGCGCCCGCGAAGACAGCAGCAGCTCCTGTTCCTGCTTGCCATCGGCCAGCGCGGTCCAGATCGGCAACTGTCGCCGCGGCAGCAGCACGATCGGTGTCGCGCGCACCGGGCCGCCACTGCCGCCGCCACGGCGCAGGCGGTTCCAGCCGATGCGGCCGGCGCGGCAGAGTTCGTCCAGCCAGCGGCTGGAGTAATCCTCAATGCGCGCTGCGAGCAGTTCGTTTTCCCACGCACCGGCCGCCGCTTCGAAACCTTCGAGCTGATGGAGTACGCCGCTGAGTGCATCGGGGCCGCTGAGCCTGGTTCCCGCTGTGGTGTGCTGCCATTCGAGCAGGAAGCGCATCAGGTCGCGGCGGCTGACCGGTTCGATCTCGCGACGCAGGCGGCCGATGGTGTAGCGATGGATACGTGCCAGCAGATGGCGCTCGCACCATTCGGTTTCGCTGGCCTCCGGCGTGAAATGGCCCTGCATCACGTAGCCTTCGGATTGCAGGCGGATCAGGGCGAGGTCGACGTCGGTGGCGTCGACCTGCATCGATGCAGCCAGTGCTGCAACGGTGCTGGGACCGAGGCCGGACAGGCGGCCGCGCACGAGTTCGAGCAGAGCGTCTTCGCGGATCCAGGTCTGAGCGGCGTATTCGGCGGGCACGGTGATGGGCGGGTTTATGGATGCATGGCTGTGCACCGCCTGCCACATGGGAATTTTTTCGGCACAGATCCAGATGCCGCCTGAAACCTGCTCCTCCCCCTGTATGCAGGGGGAGGCTGGGAGGGGGTTGCCGGGGCTTGCGGTGAGCGTGGGGACTTCACCCCACCCCAGCCCTCCTCTGCACATAGGGGAGGGAGCTAGCAGCGTGGCGCGGTGAACGTTCGCCAGCTTGTGCAGCCAGTCGAGCCATCCATTGGATTGCACTTCTTCGCCCGTGACGAAACCCAGCCCATTCAGCGCCTCATGCATCTCGTCTGCACTGCGCACTTCCGGCCATGCTTCGGCGCGCACGGCGGCGATCGCCTCCGGATCGAGCTTGGCCAGGTCGTCGGTATCCTCGATGCCGTTCCAATGGCGCGTCTGCACGGCGCGCGTGCGGCGTTCTTCCAGCGGCGCGTCGTCCAGGAAGGCGTAGGGCGCTGCGTTGAGCACCTCGCTGGCAAGCGGGCTGGGTGCGGTGAGGTCGCGCGCGACCACGGTGATCGCGCCCGCTTCCATCTTGCGCAATACCTCGAGCAAGCCGTCGACGTCCATCGCTTCGCGCAGGCAGTCGTGCAAGGTCTGGTTCACCAGTGGGTGGTCGGGAATCTGCCGTTCGCCGACGATGTTCTCCAGGCAGGCCACCTGGTCGGGGAAGACGGTGGCGAGCAGGTCTTCGCTCTTCATGCGCTGCAAGGGTGCGGGTACTTTCTTGCCGCCGGCGTAGCGCGGCAAGGCCAGCGCGGTTACCGCGTTCCAGCGCCAGCGCACCGGAAACAGCGGCGCATCCAGCAGCGCCTGCACCAGCACGTGCTCGGCGGTGTTGCTGTGCAGGTAGCGCGCCACTTCGATCAGCGGAAAACTGTGGCTGGTGGACAGCGACAGCACGATCGCGTTTTCCGTTGCCGCCGCCTGCAGCTCGAAATTGAACTGGCGGCAGAAGCGCTTGCGCAGCGCCAGCCCCCAGGCCTTGTTGATGCGGCTGCCCCACGGAGTGTGAATGACCAGCTGGGTGCCGCCGGATTCGTCGAAGAAACGCTCGAACACCAGCGTGGACTGCGTGGGCATCACGCCCAATGCGGCCTTGGCCTTGGCAAGGTATTCCACGATCTGCTGCGCGGCCGATTCGTTCAGGCCGAGCACCTGGCGCAGCCAGTCGAACGCCGCCTGCACGCCGCCGGCATCGATGCGCGTGGCGATTTCTTCGCGCAGGCCCGACACGCCCACCGACAATTCGTTGCTGCGCCCCGGCGCTTCGCCCAGCCAGAACGGAATGCTGGGCGGTGCGCCTTGCGCGTCTTCCACGCGCAGGCGGTCGCGTTCCACGCGCACGATGCGATAACTGGTGTTGCCGAGCTGGAAGATGTCGCCGGCCAGGCTTTCGACGGCGAAATCCTCGTTCACCGTGCCGACGATGGTGGCCTGTGGCTCCAGCACGACCAGGTAATCGGCGGTATCGGGAATGGTGCCGCCCGAGGTGACGGCGGTAAGCCGCGCGCCACGTCGCGCACGCAGCTCCTTATGCACGGCGTCGCGATGAATGTACGCCGCGCGCGCGCCGCGCCGCGTGCTGAAACCCTCGGCCAGCATGCGCACCACGGCATTGAAGGTGTCGCGCGGCAGCGTGCGGTACGGATAGGCGCGGCGGACCAGATCGAACAGCGCGTCTTCGTCCCATTCGGCGCAGCCCACTTCGGCCACGATCTGTTGCGCCAGCACGTCCAGCGGTTGCGGTGGCTGCACCAGCGTGTCGAGTTCGCCACGGCGGACGCAGTCGAGCATGGCGGCGCATTCGACCAGGTCGTCGCGGCTGGTGGGAAACAGGCGCGCTTTGGGCGTGCCGTTCACGGCGTGGCCCGAGCGGCCGGCGCGCTGCAGGAAGGCGGCGATGGAGCGTGGCGAAGACAGCTGGCACACCAGGTCGACGTCGCCGATGTCGATACCCAGTTCCAGCGACGCGGTGGCGACCAATACTTTCAGCTCGCCGCGTTTCAGGCGCTGCTCGGCCTCCAGGCGTTGTTCCTTGGCAAGGCTGCCGTGATGCGCGGCGACGGCTTCATGGCCCAGCCGTTCGGAAAGATGCCGCGCGCCGCGCTCGGCCATGCGCCGCGTGTTGACGAATACCAGCGTGGTGCGGTGCTGCTCGACCAGTTGCGCAAGCTGGTTGTAGACCAGCTCCCAGGTGTCGTTGGACATCACCGCTTCCAGCGGCACGGGCGGGACTTCGATGGCGAGGTCGCGGGCGCGGGTGTGGCCGACGTCGATGATGCTGCAGTTTGTCGCTCTCGTTTTAGCCCCCTCCTCTTCAGGAAGAGGGGGGGAGGTTCTGGCGAAGAGGTCGGTAATAAAAGGCTGTTGCTCTGTTTGCGTTTCCGGCGAGATGCGCCCCCCACCCCGGCCCTCTCCCCGCAGGGGAGAGGGAGCTAAACCCGTGCCCTCGCCCACCAGAAACTTCGCCACATCCTCGATCGGCTTCTGCGTCGCCGACAAGCCAATCCGCTGCAACGGCCGCTGGCACAGCGCTTCCAGCCGCTCCAGCGTCAACGCCAGATGCGCGCCGCGCTTGCTGGTCGCCACCGCATGGATTTCGTCCACGATCACGCTGCGCACGCTTTTCAGCATCTCGCGCCCGGATAGCGAACCCATCAGCACGTACAAGGATTCCGGCGTGGTCACCAGGATGTGCGGCGGCGCCTTGCGCATCAGGCTGCGTTCGGCCTGCGGCGTGTCGCCGGTGCGCACGGCGGTGCGGATCGGTGCGCCGGGCAGGCCGAGCTTTTCCAGCTCGGCGCCAATGCCTTCCAGCGGCGCTTCCAGGTTGATGTGGATGTCGTTGGACAGCGCCTTCAACGGCGACACGTACACCACGCGCGTTTCGTCCGGCAGCGTGCCGCCGCGCGCCACGCTCTCCTGCACCAGTTGGTCGATGGCGGCGAGAAAGGCGGTAAGCGTCTTGCCCGAACCGGTCGGCGCGGCCACCAGGGTGTGCTGCCCTGCCCTGATCGCCGGCCACGCCGCGGCCTGCGCGGAGGTCGGCGCCGGAAACGTGTTGCCGAACCAGGCGGCAACCGCGGGATGGAAGTTCTGCAAGGGCATCGTAGGTAACCCGTGATCGCACGGGTGACAGCGCGTGGATCATGACATAGGGGTGATTCCGCCGCGTATAAAGCTGGGCCATCCTGCCTGCCCTCAGTCTCAGCGGATGAGACGGTCCGTTACATCACCACGCGCTGCCCGAAATAGCGCGCCGGTGGATGGCCGAAGCAGCGGCGGAACATGGCGATGAAGGCACTGGGGCTGGCATAGCCCAGACCGTCCGCCACGGTGGCGACGGGCAGGCCGTCGGCCAGTTGTTCCAGGCCCTTGGTGAGCCGCGCCTGCTGGCGCCATTGCGCGAAACTCAGGGCGGTTTCCGCACGGAACAGGCGGCTGAGCGTGCGTGCGGAAAGCCCGGCCCAGGCGGCCCATTCTTCCAGGCTGCGGTTGTCGTGGGGTTGTTCCAGCACGGCGTGGGCGATGCGCAGCAGGCGGCGATCGATCGGCATCGGCAGGTGCAAGGGTTCCAGCGGTGCCTCGCGGATTTCGTCCAGCAGCACCGTCATCAGGCGTTCCTGCCGTTCGTTGAGCTCGCGGTTCCAGGTCCACGCGCTGGCGCGGTGAACCAACTCGCGCATCAGCGCGTTGATGCCGATCACGCCCGGCCGTTCGGGCAGGCCATGGGCGATGTCCGGATGCAGGAACACGCCCCATCCGGTCACTTCACCGCTGATGCTGACCTTGTGCAGCTCGCCCGGCGGCATCCAGCCGGCGCGATGCGGTGGCAGCAGCCAGGAGCCGTGTGCGGTGTGCATGTGCACCAGGCCGCTTTCCACGCAAAAGAACTGTCCGCGGGCGTGAGTGTGCCAGTCGTGGCGCTTGGTCTCGGGCTTGTGGTCGCTGAAGGTTTCGCCGTCGTCCCAATAGGTGATGAGGGAAGGGCCGTCCAGCCGTTCGATAAGTTGGTAAAGCTCCTGCTTGGTCCGCTGCATGGCCGAGTCTCGACATTTTTTGGCCAAATGACGTTATCAGCTTGTCATCCATTTTGCCTAAGCTTCCTTTTACTGACAGGTCGACCGGCCAGTCAGCCACGCCGCTGCCGCCGCTCGCGGCTTTTTCCGACGAACACCCCAGGGGGCCGCTGATTGCGCAAGGCGCAGGCCGTTTGCCTGGCACGCCCATGTCGGTCACGACAGGCCTCGTTCGTCCGTCTTAATGAGCGATCCGCTTCAACGAAAGGAAAGGTCATGTCCCTGCTTCAACTGGTTGCCCTGAAGTCCGAAGTGTCCCGTTCCCCCCTGGAGACCTTTGTTGCCTGCGCCCATCAGATGCTCGACCCGGCCACGCCCGAGGCGGTCCGGCGGGCGATGGAACCGCGCCTGCTGGCGCAATTGCCGGCGCTGCGCGCGCTGGGCGTGTTCGAGCTGTTCGAGTTGCGCAACCCGGCCTTGAAGGCCTGGATGAACGACGAGCTGGCCGAACTGGTGGCCCCGCAGTAATCCATTCCTGTCAATTTGCCGCAACAAAAGGTGCGCACTACATATTTGCCTTGACAAATATCTTAGGGGCAATAAAATACGCGTCCATGAACCCCGGACCGCTCATTACCCCTACTAGTCAGGAAAGCCTGGGCCTACTGATCAACTTGGTTCGCGTCGAGCTGGTACGCAGCATCGAGGCGGAAATCGCGGCTAAGGGCCTGGACCTTCGTTACATCCAATTCATCATGCTCAAGCGGCTGTCCATGCTCGGCCCGATGACGGCCACCGAGCTGGCCCGGTCGGTCGAGCTGGACGGCGGCGCCATGACGCGTCAGCTCGACCAGCTCGAAGGCAAGGGCTATCTGCGCCGCCGCCCGCACGAACAGGACCGGCGCGCGCTGCGCATCGAACTGACCGAGGCCGGCGATGCGCTGTGGCAGCAGCTGACCGGTTGCAATGACCGCGTGCTGGAAGCGGCGCAAAAGTCGTTGAGCGAGGTCGAGCGCGAGCGCCTGCACGATTACCTCGGCCGCGTATTGCACGCGCTGCGGGACAAGAACAGGAATTGACGAGCAGGCCATGGAAGACCTGCAACGCAGCAGGCGCCCGTAAGCGCCCGCTGTATCGGCAACTGCCGGGACACGTCGGCTGCAAGTCGGACCCACCCAGGAAGGTGGCCCGGTGAAACAGCTCCATTCACTTCAACATCGAGATTCAAAGCCATGCGTCTGCAAACTCTTGCGGCGGCTGTTGTACTTACGTTGGCCCTTGCCGGCTGTGCGACCAGCGGCGGCCTGCACCCCAACGGCACGCTGACCGATGCTTCGTCGCTCAAGACCGATCGCAGTCTGGCGCACGTCGAGGTCTCCGATGCGGCGTGGCCGAAGGAGGATTGGTGGACCGGACTGGGCGATCCCCAGCTCAGCGCGCTGATCGTCGAAGCCCTGCGCGACAATCCCGGCCTGGCCGAAGCCGATGCGCGTGCACGCCAGGCGCAGGCTGCCGCCGGGGCGACCGATGCCGCGCGCAAGCCGACCGTCAACCTTGGCGGCAGCGTTGGCGAAGCTTTCATTCCCACTTCCGTGCCTGTGTTCGGTACCGGCCACGTCGGCGCGCTGAAATACGCGGATGCCAGCTTCAAATGGGACCTGGACCTGTGGGGCGGCCAGCGCGCCGCATGGGAAGCGGCGCTGGGCCAGCAGCGCGCGGCGGAAGTCGATGCACAAGCCGCGCGCGTCGAGTTGTCCACCAATGTCGCACGCGCTTACGTGCAACTTGGCTATGCCTACACGCAACAGGACGTCGCCGAAGCCGAATTGAAGCGCGCCAGCGAAGCGCGCGATCTCACACGCCAGCGTGTGGCCGCCGGCATCGACAACCAGATGCAGCTCAAGCAAAGCGATTCGGAAGTTGCCAGTGCGCAAGGGCAGAAGGCGCAGGCCGATCGTGCGGTCGATGCCGCGCGCACGGCGCTGGCCGTGCTGCTCGGCAAAGGCCCCGATCGTGGTCTTGAAATCGCCCGTCCGCAACTGCTGCCGCCGGCCGCATTGACCGTACCCGGCAATCTGTCGGTGGATCTACTCGGCCATCGCGCCGACCTCGTCGCAGCACGCTGGCGCGTCGAAGCCGCCAGCAAGGACATCAAATCCGCCAAGACCGAATTCCTGCCGAACGTCAACATCGGCGCGATGGTGGGCCTGATCAATTTCGGCGGCGCCAACCTGTTCACGCTGAAGAATCGCTTCTACGAAGTCGCCCCGGCGATCAGCTTGCCGCTCTTCGACGGTGGCCGCCGCCGCGCCAACTTGAACAGCAAGGATGCGCAGTACGACCTCGCCGTGGCGCAGTACAACAAGACGCTGGTGTCCGCCGTCAACGAAGTGGCCGACGACTACGACGCCGTCGCCTCGATGCAGACGCAGATCGCCGCGCAACAGCGCGCGCTGGATGCGGCGAACGATGCATGGAAGCTGGCCGAACAGCGCTACAAGGCCGGCATCGGCAACTATCTGGAAGCGCTCAGCGTACGCCAGCAATTGCTTGCCGCCGAACAGCGCATGGCGGCGCTGCACGCCCAGCAATCCGATCTCAACGTACAACTGATCCAGGCGCTCGGTGGCGGCTTCCGGCCGCAGGCCGACACCCAACTTTCCTCCAAGTAATCCAACGTTTCTGAGGCACCCCCATGTCCAGTCCGAATCCCAATACCGCCGACACGTCCGCCGTGCAGGCACCGCCGACCAACAAGCGGCGCAGCTTCCTGCTGCGGCTGTTGTTGGGGGTGATCGTGCTTGCCGCCATCGCCTGGACGGCGTGGTATTTCATCGTAGGGCGTTGGTACGAAAGCACCGACGATGCCTATATCAATGGCAACATCGTGCAGATCACGCCGCGCATCGCCGGCACCGTCATCAGCATCACCGCCGATGACGGCGACATGGTGCAGCAGGGCGAAGTGCTGGTGAAGCTGGACCGCTCTGACGCCGACGTTGGTCTGCAACGCGCCGCGGCGAACCTCGCCAACACCGTACGCCGCGTGCGTGGCTTGTACAGCACCGTGACCGGCGCGCAGGCGCAGGTGGCCGTGGAGAAGGTCGCGCTGGAGAAAGCGCAGGCCGACTACAACCGCCGCCGCAATCTGGCCAAGACCGGCGCGATTTCCGCGGAGGAACTGGCTCATGCACGCGACGCGCTCACCGCCGCGCAAAGCGCCTTGGCGACGTCGCAACAGCAGTTGCAGACCAACAAGGTGCTGGTGGACGACACCGTCGTCGCGTCGCACCCCGATGTGAAAGCGGCTGCCGCACAGTATCGTGCTGCCTACCTGGATGACCTGCGCACCGTGATGGTCGCACCGGTGACCGGCTACGTGGCCAAGCGCACCGTGCAAGTGGGCCAGCGCGTGCAACCGGGCGCCGCACTGATGGCGGTGGTGCCGCTGCACCAGGTGTGGGTGGATGCCAACTTCAAGGAAACCCAGCTCACCCACATGCGCATCGGTCAACCGGTGGAACTCACCTCCGACGTCTACGGCAGTTCAGTGAAGTACAGCGGCAAGGTGGAAAGCCTCGGCGTCGGCACGGGCAGTGCGTTCTCGCTGCTGCCGGCGCAGAACGCCACCGGCAACTGGATCAAGATCGTGCAGCGCATTCCAGTGCGCGTGGTGTTCACCGATCCCTCGCAGCTCGACAAGAGTCCGCTGCGCATCGGCATGTCGATGACCACCGACGTGAACCTGCACGACCAGAACGGTCCCACGCTGGCGCAATCGCCGCGTATCGAACCGCGCTTCAGCACGGACGTGTACAAGGATCAGCTCGCCGATGCGAATGCGCAGATCGAGCGGATCATTCACGAAAACATGGGGCAGGCAGTGAATGCCAAGGGTGAAGACCCGATGGCGAAGGCGCGCTGACAAGCGGCAAGGAACGGGAAACGTGTAGCACTGCGTCGCCCGTTCCATTCCGCTCCCGGGATACATGCGCAGCCGGGTCCGTCGCGCGGCCACCTGTTCATCGCTCCTTGTCCCCCGTTCCCCGCATCATGAGCAGATATCCATGAGCACCCATTTCCGTCCACCCAACCTGGCCCTGGCGACGATCGGTTTGTCGCTGGCCACGTTCATGCAGGTGCTGGACACCACCATCGCCAATGTGTCGCTGCCGACCATTGCCGGCAATCTCGGCGTGAGTTCGGATGAGAGCACCTGGGTGATCACCTCATTCGCGGTGAGCAACGCCATCGCGCTGCCGCTCACCGGCTTTCTCACGCGCCGTTTCGGCGAGGTGAAGCTGTTCGTATGGGCCACACTCGCGTTCTCGATCGCCTCGCTCCTGTGCGGCATCGCGCAAAGCATGGGCATGCTGATCGTGTTCCGCACCCTGCAAGGCGCCGTGGCCGGCCCGATGTATCCGGTGACGCAGGCCTTGCTGATCGGCATCTATCCACCCAACAAGCGGCCAATGGCGCTGGCGCTGCTGGCGATGGTGACGGTGGTGGCGCCGATCGCCGGCCCGATCCTCGGCGGCTGGATCACTGACAACTACTCCTGGCCGTGGATCTTCTTCATCAACGTGCCGATCGGCATCTTCGCCAGCTTCGTGGTGGCCAACCAGATGCGCCTGCGCGAAGTGGTCACGTCGCGTCCGAAGATCGACTACGTGGGCCTGATTACCCTGGTGATCGGCGTCGGCGCGCTGCAGGTGGTGCTGGACAAGGGCAACGACGAAGACTGGTTCAACTCCAACTTCATCATCATTACCGCGCTGATCTCGGCGGTCGCTATTGCGGTGTTCCTGATCTGGGAACTGACCGACAAGGAGCCCATCGTCGATCTCAAGCTGTTCCGCCATCGCAATTTCCGCATGGGCACCATCTCGCTGGTGCTGGCGTATGCCGCGTTCTTCGCCATCAACCTGCTGGTGCCGCAGTGGCTGCAGATCAACCTGGGCTATACCGCCACCTGGGCCGGCTTCGCCGCCGCGCCGTTGGGAATATTGCCGGTGATCCTGACGCCCTTCGTCGGCCGCTACGCCGCGCGCTTCGATCTGCGCATGCTCACCGCGGCCTCATTCGTGGTGATGGGCAGCACCTGTCTTATCCGCGCGCATTTCTACATCGGCGTGGATTTCTACCACATCGCATCGGTGCAATTACTGCAAGGTCTGGGTGTGGCGCTGTTCTTCATGCCGGTCACCACCATCCTGCTGTCGGATCTGCAGCCGCATGAGCTCGCTTCCGGCGGCGGCGTGGCCACCTTCCTGCGCACCGTGGGCGCCAGCTTCGCTGCCTCGCTCACCAGTTTCATGTGGGAACGTCGCGCGGTGCTGCATCACTCGCAACTGGCCGAACAGATCACGCCCTACAACCCGATCGCGCAGCAGGCCCTCAACCGGGGCGGCGATACGCAGACGACGTTGGCGATGTTGAACGAAACCATCAGCGCGCAAGGCTTGCAGATTTCCTTCAATGAAATCTTCCACGTGCTGGGCTGGATCTTCCTGTCGCTGATCGTGGTGATCTGGATGGCCAAGCCGCCGTTCGGGGCGAAGGCCGGGGCAGGGGGTGGCGGGCATTGAGTTGCGTGCCGTGTCGGGTCGGCGATGGCGTTTATCCTTGCAGTTGTGGAATTCACCTCCGCCATTGCAAGGATGGTGGATTGCCTTCTCATCGTCGATCTACACCATGCACACAAGAAAACGGCCCCATTCGGGGCCGTTTTGCAATGCACGAATGCCCGACTCAGAACGCAATGCCCACTACCGCCATCGTCTCGCCGCGGTTCGGTTCATGGATGCCGGCGTTGGAGATATGGCGAATGCCCACGCTCCAATGATTCGCCTGGTAACCCACGGTGGTGGTGAATTCAAATGCGCTGCTCAGCGCCTCGGTGCGGCCGGTATGCACGGTCGGCTGTTCGCTGATGAAGAGTCGCCGGTACCACGCATCGGCGGGGCCGTAATGGATGCGCACGCCGGCAGCGACCAGCCCGATATCGTCGCGGGTGGTGTAGCGGCTGTTGTCGTAGCGGCGGAGATCGCGACCGCTGATCCAGCCGGCGGTGATGTCGGGTGCCCAGGTGAAGTTGCTGCTGCCGAACGAGTGCTCGTCGAAGATCACTTCGCCGAACGCGGCGGGTGTGCTGTAGCTGTCCATGTAGCTGACGCCACCTTGCAGCTCGAAGCGGGCCGCCATGGCAGGAAGTGCCGGCAACGCGAATAGCAGTACGGCAGCGGCGCCGCGGGTAAAAGGATGCATGCGCATGAGTTGACCTACGTGGGAATAGGAAGTGCGTTTGTGTACTCTAAAGTTTACAAATGATTAAGTGCGGTTGCCAGCCATGTTTGTGTCATTTTTGGCAACACAGTGTTGACCGGCAAGGCAGGTACGCGAAAACGTCAGCGACGCGTAAGCAAATACCGGTCCAGGCCGCCTGGATGATCCCAGCTAACTGAAGAAGGCCCCATGCATCTAGTTGATTCGTCGCCCGGGCCTTCGCCGAGGCGACGGTTCCCGGGGAACATTAGACGCAAATCTGGGTTACGCCATCACTGCGTTCAATCCTTCAAGCTCTTGGACGCCAGGCACTGCGCGATGTCCAGGAACGCATGCACCATCGGGTCGTTGGCGTCGTCGCGGTAAATCGCCCAGACCGCGGTGGCCGCTTCCGTATTCGCCAGGGGGCGATACACCACGTTCTCCACCCGCATGCGCTGGATCGAACCGGGCAGCACGGCGACGCCGAAGCCGCCGGAAATCAGGCCGATGATGGTGGGCAGTTCACGCACTTCGTACAGGATGCGCGGGCTGAAACCCGCGCGTGCGCAGAGCGCCACCACTTCATCGTACAAACGCATGCCCAGGTGGCGCTGGTAGAAGATGAAATCTTCGCCGGCCAGTTCGTGGATATCGACAGGCCCATCGCCGGCCGCCAGTGGGTTGCTGGCGTGCATCACCACGGTGAGCGAATCCTTGAACAGCTCGATGGCCTTGATGCGATCGGGCAACGCATCGGGACGAATCACGCCGACGTCGATCAAGCCCTGTTCCAGCGCATCGATCTGTTGCGAGGTGGCCATTTCATGGATCAGCAGGCGCACGTCGGGCAGGCGTTCGCGGAAGCGGGCCAGTACGCGCGGTACGACGATGGTGAACGGGCCGGAAGACACCAGCCCAAGATGCAATTCGCCTAATTCTCCGCGCTGCGAACGGGCTACCGATTCGGCCGCGCGTTCGGCCTGCGTAAGAATGGTGCGTGCGCGCGGGAGCAGGGCGCTGCCGGCCGCGCTCAATGCGATGCCACGGCCTTTGCGCTCGAACAATTTCGCGCCGAGCCGCGTTTCCAGCGCATGAATCTGCTGGCTGAGCGGCGGCTGCGAAATGCCTAATCGTTCGGCCGCACGACCGAAATGCAATTCGTCGGCCACGGTGACGAAGTACTTCAGATGCCGCAGCTCGAGGTAATCATTCGTCATGCGTATCAAGCCATTCGCTTTGCTGTATCGATCTTAGCAAGCTCTACCACTAACCTGCGCATGCAGTGGCGGCCTTCCCCCTAGCCATAGGCAGCTACACGTCCTCGCCATGCCTTGAACTTGCTGGCCGCCATCCCCGCGAAAGACAAGCATCGGCAGGAAACGTAGCTCCTCACGTCGCCCTGACGCACAACCCTGGAGCCATCCCCATGTTGAGGATCGTACGGCTTGCGCTGGAGCGGCCTTATACCTTCGTCGTTCTCGCGCTGCTGATCCTGATTGTCGGCCCCTTGGCTGCCTTGCGCACGCCGACCGATATTTTTCCGGATATCAAGATTCCGGTGATCGCAGTGGTGTGGCAGTACACCGGCCTGCCGCCGGAACAAATGGCCGGCCGCATCGCCTCGCCGTTCGAGCGCGTGCTCACCACCACGGTGAACGACGTGGAACACATCGAGGCCAAGTCGATCGCCGGCTTCGGCATCATCAAGATCTTCTTCCAGCCCGGCGTGAACATCGCCACCGCCAATGCGCAAGTGGCGGCGGTATCGCAGACCATGCTCAAGCAGTTGCCGCCGGGCACGACGCCGCCGCTGATCCTCAACTACAACGCCTCCACCGTGCCGATCCTGCAGCTGGCGCTGTCGGGCAAGGGCCTGAGCGAGCAAAACCTCGGCGACCTGGGCTTGAACATCCTGCGCCCGCAACTGGTGTCGGTGGCCGGCGCGGCCATTCCCTATCCCTACGGCGGCAAGACGCGCCAGGTGCAGATCGACGTGGATTCGGCTGCGCTGCAGGCGCGCGGCCTTTCTGCCCAGGATGTCGCCAACGCATTGGCCGCGCAGAACCTGATCATCCCGGTCGGCACGCAGAAAATCGGCAGCTTCGAGTACACGCTCAACCTCAACAACTCGCCGTCCGACATCAACGAGCTGGGCAACCTGCCGATCAAGCAGGTGAACGGCACCACCATCTATATTCGCGACGTGGCCCACGTACGCGACGGCTCGCCGCCGCAGACCAACATCGTGCACGTGGACGGCAACCGTTCCGTGCTGCTGTCGGTATTGAAGAACGGCTCGGCCTCCACGCTGGCGATCGTGGCCGGCATCAAGCAGCGCCTTGCCGACAGCAAGGGCATTCTGCCGGACAACCTCCAAGTGACGCCGATCGGCGATCAATCCCTGTTCGTGCGCGCGGCGATCAGCGGCGTGGCGCGCGAAGGCGTGATCGCGGCGGCGCTTACCAGCCTGATGATCCTGCTGTTCCTGGGCAGCTGGCGCTCCACAGTGATCATCGCCGTGTCGATTCCGCTGGCGATTCTCGGCGCGATCGCGCTGCTGTCCGCGTTCGGCGAAACGCTCAACATCATGACGCTCGGCGGCCTGGCCTTGGCAGTCGGCATCCTGGTGGATGACGCCACCGTCACCATCGAGAACATCAACTGGCACCTCGAACACGGCAAGGACGTGGAAACGTCGATCATCGACGGCGCCAAGCAGATCGTGACACCGGCCTTCGTGTCGCTGTTGTGCATCTGCATCGTGTTCGTGCCGATGTTCTTCCTGGAAGGCGTGGCGCGCTTCCTGTTCGTGCCGATGGCCGAAGCGGTGATGTTCGCCATGGTGTGTTCGTTCATCCTCTCGCGCACCCTGGTGCCGACGATGGCGAACTTTCTGCTGAAGCCGCACGCACCGCACGTCGGCGAGGGCGAGCAGGGTGTGCATGCGCCGCCGTCGCGCCATCCGCTGGTGCGTTTCCAGCGCGCGTTCGAGGCGCGCTTCGAGCGCATCCGCGCCACCTATCACGGCATGCTGGACTTGGCCTTGGCGCATCGCCGTCCCTTCGTGCTCGGCTTTCTTGCCTTCGTGCTGGTGTCCTTCTTGCTGGTGCCCTTCCTGGGCCGCAACTTCTTCCCCGACGTGGATGGCGGCCAGATCCTGATGCACGTGCGCGCGCAAGTCGGCACGCGCGTGGAAGAAACCGCCAACCTGTTCAATAAGATCGAGCAGACCGTGCGTACGGTGATTCCGCCCAAGGACCTGGGCACGGTGGTGGACAACATGGGCCTGTCCAACAGCGGCATCAACACCACCTACAACAACACCGGCCTGATCGGCGAGCAGGATGGCGACATCCAGATCGCGCTCAACGAAGGCCATCGCCCCACCGCCGAATACGTGCGCCAATTGCGCGAACGGCTGCCGCGCGAATACCCCAGCGCGACGTTCTCGTTCCCGCCGGCGGACATCGTCAGCCAGATCCTGAACTTCGGCGCCCCGGCGCCGATCGATCTGCAGATCCGCGGCCCGAACCTGTCCGCCAATTTCGTGTACGCGAACAAGCTGCTCGGCCAGATCAAGCGCATCCCGGGCGTGGTGGATGCGCGTATCCAGGAGTCGCAGGCCAATCCGGGCTTTGACGTCAACGTCGATCGCACGCAGGCGCAGCTGCTGGGCATCACCGAACGCGACGTCACCAACAGCCTGGTGGTGAACCTGGCCGGTTCCAGCCAGGTGGCGCCGACGTTCTGGCTCAACCCGGCCAACGGCGTGTCGTATCCGATCGTGATGCAGACGCCGCAGTACGCGCTCGACAGCCTGGCGCAGCTGCGCAACCTGCCGGTCAATGGCAGCAACGGGCAGGCGCAGGTACTGGGTGGCCTGGTGACGCTCAAGCGCGCCGACACCAATGCCGTGATCGATCAGTACGACATCCAGTCGGTGGTGCAGATCTATGCCGCCACGCAGGATCGCGACCTTGGCGCCGTGGCAGCCGATGTGCAGAAGGTGATCGATGACACCGCGAACCAGCAACCGAAGGGCTCGCACGTGGTGCTGCTCGGCCAGGTGCAAACGATGAACAGCGCGTTCTCGGGCTTGTTGTTCGGCTTGCTCGGCGCGGTGGTGCTGATCTATCTCCTGATCGTGGTGAATTTCCAGTCGTGGAGCGATCCGTTCGTGATCATCACTGCGCTGCCGGCGGCCTTGGCCGGCATCGTGTGGATGCTGTTCGCCACACACACGCCGCTGTCGGTGCCGGCGCTCACCGGCGCGATCATGTGCATGGGCGTGGCGACCGCCAACTCGATCCTGGTGGTGAGTTTCTGCCGCGAACGCCTGGCCGAGCAAGGCGACGCCACGCTGGCCGCGCTCGAAGCCGGCTTCACCCGCTTCCGTCCCGTCTGCATGACCGCGCTGGCGATGATCATCGGTATGGCGCCGATGGCGCTGGGGCTGGGCGAGGGCGGCGAACAGAACGCACCGCTCGGCCGCGCGGTGATCGGCGGCCTCATTTTCGCCACCTGCGCAACGCTGCTGTTCGTGCCGGTGGTGTTCAGCATCATCCATGGACGCCATGCGTCCAAAGCCATTCGCGCTTCCGGAGAACCTGGCTATGTCGTCTGAAGCAAGCATCCGTCCGTCGCAACAACTGTCCAGGCGCGGCTTGCGCCTCAGCGGCATCGTGATCGCCGGCATCCTGGTAGCCATCGTGGTGATCGGCCTGGTTACGCGCGCAACGCAAGCGAACAGCTTGAAGACCTGGACGCAAGAACAAGCCGTGCCCACCGTCAGCGTGGTGGCGCCGGCACCGAGCAATTCCGGTCCGGTGCTGGACCTGCCCGGCCAACTGCAGGCGTATGTACGCGCACCGATCTACGCGCAGGTGAGCGGCTACCTGAAAAGCTGGAAGACCGATATCGGCACGCCGGTGAAAGCCGGCGAACTGCTCGGCGAAATCTCCACGCCCGAACTCGACCAGCAACTGCAGCAGGCGCGTGCGGATCTCGCCAGCGCCAAGGCCAACGCCGACCTGGCCTCGGTCACGGCGAAACGCTGGCAGGCGATGCTGGGCAGCGATTCGGTGGCGCAACAGGACGTCGACCAGCGCACCGCCGACTACGCCGCCAAGCTGGCGCAGATGAAATCCGCGCAGGCGAACGTGGATCGCCTGGTGGCGGCCAAGGCGTTTGCGCGCATCGTCGCGCCGTTCGACGGCGTGGTCACCGCGCGCGATACCGACGTCGGCGCGCTGATCAATGCAGGCAGCGGTACGGGCCCGGAACTGTTCGTGGTGTCGGACATCCACAAGTTGCGCGTCTACGTGCAGGTGCCGCAGCGCTACGGGCCGTCGATCCGTCCCGGCAGCCAGGCGGTGCTCAGCGTGCCCGAATATGCGGGTCGCGAATTCCATGCACAGGTGATGGCCACCTCCAATGCGGTCAACACCACTTCCGGCACCACCCTGGTGCAGTTGCAGGTGGACAACGCCGACAACCAGCTGATGCCGGGCGGCTTCGCGCACGTGCGTTTCCATCTGCCGGTAGACGGCAGCGCGTTGCGCGTGCCGGCCAGTGCGCTGATCTTCGACAAGGCGGGCTTGCGCGTGGCGACCGTCGGCGCGGGCGACAAAGTGGCCTTCAAGACCGTGAGCATCCTGTTCGACTACGGCAAAACCGTGGCGATCGGCAGCGGCCTCAGCGCCAATGACCGTGTGATCGACAGCCCGCCGGACGGCATCAAGGACGGCGACGTCGTAAAGCTCGCCAACGATGACGTGAAGCTTGCCACCGCCGACGCAGCAGCCAAGCCGCATGAAAAAGCCTGAGCCCCTCCTTGCCATGCTGATGGCTGCCGCGCTGGGCGGCTGTTCGCTGGCGCCGGCCTATCAAGCGCCGCCCACGCCGCCGGCACAGGCGTATCGCAACGTCGGCCCGTGGGTGGCGGCGCAGCCGTCCGATCAGCTGCCGCGCGAAAGCTGGTGGCGGCTGTACGGCGATCCCCAGCTGGATGCACTGCAAACCAGGCTGCTCGCCAACAATGCCGACCTGGCTGCTGCGCTTGCCCACTACCAGCAAGCGCAGGCGTTTGCGGCGCAGGCGCGCGCCGGGCTGTTCCCGCAGGTCGGTGCGTTTGGCGATGGCGCACGTCAACGCCAGTCCGATCACGCGCCGCCCGCGCGCAATCCTTCCGCGCCGGCCGACTACAACGCCTACACCGTGGGCGCGCAGGCCAGCTATGAAGTCGACCTGTGGGGCCGCGTGCGCAACAGCGTCGAGGCGGGGCGCGACAACGCACTGGCCGCGCAAGCCGATCTCGCCTCCGCACAACTGAGCCTGCAAGCCGCGCTGTCCGACAGCTACATGCAGCTGCGCGGCCTGGATCAGCAGATCGCGCTGTTGCAGCAGACCATCCAGGCCTACGAGAAAGCGCTGAAACTCACGCAGACCTTGCACGGCGGCGGCATCGTGTCCGGCCTCGACGTATCGCGTGCGCAGACACAGTTGTCCGATGCGCGCTCGCAGTGGTCGCAGACGCTCGGCCAGCGCGCCCTGATGCAGGACACCATCGCGGTACTGGTCGGCGAGAACGCCGCCAGCTTCAGCCTGCCAGCACGGACCGAATCCATCCCGGTGCCGGTGGTGCCGCTCGATGTGCCATCCACGCTGCTGCAGCGCCGTCCCGATGTGGCCGCAGCAGAACGCCGGGTCGCCGCCGCCAATGCCGATATCGGCGTCGCGCGTGCAGCATGGTTCCCCTCGCTCACGCTCAATGCGCAAGCCGGCTACCAAAGCACCGGCTGGGCCAACCTGCTCACCACAGGCAATCGCATCTGGGCGCTGGGGCCGACGCTGGCGCTGGACCTGTTCGACGGCGGCTACCGCAAGGCCACCATCCAGGCGGCCAAGGCCAAGACCGACGAAGCCGGCGCCAGCTATCGCGGCGTCGTGCTGAGCGCCTTCCAGCAAGTGCAGGACAACCTCGCCCTGCTCGACCACCTCGGCACCGCCAGCGCCAATCAAAAGGATGCCGCCGACGCCGCGCAGCACGCGCTGGATTTGTCGATGAGCCAGTACAAGCACGGCGCGGTCAGCTATCTGGACGTGGTGCAGGCGCAAACCGTGGCCTTGCAGGAAAAGCGCGGCCTGCTCGATCTGGACACGCAACGCCTGCGCGCCAGCGTGCAGCTGATCCGTGTGCTGGGCGGTGGCTGGTCGGCCGAGCAGTTGGCGCAAAAGTAAGCGCATGGAGCGCGTCGCGTAGCTTGGCGGTGAGCCCGGGACTTAATCGACGACGTGCATGACAGCTCGGCCGATTGGCAACTGGCAGGCACAGCGGCAAGCCGCCGGGCCCATGCAACAATAGGCGGACCTTCGCAGGAGCCCCGCATGACCACCACGCCCAATGCCGACACCCACATCAACAAGGAAGGCAGTACGGACACCGCCAACCCGCCGGGCGGCATGCATGGTCCTCATCACAGCGCATTGGACATGGCCGAAATCGCCGCTCACGACGAAGTGCAGCATGACGATGCGCTGCGCCACTCGTCGCTGCGCGTGCCGCGGTAGGGATGCCCTGGCCGTAACGCGCTACGCGATCAGTTGATCGCGGTGTTATCCGCCAGCTGATCCGGCAGTACGAACTGAAAGCCGCGCTGTTCCAGCTGCGTGAGCAAGTCATCAAGCACGGCAGCGGTTGTCGGCTTTTCATGCATCAGCAGAATGGACTGGTCTTCCGTCTGCGCCAGACTGAAGTTCTCGATCTGTTGCGGCTGCTTGATCCAGCTGTCCTCGCTGTTGGCATTCCATAGCACCTGCTGCATGCCGAGCGATTTCGCCACCTCGGCCACCGCCGGTGTCGTCGAACCGAACGGCGGCCGGAAATAGCCGGGGCGCTTGCCGGTCACGTCGGCGATGCGTTGATTGCAACGTTCGATCTGGTCCCTGATTTGTGGCTGCGAAAGTTTCGCAAGGTCCGGATGATCATAGGTGTGGTTGCCGATCACATCGCCCGCGCTCTCGAACTTGGCCAACTCGCCGCGCGTGGCGTCGTTGATGTGGCTGCACACCAAAAAAAACACCGCATGCGCATGGTGCTTTTGCAGCGTTGCTAGAATCTGCTCGTCCACGCCCTGGCCGTAGGGGCCATCATCGAAGGTCAGCACCGCATACTTGCGGCCCGCCAATACGTCGCTGACCTTGCGCAAACTGAAGCCTTCCGCATGCTTGATGCCGCCCATCTCCGGGTCGAGCACGAAGCGCGGAGCCGCCATGCCGTGCGCGGTCAGCAACATCGCATACAGGAAAAGCGTCAGCAGGGCGCCGGCAAGAAAAAAGTAACGTCGGTAGCAGGTGTATATCAGCAGCATGGCAGCTCATCCGGGGCGGCGGTCGATCCTGGCGTCTTGAGATCGACGCCAGAGACTGCCAACGGGCGCAGGGCGATGCCCCTGATTCATCGCCATACGCCGTTGGCGCCGAAGCTGATGCATGCGCCATGCCAGGCTGCCGATGCAGTCCTAAGGATGCCAACTGCTTGTTAAAACAGGCCTTGGCGAGACGGTGGGAGAGGGCCAGCCCTCTGGAAACGCAGGATTTCCATAACAACTTTCACGCCGCTGACGGCAAGGCCCATTCAGACTTGCCGTGATGACATGCAAAAGGTGACGCGCCGTGTCCGTTATCGCCCAGCGCTACCCAATCGCCAATCGGCTTGCAGCATGATTTCACGTCCGTAGATGTTGTAGTTGTCGTTATTGAAGTATGGGTACAACACATTGCCCGTGTCGCTGGGTGGCATCTTGTTGGCGATGTTGTTGATCAGGAGCGACAGCGCCAGCGTACGGGTTGGGCGATAGGTGGCGCTGGCATTGAAGGTGATCCACGGCGACAGGCGTGCTGCGCCGGGGGCGCCGATGCCGACCAGGGTGGCGGCATAGTTGGGCGATGGCCCGTAGCGATGTCCATACAGCGTGCCGCTCCAGTGGCCGCCGGGACTGGTCCAGGTGAGGCTGCCATTGGCGATGCTCTTGAACTCCGTGCTGTATTGCGCATTGGCAAGCTCGTTGATCGGCGCCTGGCCAGGCTCGATCTGGTAGCTGTGATGCAGCATGTCGTTGTAGTCGAGTTGCAGCGCGAGCGTGCCTAAGTGGAAGAGAGCGAAGCGATAGCGTGCGCTGCCCATGATCGATCGGGTCGCCTCGTTGGCGAGATTTGCGTAATAGGTAGTGACGCTGCTGATCGGCCCCTGCCCCTCTTGGCGCTGCACCTGGCCGAGCGCCGCGCGGCATGCGGGCGAATCGGCATCGAGCTGGCCGAGCAGGCATTGCGCATCGGTGCGCAGCAGCAAGTCGAGATCCTGTTGCACGACTTCGTTCTGGATAGCGATGTGCAGGTAATCCAGGCTGAGATCGAAGCCATCCAGCGGCGACCACACCACCCCGGTCGTCCAGCTCTGTGCGGAAGTCGGCTGCAGCCTGGCATTGGCCAGCGTGGTGCCTTGGATGTTGTACTGATACGCCGCGCCGCACGTGGCGCTGTGCGCCTGCGCACATAGGTAGTAGTCGGTGGCGAGTGCGTAGAAATCCGTCGGCCCCAGGTAGATGGAGGCAAGATCCGGCGCCTTGAACGAAGTGGTGTAGTTGCCTCGCAGCAGCAGGCTGTCCACCGGCCGATACTCCACGCCTGCCTTGTAGGTGAACTTGCGGTTGTTGTTGCCCTGGCCGTTCGCGTAGTAGTCATAGCGGCCGGACAGGTCGAGCGTGAGCGCCTTCAGCAGCGGCAGGTTCAACTCGAACGCGGTGGCAGCGTGCAAGCGCTGTCCGCCGCCGCCGCTGGCCGCATGTTCGAAAATCTCATCCTGGATAAACAACGGATTGATCGGCTGGTACCACGCTTCGCTGCCGCCTTCGGCCAGCACCGCGAATCCCGCATCGCCGCCGGGCAAGGCAAACAGCGATGCATTGCTGAGCGTGGCGCGCGTGTCGTTGATCCAGGTATTGCTGAATTCGTTGACGCCTTGCGTGAAGCTCGCATATTGCGCCGGCGTGATCGCGCGGAAGAGGGCCGGATAATCGGGGTGGTAGAGGTTCACGCCGGTCTGCGGCTCGACACCGATCAGCGGCCCGAGCATGCCGCCGAAGAACGCATCGATCTTCGGCTTGATCCACAAGGGCTCGACCACATCGGTGCGATCGCCGGTGCGCAAGTAATAGATATCCCAGTTCCAGCCCGAGTCGCCCCAGCTTCCGTTGGCGCCGATGTCGGCCTGATAGAGCAGGTCATTCTGGCGCACCATTTGTCCCGCCACGCCGCCGGGCATTTCCTCCGGTGCGAAGGCCCGCTCGATGTACAGATAGTGGCCGGTGGTCGCGTCGCCGATCAGTTGGTGCGGAAAATCGTCGGAAAACCAATCGCCAACGCCAGGGAACCAGCGCTGCTGCTGCCAGTTCACCATCGCATCGCCGTACAGCCTGACATGGTCGGAGAGCTGGTACGCGAGCTTCAGCATGCCATCCATATTGCGCAGCTGATTGCTGTAGGTCGTGTAGCCATCCGCCTTGCGCGAACCGCAATAGATGCCTGGTGGGCTGGGTGGTTGCGCGGCGACCGGCATCGTGCTGCCGCCGAAAAGTTGGCTGGCGCAACCATTGGGCGGCGTCAGATTGCCCAACGCATTTCCCGTATACGTGTGCGCCGTACCGTAGTCGAGCACGGCAGCCTGCAGGCCGGGCACGCTGTCCTCGGCCGTCAAGGCACGCTGATAACCCCAGATCGGCGAGGCATTGTCGAATTCGAAGGCGCCAAGCACATGCCATTTGCCGGCGTCATGGCCATACGCGCCGCTGATGCGCTGATTGGCGCCGCCGCCCTGCGGATAGCCGCCGATGCGCACCGACACCTCGCCGCCCTGCAGGCGCGACTTGGTGACGATGTTGATCACGCCGCCGATCGCTTGCGAACCGTAGATCGACGAAGCGCCGCCCGGCATCACGTCGATGTGATCGATCAGCGCGACCGGAAAATTCGCCACGCTGGTGAAGTTGATGCTGCCGTTGTAGAGCTGCCCGAAGTTCGCTACCGGCTTGCCGTCCAGCAGGATCAGCATGAACTGCGGCCCCAGCCCGAACAGGCTGACCGGCTGCGCACCCTGCGTAAACGATCTTGCGGCTTGCGGTCCCTGGATCGAACCGGTCGCCAGCACCGAGTTCTGCAGTACGTCCGGCAGATTGTTGAAGCCGCGCGCACGAATCTCGTCGGCGCCGATGGTGAAGGTGGGTGTCGCCGTCTGGATGTCGGCATTGCTGATCAACGAGCCGCTGACGGTGATCGTGTTGAGCATCCTGGGCTTGTCGACGGTCGTCAGCGCGGTGGCCGTATCGGGCGGCAGCAGCTGCAAGCGGGTAGCGGGTTGCAGCACGAAGGTGGCGGCGTTGATGGCCTTCCAGCCCAGGCCGCTGCCGGCCAGCAACTGCCTCAACGCATCGGCCGGCAGCAGGCGCCCGGATACGCCGCGTGTGCGCTTGCCCTCCACCAGGGCCGGATCGTAGACGAGCTGGATATCGCCTTGTGCGGCGAGTGCATCCAGGGCATTGCGCAGCGGACCGGCGGCCACGGCATAGGTATGCGCCTTGGCTGCGGACGGCCCGGCCAACGCCGGTGCGCCCGTCACGGCCATGCCACCGAGCAACAGCGGACGCATGCAGGCCAAGACGTAGCGAAGCAGCGAGGCAGGCGCGCCAATGTCACCCACGATGCGCGGCAAGCGAAGCCGCAGCATCCATCCCCCACCACGCCCGCGCATTCCGCTCTTCAGCCTCCCCGTCCCATCCCCGCAAAGGGACCTATCCCCGCCCCCATGTTCGGGCGATTCGATAATAGGGCAAGGTGGGACTTAAAGCGTGCATCTGGCGCTCGCCGGGATGCGCTCCCTCCCCTGCGACAGCAGGGGAGGGAGTCATGCCGCGGCAAACAATCCGCTTCTCTTCGAAGCATCAACCGTGGCACGCGTCCCTGCGCGCCAAAACTCAGCTTCAGAACGTAAGGCTCCAGCTGTTGAGCGTGCCGTAGTCGCCGTAATACTGCGGATCGTTGTCGATCACCTTCAGCTTCCACGTGCCATTGGCCGGCACCGACGAGGCATTCACCGTCCAGGTGGTGTTGATGTTGCCGTCATCACCGTAGTCGGGGTTTTGCAGCACGGCATAAGCGCCGTTCGGTGCGACCAGTTCAATGGTCAGGTCGCCCGACCAGTTGTGCGTGATGCTGGCGTGGACCTGCAGCGTGGCGGGTGCATTGCCGGACAGGCCGCTCACCCCAATGCTGCTGGTGATGGTGGTGTTGTCGTTGATTACCACGTGCTTGGTGTTGCTGAACACGCCGCTCGTACCACCGCCGCTGCTGCTGACCGTGACCGACGCCGATTTGGTATTGGTCGCGCCGGTGCTGTCCGTGACGGTGAGCGTGACGGTGTAGGTGCCGGCTGCCGCGTAGGTGTGGCTGGGGCTGGCCGAGGTGGACGTGCTGTTGTCGCCGAAATTCCAGGCATACGAACTGATCGTGGCGCCGGTATCGGTGGAGCTGTTGGTGAAGCTCACCGCCAAGCCGTTCACCGTGTCGGTGAAGTTGGCCACCGGAGTGCCGCTGCTGCCGCCGCCACTGCTGGAGCCGCCCCAATACTTGGTGACATACGCATTGAACTTGGCGACGTCGAGGCTGCCCCAGCCGGTGGTGTTATCGAAGCCGGCGGCGGCCTTGTAGCCATAGCCGTTGTAACCGTTGTTGCCCGACGTGACGTCATGCAGCGGCGTGGCGTCCTTGGGGAAGTAGGTGTACATGTTTTGCGTCGGCAAGCCCAGGCTGTTGTTGTTGGCCGATTCGACCCGCGCCCACAAGCCCACGAACAGCGGCGAGGCAAGGCTGGTGCCGCCCACCTGCTGGTTGGCCTGGCCGTTGATCACGATCAGCGCGCCGGAACTCGAGGCCGCATCGAAGGCCACGTCCGGCACCTGGCGCTTGGTCACCGACGAGCCCAGCGCGGAGGTTTGCCATGCCGGCGCGCCCTCGAACAGGCTGGCGCCACCACCGGTCGCCCAAAGGCGCTGGTTGTTGTCTCCATTGCTGGGATCCACCGAGGCCAGTCCTTCGTTCCAGACCGTCTCGCCTGCCCACGTGGTGTTGCCGTTGGTGCTCAGCGTGGTGCCACCCACCGCGACCACGTTGGGTGACGAGGCCGGTTCGCTCACGCCGTAATGGCTCAGATCGATCTGCACCGTGCCGCTGGCATTGGCGACGTAGCCCGGCGCGCCCTCCGTAGGGTCGCTGGACCACTGGTACACGCCGGCATCGCCCGAGGAGACGGAGAACGTCTGGCCCTGCGCAACCGCTTGCGCGAACACTTTGTCGTCCGCTGCTTGCGTGCCGGAATTGTTCGCTGCCGTTTCGTCTTCGCCCAGCGACACGTTGATCACCTTGGCCACGTCATCCGTCACGGCCTTGTTGTAGGCCGCGGTGATGGCTGCATCGGTCAACTGGCTGTCCTGCGCATCGCCGTTGATCGCGGCGTAGAAGATCAGCTGCTTCACGCCGCCGGACATTGCCACGATGTCCTGGCTGTCCAGATCCCATTCCGACGGATCGCCGTCGTTGGCCAGCGTGCCACTGCCTGCGGCGACCGTCTTGGTGTTCACCGTGGCCAGGCCGGCGCTGCTGGTGAAGCGGTTGAGATCGCTGACCGTCTGGGTCATGTCGCCCCAGGTGATGATGCCGACCACGGTGTTGGACGCCGTGGGGGTGTTGCCGACATCGTAGATCTGCGGAAAGTCGGTGGGGTTGTGGCCGGTCACGCCTGCAGACGCCTGCGTTGTGACCGCGTCGCGGCTGATCCGGTGCGACATCACATGTGGCCTGGCGTAATCCTGCAAGCCCAGCACACCGTCGACGATGCCGCCGAGCGATTGCGGCACGGTCACGTCCGCAGCATTGGCGTAGTGCGCTTCGCCCTTGAAGCGGAAGGTCTTCATGTTGGCGTTGAAGGCCGCGTTCGCGTTGGCCGCGGTGCCGTCCGCCGAAATCAGCAGATGGTTCGGCGCCACCTTGATGTCGTGAAAGCCGAACGCCTGCAGATGCGTCACCACCGCCTGTACCTGTGCATCGGTCGGCGCGTACTGCGCCGTGAACTGTGCGGGCGTCAGGAAGTGGTGGTAATTGGCGCTGCCCGGCTGGTTCACCGAGGCAAGAAAACCCTGCAGTTGATCGACGTTGCGCAGATTGAGGCTGACTTCCACATGCAGCGGCTTGCTCGCTTCCAGCGGCGCGACCTGCGTGCTGTCGATGGAAGGATGCCCGGTCATCACCAGCGTGGAAAATTGGCTGCCGGTGTTTTGTATGCCGGCATGCGTGCGCGTGCCCACGCGCGCGTCGGCAGCATGTGCGCTGGACAGCAAAGCCAGCGACAAGGCCGCCGGCAACAGCAATGGACGTATCCCCAAAAGCCCGGAACGGTTCGACATGTATGAACTCCCTCGAATTTTTTAAGGACAAACGAACCCGATGCGGCTCGCAGGCCCCATGCGATAGTGCGCCGCACGTGCGGCAGGTTGATTCACAGCAATGCCCGGCGCGCTGGATGATGTTCCCAACGGCTGCGTCCCCTCGATCCCTCCACGCAAGCCGTATTGCAGCGTCGCCGATGGTTAAGACGGGGGCGGAGAAGACAACCCTACCCGACAGATGCAAGCTGGCGCGAAGCTTGCGTCATATGTCGTGGATGGATGAGCATGAAGCGCAAGACCACATCACGAAAATGATTTGTCGCCATGCCGGTAGTGGAATGAAATCCCAGCATCGCCGTGCAAGTAAATACTGGGATTCCATCCCAGCCTGCGAACCCATTGGACAAGACTCTCCATCTATCGGCCGCCTCTGCGCCAGAGCAATGCCACAAATACCGAACACGCTATGGCGACCGCGGAGTGCGTGGGCGCTGCCGCGTAACGAGCGCCGCATTGCACGGACACCACCGGCCGTCAGATCGGTCAACGGGGAAATCATGGAACGAAAGCCTGAGCTGGATCTGCTACGAGCGATCGCCATACTGTGGGTGATGCCATTTCACAGCTATATAGCGGGATACATGGGGGGCGGTGTCCTGCGCTGGAGTGGCTGGATGGGCGTGGACTTGTTCTTTGCGCTGTCGGGCTTCCTGATCGGATCACAGGTCTTCAACGCCCTCGTTTCCCGCGGCGGCATGGATTTTGTCGATTTCTATCTTCGGCGGGGCTTTCGAACCTTGCCCGCCTACTTCGTGGTTCTGGGTATCTATGTCGCGTGGCCTTCGATGCGCGAAGAACCCGGCATGATGCCGTTGTGGCAGTTTCTCACCTACTCGCTCAATCTGTTCATTGATCCAAGTCGTGGTGCTCTTTCGCACGCATGGTCACTGTGCGTGGAAGAGCAGTTCTATCTGGTGTTCCCGCTGCTAGCACTCCTGCTGGTACGCACACGTCGACGGTGGTGTGGAGCAACCGTCATTGCGGCATTCGTTATAGGCGGAATATTGCTGCGCGCTTGGCTCTGGATACACGTGGTTCAACCCGTCCGCGCCAGTGGCGGTGACGCTGGCGATGCTTACCTGCGGTTCCTGTATTACCCATCGTATGCGCGCCTGGACGATCTGCTCGGCGGCGTTGCGCTAGCTGCCGCACGTTGCTATCGCACGCGAGGGTGGGCGTGGATCGAATGCAATGCCAATGCGGCAGCGCTAATCGGCGCACTGCTCACCGGTTTGTGCATGTGGGGTTTCAATGGACAGCAGCGTTTTGGCCTGGCTGCCAATGTGTTCGGCTACCCGGTGCTCGCCCTGGCGATGACGGCACTGGTGGCGGGGGCAGCGAGTGGGCGTGGCATGATGGCCGGCATTCGAATCCCTGGTTCAGGATGGTTTGCAGCCACGTCGTACAGTCTCTATCTGAGTCACAAGATGGTTTACGGACAACTCCACGGACGTTTCGCCGCATGGGTGGATGGGCACGGTATCTGGACGGCGCTGATCTATGTGGCAGCGGTGCTCGCTGTTGGCGCAGCGCTTCATTATCTGGTGGAACGTCCATGCTTGCGGCTGCGTGAGCCGGCTCGCCGGATGTGGGCACAGCGGGGACGTCAATATGCAAGCATGCCGACGTCCTGAACAACTTTTTTGCCTCAACGCAACAACACAATCCGCGTATCGCTTACACGCTTTGCGCGAATCGCCCAACCCTGCTGCAGCAGTTGCAAGAACGTCTGCTGGTCGTTGGTACGAAACACGCCGCTGATGTGGATGTTCTGCAACGACGGGTCGCCGATCGAAAGCTTGGTGTTGCTGTAGCGGTTCATCTCCAGCAACAGTTGCGGTAGCCGCCAGTCGTGCACGAACAGCTTGCCCTGCGTCCAGCCTTGCGCCTGCTGCAGATCGAGCGGATGCACCGGCGTGATGTGGCCGCTTGCGTCGAATGCCAGGCCTTGTCCGCCGATCAGCGAAGCGCTTTGCATCGTGCCATCCGGCGTCTGGGTGGCAATCGCCAGCTTGCCTTTCAGCAGCGCTACGTCGGTGGCGCCGTCGTCGAGGCGCACCTGGAACTGAGTGCCTACGGCAGTCACGGTGCCGCTGCCGGCATGCACCACGAACGGCCACGCATGATTGCCTTGCACGCTGAATTGCGCCTGCCCGTGCAACAGGTCCACGCGCCGCGTGCGCGGGCTATAACGCACCGCCACTTCGCTGTCGGTGTCGAGCAGAATCATCGAGCCGTCTGCCAGTTGCACCGTGCGCTGCTGGCCCGCGGCCGTGGTGTAGTGCGTGGTGGCCACGTCGGCCGGCGGCGCAAGCCAGCGTGGCAAGGCGATCACTGCCACCAGCACCGCCAGGCCGGCGGCCATGGCGGGGAGCAGCCAGCGCCGCGGTGCGCGCGGTTCCGGCTCGCGGCGCAGGGCGCGCCACGCCGCCGCCATCACGGCCGGATCCTTGGTCGCTTCCTCACTGCGCTTCCACAGCAGTTCCAGTTCGCGGTACGCCGACGCATGCGCCGGATCGGCACTGCGCCAGCGCTCGAACGCCGCGCGCTCCTCGGCCGGGCAGTGCCGGTCGAGCAGGCGCGCAAACCAGTATTCGGCCTCGCTCGGCGAGCCGGCTTGCATCCGATCGTGGATGTTTTCCCTGTCCATGCTCATCACAACGTTTCCGCCGACGAATCACCTACCTTGCGCCGCAATTGGGCAAGCGCGGTGGCGAGGTGTTTCTCGACCATCTTCACCGAGATAGCGCACCGGCTGGCGATCTCTGCATGGCTCAGGTCGTGTACGCGCTTGAGCAGGTACACGCGCTGGCATTTGGGCGGCAGCTCCAGGATCGCCTTGGACAGCCGCGCCACCTGCTGGTCGTACAGCGCCCGCTGTTCCGGCGTGTGCTCGCCGGTGGCGATGTCCAGGCCATCCAGGGCGACATGGTCCTTGTTGTGGTGGCTCAGCGCGACCCGGTACTGGTCGTGCGCCACGTTCACTGCAATGCGGTACAGAAGCTGTTTCCAGGCTGACGGCGGCTCCGATTCCCGATACCGCATCAGCTTGGCCATGCTCTCCTGCGCCGCATCTTCGGCATCCTGTTCGCTGGCGGTGCGTGCACGCAGAAACTGCAGCAGGCCACGGAACTGGCCACGCAGGAACGTCTCGAAACCATGCGCATTGTCATGTGCCCCGATGGCCGGAATGCCCGGCCCCCCCAGCGGCGCACCTTCCTGCTTGTTCTTCATCCCCGCTTTCGCACCTACCCGCCCAGCATGACAGGAATGTGGCGCAAAACGGGGTGGCATGCAAATCCCTGGATGGGTGCGCGTGTCGCTTCAAACGTTTGGTTTTCGTCACGGCATGCGTGCATGTACCACCCTGGCTTCACGCATCGGGCAGGATTTTGTCACACAGGCCGATGCAAGCTTGAGCCATCCCCAGCCTGCGAGACGAAGCACCTGTGAACGTGGCGATCCAGCTTGAAAAACATGAAGTATCCGGCCTGGAAAAGGTGGCCGAAGGGCGCGCCTCGGCCGTCCCCGAACCGATCGCCTCGCGGCTGCTCGCCATGGGCCTGGTGCAGCCATTGAGCGAAGCAGGGCGCGGCATGACGCTGCAACTCACGCCCAAGGGCTTGTCCTTTATTCGCTCCAGCGATCAGTAAGACAGTTCGACCAGGGGGTAATTGCACGCCCGATATCGTTCCCGATACGTCCCGCCGGGCCATTACGCACAGCTTACGGGTTGCGCCCCCTGCGACCGTGGGGGAAGGGGCGCCTGCTCCTCGGCCTCGCATTTATATGGCTCCTTATCTGGGTCTTCGAGGCAACGGTGCAGCTGCAATCGAAGCGCATTTGGCGTACGTTGACGTCTTTTCAACCGCCTGTTCTCAACTGAAGGACCAATCATGCACATTGTTCGAGCGCTTCCAGCCCTTGCCGCCATTCTGCTCGCCGCCGTGCCGGCGGCCGCCGTACAAGCCCAATCCAGCGGCCAAAGCAGCCCGCCACTCGGCGGCCCGGCGATATCCGGTGTCTGCTATCTCTCGCGCGAGGCGATTTTCGCCAACGCCAAGGTCGGCAAGGCCGCTTCCGAGCGCTTGAGACAACTGGCCGAGCAGGCGCAGAGCGCGATCGAGGCGGAGCGCAAGCCGATCGATGCCGATGTGCAGACCTATCGCTCGCAGGCCGCCTCGCTGTCCGCCGATCAGCGCCAGTCGCGCGAACAGGTACTGGGGCAACGCATGCAGAAAGTGCAGGAAGACCAGAATCAGCGCAGCCGTGAACTGGAAGCCACGCGCGTCAAGGCGCTGGGCCAGATCGCGCAGTATGCGCAACCGGTGATTGCCGACGCATATCGCAGCAAGAACTGCGGCCTGCTGCTGGATCGCAATGCGGTGCTCGGCGGTAACATGGCCAACGACCTGACGCCACTCGTCGTACAAGGGCTTGACGCCAAGATCACCACCATTTCCTTCAACCTGGAGCAGCTTCCTGCCAGCAGTGATGGGGCTCAAAAGTAGCCGGTGACGGGCCACGCGCATGCATGTTTCTGCAGAAAGAAGAAAGGGAGGAGATGCAGCTCCTCCCTTTTTTTATTGCTGGACGGCTATTTGGCAATCAGCAACAGCAGCGATTGCCCGCACTGGCCATAGGTGGTGCCGCCACCGCCGATCAATGTTTCATTGCCTGGGGTCACGAAGGTATTGGGGCCATCGTTCCAATCACAGGTATCCGTTACGCGATACCAGTTGGTGCCGGTAGGCGGCGGCGGAAGGGTGAAGGTGACGCTGCCGGACCAGCCGTTGTAGGCGATGTACATGGAGTTGCTGTCGCCGAACGATGATCCGTTCACCGTGTACGCAATCGCGTAGTTGCTGGTGTTGTTCCAGTAGCTGCTATCGGCCACCGCGCCGTTGGGCTCGTACCACACCACCTGGCTGGAGGTGTACCAGGTGACCGGACGCAAGGCCGGGTGGGCTTTGCGGAAGGCGATGAGGCGTTGCGCGAAGTTGTAGAAGTTGGATTGATCGGTGCTCCAGCTGTAGTTGAGCCAGTTGGCGGTGGAGTCGAGGTTGTAGGCGTTGTTGTTGCATTGCAGGCTGCGCAGGTATTCGTCGCCGCCCTGCATCATCGGCGTGCCGGCTGACAGCATCACGAAGGCGAGGCCGGTGCGGGCGGCGCGGCGCTGGTCGACCGCGGTGCCGGTGCCGGCAGACATGCCCTGGTCCCAGCTGTAGTTGTTGGCGATGCCGCCATCGGACGGGCCGTAGGGCCAGGCCTGGTTGTTGTTGGCGCCGTTGCAGGAATACACGTCCTTCAGCGTCATCCCGTCATGGATGTCGATGAAGTTGGTGGAGTTCCATGGCGCGCGGCCACTGGCCTGGAACAGGTTGGACGAGCCGGAGAAGTCGTTCGCATCCTGCGTGATGTAGATCGTCATGTTGCCGAGCTCGTTCTGCGCCTGGCGCACGCTGTCGCGGAACAGGCCGTTCCACTCCGACCAGCCTTTCGGGAAGCCGCCGAGCTGGTATTCGTTGCTGCCGCTGGCCGCCCACGGCTCGGCATACAGGTCCAGTCCGCTGCCGCCGGTTGCAGGGCGCACGGTGAATTCCTTCAGGATGCGGTTGATGGCGACATTCGGATCGGAGGCATCGAAATAGAATCCACCGTTGGGACAGTTCGGCGCGCCGGATTCTGCCGCGCCGTTGAGGCAGGCATTGCCCAGGATCGGGCCTTCGTCGAAGCGGAAGCCATCGACGCCCATCGTATTGCTCCAATAGGCGAGCGAGTCGACGATCAGGTTCTGCGCGACGGTGTTATAGGTGTTGTAGTTGGCGCCGATGCCGGTGTTGTCGTAGAAGTACTGGTTGCCTGCGGTGAGTTCGTAATACGTGGTGTTGTCGAGGCCGCGCCAGGAATATTCGGTTGCCGTGGTGGGATCGGTGCTGCTCCAGCTGCCGCCTTCGGCGGTGTGGTTGTAGACCACGTCCATGTACACCTTGATGCCGGCGTTGTGGAATGCCTGCACCATCTGCTGGAATTCCGCGGTGGGGCCGCCGGCCGATTTGTTGTATGCGTAACGGCGATCGGGCGCGAAGAAGTCTTCGGTCATGTAGCCCCAATAGTTCTGGTTGGCATCCGAATTGGGCACCACGTCGTTGGCGTCGTTCTGCGTTTCCTGCAGCGGCAGGAATTCCACTGCGGTAACACCCAGGCTGGCGAGGTAGCTGGCCTTCAATCCTGCGCCGTAATAGGTGCCCTGGTATTGCGAAGGAATGCTGGAATCCTGCTTGGTGAAGCCGCGCACGTTCACTTCATAGATCACGTCGTCTTTCTGCGCGCGTGTCGGCTTGGTGCCGGTGCTCTGCGTGCTGGCTGCGAGCACGATGCCCTTGGGTGCATATGGGCCGCTATCGATCAGGCGATACGCCTCGCCGAAGGCGGAGTCGACGGTGCCGCCGGTGGCGAAGATATCGGGGTTCTGGTTGCTGGGGTTGAGCGGATCCTGGCTGATTTCCCTCGCGTACGGATCGAGCAGCAGCTTGTTGGGATTGAAGCGATTGCCGCTGCTGTCGACGTCCGAGATGAAACCGGCGGAAGAGCCCTTGGTCCAGCTGGCGTTGTAGGGCCAGTTGGGGCCCCACGCGCGGTAGCCGTAGTACACGGCGCCGGTAATGCCGGCGTTCTGGATCGACGATACCGGCACCACCACTTGCCACACGCCGCCGCCTTCGTTGGTCAGGGCATACGTCGCCGATTCCTGCACGCCATAGCCGGCGCTGTACAAGTACAGCACGATGCGCGTGGCTTGCGAGGAATAGACGCGGAAGGTGATCTGCGTTTGCTGCGTGTTGTAACTTGCGCCAAGGCTCATGCTGTTGATCGACGCATGCACAGGCATGGCGGGAATCGCCGCGAGGCTGGCGCAGGCCAGCAACACGGCAAGCATCTTCGGACACTTCATACGGGGTGCCTCCTGGTTGAACAGGTTTTCTTGCGTATTCCCTGAAGTGCACACAGGTATCGACCTGCGTGGCCGCAGCTTGCCGTACGCCGAATCGATCTCCCCATCGATTGCGTAGATGGCTGACGCGTTGCGTGGCTATATGGAAAGCTGGTGCGCTGGATGGTAGGAAGCATCGCGGTGCAACAACCAGGGGATGCATACGTATTCATTGAGAATAGTTGTGAAGCTTTCACGCGTTGCATACGTAAGCGGGGCGCTCGTAGGTTGGCGGTGAGGCAACGCCGAACCCCAGCATCGCGGTCTGCAGGGTGACGTTGGGGTTCGCATGCGCTGATCGCCAACCTGCGCAGGCTGCTTCGACGCACAGCGGTAAGTATCCGGTAAGTCACGCGACCCGAGAGTGCAGCCTGCCGCCCTCGATCCGGATCCTCATCCCATGCGATTCCCGCGCAACCGCACGCAGTACCTCGTCTTGCTCGGCGCTCTGCCCTGGCTGTCGATCGTGCACGCACAAAGCACGGCGGAAGGGACGTCGCCCGATAACGAGCAGATCCTCCCCGGCGCCACGGGTTTTGATGGACAGGACGGCGGTTCCCACTGGGGACTGGGCGCAGGCATCGGCGCGCGGGGTTTGCCATACAAAGGTTTCGGCACCCGCGTTTCGCCGGCGCCGTACGCGTTCTACGACAGTCGCTGGATCAGCTTTGTCGGCACCACGTTCGACTTCAAGGCATGGCAAGGCGACGGCTTTACGTTTTCCTTGCGCAGCAAGTTCTCGTTGTTCGATGGCTATAGCCATTCCGATGCCGCCATCTTTCATGGCATGGCCGACCGCAACGGTGCGCTATGGTATGGACCGCACGTGGGTTGGCACTATGGGCCATTCAGCGTTTCGAGCGAGTATCTGTTCAGCAGCCGCGGACAGAAGGGTGAGCTATCGTTCGAGCGTGGTTTCAATGTTGGGCGCTGGCGCGTCGTACCGCATGTCGGTTTTCAGTATATGAATCGCAAATACGTCGATTACTATTACGGCGTGCGGCCAAGCGAAGCCACGCTCACGCGCCCGGTCTACGATGGCAAGTCAACGGTCAACGCGACCGCCGGCGTCAGCGCGACATGGCGCCTGGATGCGCGCCAGTCCATTCGCGGCGATGTAGGCATCACGAAATTCGGCTCGGGCATTACCGATAGTCCGCTGGTTGGCAAGAAAACGGCACCCAGTGTCATGCTTGGCTATGTTTACCGATTCAAGTGACGTGATGGCATGCACCGCGTAGCGCTAGTGGAAGACCATGAACGCCTTGCCGGCATGATCAAGGCGGCGCTTTCGCGTAGCGGCATCGAGACAGACATCTTCCCCGCTGCCGCGGCCGCGCTGTTTGCGCTGGAGCGATACGAATTTGCGCTGCTGTTGCTGGATCGCGGTTTGCCGGACGGCGATGGCATCAAATTATTGCGCCGGCTGCGCGCCAGCGGCTCAACCATGCCGTGCCTGATGCTCACCGCCAGGGACGCTATCCACGATCGCGTTGAAGGGCTCGAAAGTGGGGCCGACGACTATTTGACCAAACCCTTTTCCATGGAGGAGCTGGTGGCGCGGGTCCGATCCCTGATGCGGCGTCCTTCCGCGATGGCGACACTTACGCCGGATTTTTCCGGGCTGTCGGTCGATCCGGAACGCGCCCACATGCAGTGCAAGGGCGAATGGGTATCGCTGTCGCCCTCGGAGCTGCAGATCATGCTGCGCATGGTATCGGCGGGCGGAAAAGTCGTGCGGCACGCGCAGCTGGAGCACGCCGCCTGGGGGCTGCATGACGAGGTCACGCCCAACGCACTCGACGTCGCATTGCATCGCTTGCGCAAGAAACTGTTCGCCATCGACGCCGGCATCAGGATCGTGAATGTGCGCGGCATCGGTTATCAACTGCAGAAGACATCGGTGGAATCCTGATGAACCAAACCGCCAACGCCATGACGATGCCGCCCGATGCGCAACAAGCCTACGCGAACGAAACGGCGGCGCCAGTCCGCCGCGCTTTGTTCGATAGCCTTTCCTCGCGGTTGCTGGCGACGTGCCTGCTGGCCCTGGCGCTGAGTCTCGCCGTCGTGCTGACGGGCATCGGCTATGTTTTCGCGCATTATCCCGCCGAGGTGTTTGCGAGCGAGGACATCGAAGGCGTAGCACACCGTCTGGCCAAGTCCGTGCAATTCGACGTCCAGGGACGTCCCATGTCGCTGACGATAACGCCGGACATCCAAAAGTTTCGCTCGGCGTTTGCGCAGGATACGGGGTACCAGGTCGACGACGAATTCGGTAACGCCCTGCTGTCGTCGATGCCGATGATCGTTTCCGTGCCGCATGAGGGCGACTGGATGAACACGCCGCGCTGCCGGTTCGAAAGCGGCGGCCGGATCTTTTATGTGGAAACCGTGCCGATTCCCGGCGCTCGCAAGCCTTATTTCCTTCAGGTAGTCACCAGTGAGGCGTTTGACACGGCGCTGATCCGGATCAAGCGCGGGACGATGCCGAAAGCCGTCGGGATCAGTTTCCTGGTTGCCGCGCTGGTCTTCGGCGCCACCATGCTGGTGACGCTGCGGCGGTTGGTGAAACCGATCCGCGCAGTCTCGCAGGCGGCGGCCGGCATCACGCCGCAAAACCTGACGACGCGGCTGTCATTGCAAAGCATCCCCAGCGAGATGCGACCGCTGGTTGCCTCGTTCAACGATGCATTGGCCCGGTTGGAAGAGGGTTATCTTGCGCAGCAGACCTTTCTTGCCGCCGCTGCGCATGAATTGCAGACACCGTTGACCCTGATCCGCGGCGAGGTCGAACTGCAGCCGGCGTCGCCGGCCACCCATCAGATCCTGCACGACGTCGACAGGATGTCGCGGCAGGTGCGCCAGCTGCTGCATCTGATGGAAGTGAGCGTGCTGCAAAGCTACGAGTTTTCGCAGATCGATCTGGAGCATGTAGTGCGCGACGTCGCCACTCACCTGGCACGCAGTGCCGCGGCGCGACGCGTGACGATAGAAACCAGCCTGCGCGCCCCCGGCAAGCAGATCCGGGCGGACGAAGGCGGCTTGTTCATCCTGCTGAAGAACCTGCTCGAGAATGCGCTGGCGTTTGCGCCGCGTGGTTCCACCGTGGCGATCATGGCCGACGCATCCTCGATCTCGGTGCGCGACGAAGGCCCTGGGATCGATGAAGCGCATCTGCCTTTCATCTTCAGCCGGTTCTGGCGCGCGCCGGACAACAGGGCCGAAGGCTGCGGGCTGGGCCTGGCCATCTGCAAGGAGATCGTGCTGGCGCACGGATGGCAGTTGGTGGCGGAACGCACCACGCCCGGGACGCTCTTCACCATCCGGTTTTCCAAGGCATGAAGACAAAACCGCCGCGATGTTTCCATGCGGCGGTTTCAATGTCAGGCTAATCAGCGGTGGCTTACCATGGCGCCGCCACCAGGGAAATCGGCTCCCAGAACAGCGGTGCTTTCGAGCCGCCGTGCGTATCGGCGACCGCCACTGCGTGCTGATGATGCGGAGCCCAACCGGAGCCGGAGGAACGCAGTACGGCCATTGCGACCGTCAGGTTCCCGCGCAACGCTGGGATGGCGTCGTGCGCAAAATCTTTCAGTGCGGGATTGGTGGAGGTGACTTTCATCGCCTCGTAGGCGGAGATGGCGCGGCAATGGCTGCGCACGACCGAACTGGCGAAGGTCTTGTCGAACGCATCGCCGTCGAGCGCCTGCATGCGGTCGATGGCCGGGTTGTCGCCGGCCGCTGGCTTGGCATCGGCGCCCGGCAGCAGTTGCGCCATGCGTGCATCCAGCGAGGTGCGTTCCTGAATGATGGTGTTGGCCAGTTCGATCACGCGCGGGTTGGCGGATTTGGCCAGCGCCATTTTCGCCATGGCGATCTGGGTAGCGTTCTCGTTCACGGCGCGGTTGAGAAAGGCCTGCTCGTCGGCAGTCAACGGCTGGGTGGTATCGGCGGCCTGCGCGAGTCCCGCTCCCAGTGTCAGGCATAGCAGCACGAAGGAAACGGGAACGAACCGGGAGAAACCTGCAACGCGCATGACGTATCGCCTTTATGGTCGAGCTGTGCCCCTTACGGTTCCTAATGTGGACTTCGGTTAGTTCAAAAGGTGTTTAGAATTTGTCAGACGAATCGGTGATCGCACTAACGAGCGCGGTTTTCTTCAGCAAGTTGCTTTACGCGTGTACCGCACGGCGATGACGCATTAACAACTGCCAGGCGATGAACGCCACCGCGATCACCAGCAGGCAGCTCACTGGCGGCCACCACAGGTAGTACCCGCGCAGCAGGATGATGCTTGCCGCCAGCACCAGCGTCATGCTGATCAGCAGCAGCGGCCAGTTCCGCCCGATGCCCGGCAATCCGTAGAGCAGCAAAGGAACCGTCAGCAGGGCGGCGGCCAAGGCGAACTGGCGCAGAAAATCGAGCGGCGTGACCAGCATGCCGCGCTCCAGCGATTCCAACACGTTTGCCTGGTATTCCACGCCCGGCATGGTCGAGTCGGGGGTTTGCAGAAAGTCGCCCAGGCCTTCGGCGGTGGCGCCGATCAGCACCCAGCGATCCTTGAGCAGGTTCGCCGGCACGCGATTGTCGAGCACGTCGACGTACGACCAGTACCCGAAGGTGCCGCGGGGCCCGGCGTAACGCAGCAGCACGTAGTCGTCGCGCATCCATACATAAGGCGAACTGTCGTTGCGCATGGGATCGTGCAGGCCGGGCAGGTCGCCGCGGGGCGCGGCGTGGCTCACCTGCAGCAGCGCCAACGCTAGCGAAGGCCAGTAAGGGCTGCCCAGTCCGGCTTTCAGGTACGCGCCGCGCACCCGTTCGTCATTGTCTTTGGCGGCATCCACATGGCCCAGCGCGGCCACGCTCTGCGCGATGTTGCTGACCGGCAACGCTTCCTGCAGCTGGCCCCCCAGCGAGACGGCTTCGGCGAACACCGGCAGCACCACCTTGCCGCTGCGGCGAATGGCGGCGGCAACCTGTTCGTCGTTGCTCGGATCGTTGGATGGCGTGGACATGGTGACGTCCATGCCGATGCCGCGCACGCCGTCGGCGGTGAGGCGATCGATCAGTGGCGCATACACGGAGCGTGGCCAGGGGAAGCGGCCGATTTCATCCAGGCTCTTGGGATCGATCGCCACGATCACGACGTGGTCGTCCGGCGTGTAGCGCCAGTAACGTGCGTTGAGATCGTAAAGCGCGTTGTCCAGCGGCACGGTGACGCCGCTGATGATCAGCAGCATGAGCAGGCCGGCGCCGGCCATCCAGAGCATGCCGCGGACGAGCCAGCTGAAGGCGGTGGTGTTGTTAGATGCGGGCATTCACGTGCTTCGGAGATATGCCTTTAGACAGATTTCTAGAGTGTCAAGCTGACAAGCGTGACGTCCGCGGTGATCGGACTCCCTCCCCTGCGTCAGTGGGGGAGGGAACCGTTTATCGCGATGACATAGATGCCTGCTTCGCGCTTGAGTGCTCCTACAGCAACAACCACAACACCACCCCGCCACCGACGGCAATCGCACCAATCCGGCACGCCAGGCAACCGCCCAGCCGAATCTTCTGCACCGCGCCCCATGGCCCGGCATAACCGTCAGTATCGATCGTCTGCACGCGCACGTACCACGTGCCCGAACCGGGCTTCTTGGCCTGCAGCACAGGCTGATCGACTGTCTGGTCGATCTGCGGATGGGCAAAGTCGGGATGGCGGTCGAGCTGGATGTGATAACGCTGTCCCGGCGTGCCGGCTGGCCAGCCGAGGCTCACGGCGTTCTTCGATGAGGTGGGCTTGCCCACTTCCGGCGCCGGCGGCTGCGGCACCAGGTCGAACGGCATGGCGTCGGTGAAGGGGCCGGTCTTGCCGTGTTTGTCGCGGGTGGCGATGCGCCAGTAATAGCGTCCATACGGCAATGCGTTGGGGGCGCGGACGTTGTCGCCGGTGAGCTGCGTTTCGCTGGCCAGCGGTTGCGCGAAGGACGCATCGTTGGCGAGCTGCCATATGTACGACGCGGCTTCCAGGCTTTCCGACCAGTGGAAGCGTGGGCGGGTGTCGCGCACCTTGCTGCCGGGTAGTGGATCGATCACCAGCGGCGGCTGCGGATGGGCGTTGAGGTGCAACGTGCACACCGCGTCTTCGCCTTCCAGTTGTTGCGCCTCGATGCCGCGCACGCGCACGGCGTAATCGCCGTCCGGCACGTCGGGCAGGCTGAGCTGGGCGGAGCGGGTGACGTGATCGAGCAGCAACGCCTCGAACTTGTCGTTCGCCGCCAGTTGCACGCGATAGCGAGCGGCGCCAGCGAGCGGTGTCCAGGCCAGCGCGAACGGCAGTTTGCGGATGGCCTGCGCGGGGCACTGCAGCGCCGGCGCCGGCAGCAGCGGTTGTGCCTGCGTAGGCTTGGCGCCATCGCTCACGGCCACGCCGTGTTCCTTCGGCACCAGCACGTGCGCATGATCGCCACCCACATCCACGCGGCCGGTCAGCACTTCGGTACGCGATTGGCCTTGGTCGGCCGTCACGCGGAAATGCGTGCCGCGTACGCTGGAAATCGTTCCCGGCGTTTCCACGCTGAAATGCGCGCCCACGCCGGTCATCGGTGTCACCGCGTTGGTGACGCGGCCGTGCTGCAGGCGCAGGCGCGTATCGACCATGCCGGTGCGGCCGTAAGCGCTCATCTGATCCAGGTCCAGTGCGCTGTTTTCTTCCATCAGTACGCGCGAGCCGTCGGCAAACTGCAGGGTAAGGCTGGCGTTGGCATCGGTGCTCAAGTGCGTGCCGTAGCCGAGCGTCATGCCCGGCGCCACGTTCTCCGGCTGCGCCTCGCCGGGCCGTTGCACGTGCGCACTGCCCATCACCGCCACCACCGTTGCATCCGCTGGCTGCACGCGCAGCCAGGCGATCGGCACGCGCAGCGTCATGCCCGGCGGCAAGTGATACGGATCGGCCACCTTGTTGTAGGCCTGCAAGGTCTGCCAGCGCACGTCGGGTTTGAGATAACGGCTGGCAAGATCCCAGATGTTGTCCTGCGGCCGGACCCGATAGGTCCAGTCGGCAGCGCAAAGCATGGGTGTGATCGAGACAAGCAAAAGCAGCGCGGCTAACCGCGCCAACCAGTTGTTACGGGAAGGATGCATCGTTCCCCCTGAGAACCATCAAGACGCCCCCTGTTCGTCATGGGCCGACAACCGCGTGCAAGCTTGGTCCTAAGCTTGCCGTAGCGCCGAATGGTGGGGGAATTGTGAGGGATGTGGGGGCGGGGTGCCAGTTCTTCGAGGCACGCTGCTGCGTGTAGGAACGATACTTGCGATTACTTGCACCGCTTGCGCTCACCACCAACGTGCTTTGTTCAAGACCGCGGAAGGGCGAGGTCATCGGCGGCATGGGTGTTTGCCGCCAGTCCTGATAGGGCCACTCGCAAGCTTTCGAGATAACTCGGCAATTGCTGCAACGCCTGGCCGGATACATCGCCGTCGAGCGACGCCATCAGCGCGCGTCCTTGCGCAATCACCGGCCCATTCGTAAAAAGCTGCAGCGCTCCCAGCATCCGATGCAGGCTGCGTTGCGCCTGCGCGCTGTCGCCGGTGGCGATGGCCTGTTCCAGTTTGGCGAGATCCGGGCCGCTGGTGCGCAGCATCGCCTGCAGCATTTCCGCGCGCAGGTCTTCCATGCCCGGTTCGTTGAAGACGTCGTCGAACGACGCGCCCTCCGTGGCTGGCGTCACCGCCGCGGCGCGCGGCGCCCACCTGCGCAGTTTTTCTTCCAGCGGGCGCAATTGCACGGGCTTGCTCAGGTAATCATCCATGCCTGCTTCGCGGCAGCGCTCGATTTCGCCGTCGAGCGCGTTGGCGGTCATGGCGATCACCGGCAGGCGGGCGCGTTGGCCGGATGCTTCGTGCTGGCGCCACGCCATGGCCAGCTCGTAGCCGTTCATCAGCGGCATCTGGCAGTCGGTGAGCAGCATGGCGTAGTCGTGCCGGCGCAAGGCATCCAGCGCGGCGTGGCCGTCGCCCACCACGTCGCAATGCCAACCCAGCAGGCCAAGCTGGCGGCGGATCAGCGACTGGCTGATCGGGTGGTCTTCCGCCACCAGAATGCGGCCGGCCGCCGGTGGCGCATCCACCACCGGCGTTACGGGCCCTGCCATCTCGCGCGAAGACGGCGGCTTCAACGTCTGCATGCAAACGCGCGCCACCGACTGCCATTTCAGCGGATTGGCGTTGAGCCATAGGCGTTCGTCGCGTGGACCGCTGGTGCCGTTCGCATGGGCGTCGACCAGGATCGCTTGTGCGGCGATCAGCGCGGCGCTTTGCTGGTCGTAGTGGTCGATAAAGAGCAGGTTGGCCGCGGCCCCGCGGCGCATCGGTTGCGTTGGCGGTATCTGCTCCACCGTCAGGCCGAGCGCGGTGAGATGGGCGGCGAGCGCATTGGCGGTGTCGGCCGAGGCGAGCCGCACGATCGCATGCCGGCCCGCCAGTTCGGCCGGGCGCTCCACCTCGCGCTGTGCCACCGGCAGGCGCAGCTCCAGCGTCACCTTGGTGCCTTCGCCCAGCCGGCTGCTGAGTTCGATGCTGCCGCCCATCAGCTGCAGCAGGTGCCGGCAGATCGCCAGGCCCAGCCCGGTGCCGCCGTAACGGCGCGTGGTCCATGATTCGGCCTGCGAGAACGGCGTGAACAGGTTGGCCTGCTTGTCCGCGGCGATGCCGATGCCGGTATCGCTGACGCTGATGCGCACGCGCTGCGCGTGGCCATCGTCGCCCACCACGCGCAGGCCCACGGCGACGCTGCCGCGCTCGGTGAACTTCACTGCGTTGTTCAGCAGGTTCATCAGCACTTGCCGGATGCGCACGCTGTCGCCCAGCAGTTTGCCGGCCAGCGAGGCATCCGTGCCGACCTCGATGGCCAGGCCTTTTTTATGCGCGGCGCCGGTCATCATGCCGGCCACGTTGTCGATCAGCGTGCGCAGGTCGAACGGCGCATCGTCCAGGCGCACGTTGCCGGCTTCCAGCTTCGAGAAATCCAGCACGTCGTTGAGCACCTGCAGCAGCACGCCGGCGGAATCTTCCACGGCATGCACCAGTTCGTGCTGTTCGTCATTCAAGGGCGTGCGGCCGAGCAGTTCGAGCATGCCGATCACGCCGTTCATCGGCGTGCGGATCTCGTGGCTCATGGTGGCGAGGAAGTCGGCCTTGGCCTTGGACGCGCGCTCGGCGGCGTCGCGCGCGGCCAGCAAGGTCTGGTTGTGCGCGTTGATGCTGGTGGTGTCGATGAAGTAGCCGATCCATTCCAACGGGTGATCGGACAGCTGGCGCGTGCCCATCACTAGATGAATCCAGCGCAAGCCTTCCGCGCCGTAGGCTCGGAAATCCAGGGTGACGGTGCCGCGATGGCGCGTCGCGCGCTGCAGCAGGCGGCGCATTGCTGGTGCATCTTCCGGGTGGATGCTGTCGTGGAACGGCCAGTCGCGCAGGATGTCGTCCTGTTCCAGCAGATCGGCTTGTTCCAGCCCGAACAGCGCGCGCAGGTTGCCGGCGATAAAGGCCAGTCGCTGCCGGTGATCGTCGCCGCGGCGTACGGCGAACACCACCACCGGGATGCGCTGGGTGATGTCGCGCAGGCTTTGTTCGGTGGCGCGTGCGCGCTGTTCGATCAGGCGGTACTCGTCGACCATCGCGGCCTGTTGTTTGAGCGTGCGCTCCGCTTCGGCCAGTTTTTCCCGTTGCAGAAACAGCATGCGCAACACCGCCAGCGCGAGCAGGGCGGTCAGGCTGAGCAGGGCGGCGAGCACCACCACCGCCATGCCAATCGGGCCGGTATCGAACCAGCCGGTGGCCGCGTCGCTGAGGAATAGGGCTAGGGTCACGGCGGCGTGCTGAGAAAGATCGGGTCCCTGGGATAGCCGGTCCGGATAGCGGCTTGGCGCATCATGCCATGTCGGATGGGGAAGGGATTGCGCATTCTTCGGTAGAATCCTACTTATGGCGGCTGGACATGCCGTCGATGTGGGAATCAGAGCATCCCTGGCTATGCCCCCGAATGGTGAGATAACCCGGATCGTCGTTGCCGACGATCACCCCGTCGTGACGCTTGGCATCCGCGCGCTGCTGAATGAGCGCAGCGGCATGCGAGTGGTCGGTGAGGCGAGCAATGGCCGCGAGCTGCTGGCCTTGCTGGCGAGCGAACCCTGCGACCTGCTGATCACCGATTTCTCGATGCCCTACGAGGAAGGCTCCGGCGACGGCCTGCCCTTGCTCAAGCGCCTGCGCCGCGAGCATCCCAGGCTGCCGATCATCGTGTTGACCATGGTCCACAATGCCGCCCTTACGCGCGGCATGCTCGCGGCCGAGGTGAACGGGCTGGTGGCCAAGGTCGCGATGATGAAAGAGCTGCAATTGGCGATCGGCGCCGTGATGAATGGGCGCACTTACATATGCGAGTCCATGCGCGAGCACGTGCTCGACTGGTCGCCCGCGGAACGCTCCGAGCACGCTGCCGACCCGGCCGTGCTGTCCCAGCGCGAAGCCGAAGTGGTGCGGCTCTATGCCCAAGGCTTGTCGGTCACGCAGATCGCCGAGCAATTGCACCGCAGCGTGAAGACGGTCAGCCAGCAGAAGAATGACGCCATGCGCAAGCTGGGCATCACCAGCAATACGCAGTTGTTCGAATACGCGCGCACGTATGGCTTGCTTTAGCGCCTGATCCACGCAGGAACTGCTCCCTCCCCTACTTCGCAGGGGAGGGGAAGCATCCCGAAAGCGCATAGAGCCGGATGAAACCTCGGCATCCAGGCCATGCCATGCCGACGGCAGCATTTTAGGAATCGTCCGATACAGCCACCCCACCCCCGCCGAGCATCCTTTCCGCCTGTAAAGCAACGCCATCGAGATGGCGTTCAAGATTTCCCGCACGTTCATGGATGGGTGTGTGTCGGCGAGTTAACGCCGGCGGCAGGCATGCATTACCCCCTGTGAGTACTGCCTGCCGGGATTTCCTGTTCCACAGGAACGGCGTGAGGTATCGGCCATGTTCAAGGATATGCAAGGGGCAGCGCTCGACCGGCTGCACGCAGTGATCCACTCGCACCCGCAGTGGCAGTGGGAGATCGACGAAAGCCACCGCGTCACCAAAGTGGCCGAGGGTTTGCTCGAACTGCTCGGCCGCGAACGGCAGGACGTGCTCGGCGCGCCGGTGAACGCCTTCATGGCGCCGACCGAGGCGATTCGCGTGCGGCGCTTTTTCGCCTCCCGCCCCAAGGCCTTCTCCTGCGCCATCAGCCGCCACCTGCATGCGGACGGCAGCACCGTGGCGCTCGAATCCGATGCGCTGGCGCTCAAGGACGAACACGGCGATTTCTCAGGTTATCGCGGCATCGCGCATGGCGTGATGGATCTTACGCACGCCGAAAACGTGTACCGCATGATGGCCATCTACGACACCGCGCCCAGCGCACTGTGCCTGATCGGCCGCGACGGCCGCTACCTGGCCGCCAACGCCGCCTATGCCGCGATCCATGGCGTGCCGGCCGATACGCTGGTCGGGCGCAAAGTGGCCGAACTGCTGCCCGGCGCCGGCCAGCAGATACGCCGCAGCCTCAAGTTGCTGGAGGCCGGCCAGGATGTGCCGGCGCAAGAAATCGAGCACCACGGCAAGCACTACCAGGTGCTGGCCAATCCCGTGCGCAACCTGATGGGCCAGGTGATCGGCATCACCGCCGCGCTCACCGACATCACCGACCGCAAGCTGGCCGAGCAGAAGCTGGCCGACATCAACCGCCAGCTCGAGTACTACGCCAACAACGACCACCTCACCGGCCTGCCCAATCGCCGCCGCGTCGACGAGGTGCTGGCCGACGAAGTACGGCGCGCCATGCGCAGCGAGCATCCGTTGTCGGTGCTGATGATCGACGTGGATTACTTCAAGAAGTACAACGATCACTACGGCCATCTGCGCGGTGACGATTGCCTGCGCATCGTTGCGGCGGAATTGCGCAAGGCATTGCATCGCTATGGCGACGTGGTGGGCCGCTACGGCGGCGAGGAATTCATTGCGGTTCTGCCCGGCACCGACGCGATCGGCGCGTTGAAAGTGGCCGGTACGATCCTGCATGCAATCGGCGCGCTGGACATGCCGCACGCGCAAAGCCGTTACGGCAAGCTCACCCTGAGTATCGGCGCGGCCAACCTGGAGCACGTGCCGCATGGCCATGGCCATGGCGTGGAAGAAATCAGCGACAGCTTGCTGCAGGCGGCTGATCGCGCGCTGTATACCGCCAAGCTCTCCGGCCGCAATACCGTGTACGGCATGTCGACCGCCGAGCTAGGGATGCCCTGATTCGCTTGGTGCCACGCATTGGTTTCATCCCTGCGAGCTGATGGGGGAATGACGAGCTGCACAGGATCGGCGACGGCATCCAGGCTAGGCTGATCCGATCCGGCCCTGCTTCGCCGGTACGGAAACCCTTCGCCCATGCTTGCCTGCTGCAACACCTTTGCCCAAGCCCCGCTCGGCCGCCAGCAGCACGGCGCCAACCAGCGGTTGGCGCGGCATTGCCATGACAGCGCATTTGCCACCGTCGTACTGGAAGGCGGTTATCTGGAGGCGGGCGACGAAGGGCGGCGCACGGTCGGTCCGGGCGACGTGCTGGTGCATCATGCCTACGAATCGCATCTGGATTGCTTCTGCAGCCGCGGGGCGCAGGTGCTGATCTTGCCGATTGCCTCCGACTTCGCGGTACCGCTGTTTGGCCGCGTCACCGACCCCGACGCATTGGTTCGCATGGCGCGACACTCGCCGCGCGATGCCTGGTTTGCCCTGGCCGGCGACATGCAGGCCTGCGAACAGCGGCACCTGGATTGGCCCGACCTGCTCGCGGAAGACTTGCGCAACGATCCGGGACTTTCACTGCAGCATTGGGCGGATGTGCATGGGCTGCGCCCGGAAACGGTGAGCCGCGGCTTCCAGTTGGCCTATGGCAGCTCACCCAAGGCGTTCCGTGCCGCGGTACGCGCCCGCGCGGCATTCACACGCATACGCGAATCGCGGCAGCCACTGGCGGATATTGCGGCAACGCTCGGTTATGCGGACCAGGCACATATGAGCCGCGCCGTGAAAGCACTGACCGGACACATGCCGCGCACCTTGCGCGTGTCGTAGGTTGGCGGTGAGCGCAAGCGAACCCCAACATTGCCATCCACATCACGCCGTTGGGGTTGGGCCCGCGACCAACCTACGCAACCTGCATCAACTGGATTCAAGACAGCGCAGAGGACACGCCCTAAGCTGACTCCTGCCGGAAAGCGCATCGCGCCGATCCGCTTCACGTCCTGCTTATGGAGTCTGCATGCGCCGTCTCGCTATCGCTCTTGCCGTTGTGGCTGCGTTCGCCCCTCTTCACGCCACCGATTCCGCCGCAGACGTCCTTGCTGCCAACCGCTTGGCCAGCGGTGGCGACGCCTGGAACAACAAGGCCACACTGCAAAGCGACTACGCATACGTTGGACAAGGTCTCACCGGCAGCGCCTCGTCGCTGCAGGATCTGCGCAGCGGCGCTTTCGTCGATAGCTACCAGACCGGCCCCGTCAGTGGCGCCAACGGCCATGACGGCAAACAGGCCTGGGTGCGCGAACCATCCGGCACGGTCGCTTGGCAAGGCGGCGGCGATACCCGGCAATTGGCCGTCAACGAGTCATACCGTGATCGAAACCTGTGGTGGCGCGCCGACCGCGGTGGCGCGCGCATCTCGGCGCCACAAGCCAGACATGTCGGCCAGCGCGATTACGAAGTGCTCACCGTGACACCGCCTGGCGGCAAACCGTTCGAAGCCTGGTTCGACGCACGCACGCATCTGCTCGCGCGCACGGTGGAGCAACAAGTCACGCTGACGGTGACCACCGACTACCAGGACTATGCGGCCGTCGATGGTGTACAGCTTGCGCACCAATGGGTGGTGGACGATGGCAGCGGCGCTGCCAATCAACAGCGTTACACGTTGCGCTCGGCCCGCTTCCTGCCGCCCCGCGATGCGGCCGCCTATGCCAAGCCGAAGGTCGAACTGCACGACTATTCATTGGCTGGCGGCGCGCACGAAACCACGGTGCCGTTCCAGCTGATCAACAACCACATCTACGCGCCGGTGTCGATCAACGGCAGCAAGCCGCTGAACTTCATCTTCGATACCGGCGGCCACGACATTCTTACGCCGGCTACCGCCAAGTTGCTGGGCATCAAGGCAGTAGGCAGCCAGACCGCCACCGGCGACGGCGACAAAACGGCGCAAAGCGGACTGGCCCGAGTGGAGACGATACGCGTCGGTGCTGCCACGCTCAGCCGGCAACCGGTTACCGTATTACAGTTCTCCACCGCCTCCGAAGGCGTCGACGAACAAGGCATGATCGGCTACGAGTTCTTCGCCCGCTTCGTCACGCGCATCGACTACGGCAAACATCTGCTTACCTTTATCGACAAGCGCTACTTCGATCCGAAAGATGCCGGCACGCCGGTACACTTTCGCTTCTTTGGCCAATTCCCCGAAGTGCTGGGCTCCTACGACGGCATAGCGGGGCGATTCGGCATCGATACCGGCGCGCGCGACACACTATCGCTGACGCGACCGTTCGCCACGCAAAACCATTTGCGCGAACGCGAACCACACGGCATCGAGGCACTGACCGGCTGGGGTGTCGGCGGCCCTTCGCATGGTTATGTTTTCCACGGCAAGGAACTGGTGCTGGATGGCGTAAAAATCGCCTCACCCTTGACGGAATTCAGCATCGACAAAGGCGGCGCCGGTGGCGTGGATGCGTTCCCGAACAACGTAGGCGGCGGGCTGCTGAAGCGCTTCGTGGTAACGCTCGACTATGCGCATCAGCTGATCTATTTGAAGCCGATCGAAGGCAAGGTTGCCGATCTGGACACCTTCGACCGCTCCGGCATGTGGATCAACCAGTCCGCCCAGGGATTCCAGATCGTCGATATCAGCAAAGGCACGCCGGCAGATCTCGCGGGACTGCACGTGGGCGATGTCATCACCGCCGTAGATAACACGCCGGTGCAGTCGTTGCGGCTGTACGAGCTGCGCGAGCGCTTGCGCAATGATCCGCCCGGCACCACGGTGACCTTGGCCATCCGTCGCGCAGGCGTTGCCAAGACGGTGAAGCTGATCTTGCGCGACCTGATCTGATCGCCGCGCCAGCTGGATTGGCGTCGCCGTAGGCTGCAATGCAAGCCCCGTACCGCCATGGTGCGGATCGAGGCTGGTATTTCGTTGCTGCCTAAGGGCAGCGTCTCGCGGCCGGGGAAAATAGGAAGATAACCTTTGCAGTTTACCTTCCTATTATCTAGACTGCGCGCCATGCCACCATCCGCCTCCGATACCGTCATGGCCACCGCCGCCGCGCTGCGCGTGGTGCTGGGCAAGCTGAAGCGCCGCTTGCGGGAGGAAACCGGTTCGCGCGGGCTCAGCGGGTCGCAAGTGGCAGTGCTGGGTCACCTGGAGCGCGAAGGCTCCAAAACCGTCACCGAGCTGGCTGAACTCGAAGGCGTGCGCCAGCAATCCATGGGCGCCACCGTGGCGTCGCTGGAAACGGCCGGCTTGCTAAAGGGGGCACCGCATCCCACCGATGGCCGCCGCACCATTCTTTCGCTGACGCCGAAAGCGCGCGCCTGGATCAAGGCCAGCCGCGCGGCGCGGGAAGACTGGTTGTTCCACACCATCCAGATACGGCTTTCGCCGGCCGAACAGAAAAGGCTCGCCGCAGCGGTCGAGTTGCTGCAGCGGCTGGTCGAGCCTTGATGATTTTTCCGTGCACGCCGGCGGCATGCTGGCGCGTGCGTTGGTTGTCCCACGTCACGGAGCACCCGTCATGCAATGGCTTCACCATGTGGCTTACTTCTTCGGTGGCGCGTTCCTGCTCAACGCCGTGCCGCATATCGTCAGCGGCGGCATGGGCCGGGCTTTCCAAAGTCCCTTCGCCAAGCCGCCGGGGCAGGGGCTTTCATCGGCCACCGTCAACGTGCTGTGGGGCTTCTTCAATGCAGTGATCGGCTACCTGCTGATCTGCCAGGTTGGCGACTTCGAGCTACGGCATGCGCCGGACATCAGCGTGGCCGGTTTGGGTGCACTCATGCTGACGTTGCTGAATGCCCGTCTTTTCGGGCGCTTCAACGGTGGCAACGTGTGAGCATGTTCCGCTCCCTGCGCGGCTATAACTACCGCGTGTGGTCGGCCGGCGCGCTGGTATCCAACGTGGGCACGTGGATGCAGCGCATCGGCCAGGACTGGCTGGTGCTGACGCAACTCACGCACCACGCCGCCTCGGCGGTCGGCGTGGTGATGGCGCTGCAGTTCGGCCCGCAAATCCTGTTTTTGCCGCTGACCGGTTATGCCGCCGACCACCTCAACCGCCGCAAGCTGCTGTTTGCGACGCAGGGCCTGATGGGTTTGTTGGCGCTGGGACTGGGTCTGCTCACGGTGACTGGCGTGGTCAAGCTGTGGCAGGTATACGCCTTCGCACTGGCGCTGGGCTGCGTCACGGCCTTCGATGCGCCGGCGCGGCAGACCTTCATCTCGGAGCTGGTGACCGAGGACGATCTTGCCAACGCCGTGGCGCTCAATTCCACCTCGTTCAATGCCGGGCGCATGATCGGGCCAGCCGTGGCTGGTCTGTTGATTGCCGCGGTGGGCACCGGCTGGGTATTCGTGCTGAACGCGGCATCTTTTGTGGCCGTGCTGTGCTCGTTGAGCCTGCTGCGGCGCGAGGCATTGCACGTGAAGGATTGGGCGCAGCGCACGCGCGGCAGTCTTACCGGCGGCTTTCGCTACGTATGGCATCGGCCGGACCTGCGCGCGGTGCTGTTGATGCTGTTTTTGTTCGGCACCTTCGGGCTTAATTTTCCGATCTTCATTTCCACCATGTCGGTGAAGGTGTTCCATGCTGGCGCCAGCCGTTATGGCCTGCTCACCTCCAGCATGGCGGTCGGCACCGTGATAGGTGCGCTGCTGGCGGCGCGGCGGGCAAGACCGAGCGTGCCGCTGCTGATCGCGGCGGCAGCACTGTTCGGCACCGGGCTGTTGCTGGCGGCGCTATCGCCCAACGATTGGCTGTTCGCCGTGATGTTGGTGGCGATCGGCGTCGCCGCCCAAACCTTCACCACCTCCACCAACAGCCTGGTGCAGTTGGCCACCGAACCGGCCATGCGCGGCCGCGTGGTGGCGATCCTGCTCGCGATTGCGTTAGGAGGTACGCCGCTGGGTGCGCCGATCGTCGGCTGGGTGGCGGATACGTTCGGGCCGCGCTGGTCGCTGGGCGTAGGCGCGGCGGCAGGTTTGGCGGCGGCGTTGGTGGGAACGCGTTATCTGGTGAAACATCATGCCTTGCGCGTGCGAATCGATGCGGGGCGGTTGCGCGTAAGCATGCGGTGATCTGTTTCCTCTTCTGTTCGAGGGGGCAGATCACGGTACACACCAAGGTTCTTAGTTAGTGCCATTGAACTTAAGGGCACGTCGATGCTGCTCAGAATGATTTGCCCCAACCCCACGATACCTACCGCCAAGTGACGCTCACCGCTTCACGAATAGTCTCCCGCGGTACCGTAACAATGGCCATCGCATCCTTGTCATCCCAACGCCACGCCGTCGTCGCCTTGCCATCCACGCGCACCGATTGCGGCTTGCCGATCGCATGAATCCGCACTTCATACGCGCGCTCCGCTGGCTGGCCGTTGTACGTCCCTTTTGCCGGTGCCACGGTCAGTTCATGCGATCCATCCGATTTGCTGTCATAGCGCATCGGCGTGACGGCATAACGGCCTTTCGCATAGTCGAGCGACACGCCATCATCCTCGTACAGGTCGAAACGTCCTCCGCCTGAGCCGTATACGTTGACGATCAGCGTATCCAGCGCCTTGGCATCCGAATAATCACTGGGCTCCTGTTCGGGAACGATCGAGCCGTCACGTACGAACACTGGTATCTGGTCGACATCGTAGTGCGCGGTAAACGATTTGCCGCCGTCGTAATGTTTGCCGCTGAAGAAATCGATCCATTCGCCGGGCGGCAGGTAGACCGTGCGATTGCCGCTGGCATCGAGCACCGGCGCCACCAGCATTTCGTCGCCGAAGAAATATTCCTTGGAGTGCCGATAGGCTTCGTCCAGCTGTGGGTATTGCAGGTACAAGGGACGCAGCAGGGGCAGCGACAATGTATGCGCCTGCCAGGTGTACGTGTAGATGTAGGGAATCAGCTGGGTGCGCAGGGTGAAGAATTTGCGCATCAGCGCAATGCCCTTGTCGCCATAGACCCACGGCATGCGCACGTTGCCTTCGTGCGGGTTGGCGTGCGCGCTGTGCATGCGCAGGATCGGGCTGAATGCGCCGAACTCGATCCAGCGCGCATAAAGGTCGAAATCGATCTTCGCGCCATGGAAGCCGCCGATGTCGTGGCTGATGTACGGCACCAGCACGTTGCCGCCGCGTGCGGTAAAGGCCACTTCATAGGCCAGCACCGGCCACTCCGAATACGTATCGCCGGTAAAGAAGCCGGGATAACGCTCGCTGCCCCAATCACCGTAACGGCCAAGCATAAACGCGCGCTGGCCGGTGAATTGTTGCGCAAAGTCGTAGAACACCTTGTTGGTCCACAACTGCGGGTTGAGCCCTGGCATATCGGTGGCGCCGCCGCCGCCATCCACCCACCACGAACTTACGCCCGCCTGCATCAGCGGCCCATGCAGGTCGCGCATGAACACGTCCGCCTGCCGCTGGTTGGAAAGATCGAAAGCGATACGTGGCGGTGGCGTGACGTCCCGAATCGCAACCGGCCCGCGAAAGATGCCGCCGCCCTGTTCACCGGCCACCACGCGCAAGGCGATCGCATTGGGCCGACCAGGGTGGACGTACGGCCTGATGTCCGCATACGTAAGACGCCGCGGCCACTGCACATGGCTGTGATCCACCTCCTTGCCGTTGACGAAGAGGCGATATGTCTGCCCCACTTCGCCCAGATACAAGTACAAGGCATCCGGCAGCCTGGCCGGTAACGACACCGATGTGCGATACCAGCCGATGCCCTGGTCATCCGGATAGCCTTGCCTGTTCCACGCTTGATCGGTGCGGATCGGCTTCCACGCGTGGTCGTTGTAGTCGGCGGCAAACCAATGCTGGTTCAAGCCTTGGTCGTGCGGATCCGGTGCGAAGGTCCAGCCGTGCGAAACATCCAGGTCGAACGAGGGCTTCGGCGGCAGCGGCCGGTGCAAATCCTTCAGTACCTCGGGGGTGTGGCTGTCGCGATAGGAAAGAATGTTTTCCTTGGTGCCTGCGTAACCGGGATGATCGTTGAGGCTGAGCTTGATGCCGCGATCGTGCAGCCATTGCAGGAACTGCGTGGGCTGCGAGATCAGCGGGCTCCAGTCATAGCCGCCCTGCCAGCCATAGTTGTGCCAGGCAAAGTCCAGTACCAGCGTGTCGAACGGGATGTGGTTCTCGCGCAGGCGCGACAGTTCCTCTTCCAGATACTGCTGGTTGTACCGCTCGAACTCCGGCGTGTGCGCATCGGCCGTATCCGGGAAATACTCGAAGTTGAAATTGGTGACCCAGTTGCCCAGCACGTAACGAGGAATCATCGGAATACCGCCGCAAAGCTGGGCATAGGCCTGCAACACGTGCTGGTAGTCCTGGTTGTACGTGAACAGATACCAGTCCTGCCCGTAAGGCGTGGGGCGCGGCGTGATCCACGCCGTTTTTTCGTCCCACAGCGGCGTCTGGCTGTCGTCGATGAAGGCGTAGCCGCTGCGGCTGAGCAAGCCCGGCTTGGCCGGTTGCAACGGAATGTCGATGCCAGGAATGATGTCGTTGACCGGACTTTGGGTGTCGTCCTTGGTCAGGTTGCTGCCACTGACGTGATCGAGCGAGTAGGTGAGGCCGCCGAGGTTCTGCGTGTCCACCTGGCCGGGATGCCAGGTATGCGGTGCGCCCTTGGGATTGGCCCAGGTCACCTGCAAGTCATCTGCGGTGAAAGCGCCGCCATCCATCCGATAGCGCAAGCTCATGCTGCTGGTGCGCACCACCAGCCAGCCGTTCTCCTTGGAAGATTGGACGTTCACCGCCGGCCAATCGCGCCTTTGCACTACCGCGGTCGGCACATCCACAAAATGGCCGTCAGCCGCATATTCCATGCGCACCAGCGAAGGCGTGAGAAACTCGAAACGCGCGTTGCCAGCCACGATCGTGGTGGTGTCCGGCGTCCGTGCATGAGAAATGAGCGGGGCCGATACCAAGCCGGCCAACGCGATGAAGAGCATGCGGCGGAACACGTTCATGCGGGGTCTCTGGGGGAAGACCTCGCATTTATACTCGCCTTGTGGTGGAGCTTGGAGCCTGCTGCGCGATAAAAAGAACGGAGGCCACGCATGACCTCCGTTCCGTTGCTTGCCTACGAGCTGCTTATTGACCGTATTGCGACATGAAGCCCGAGCCGACCGGACTGCCCCAACCCGTCACCAGGTCATAGCCCTTCACAGCCGAATAGCTGCCGGACTTGCCACTGGTGATGTCATGGAACGTCGCCGCGTAGATGCTGCTGCTGTTGATGTTGTTGCTGTAGATGGTGGGTAGGAAGAAGCCCAGGTTCGATGCGCTGTGGCTGGCCAACGACTGGTCGACCAGGGCAACGAAGCCTGCCCACATTGGCGCTGCAAAGCTGGTGCCGCCGTACTCGTTATACGTGCAGCTGCCGTTGCCGCACGCCATGAAGGTGAAGTTGGCGTTGGCCGAAACGTCGGGCCCGTTGCGGTACTTGGTGGAGCCCTTGTTGCTGGAATTGATCGCGGGCGTCTGCCACGAAGGGATGGCGATCTTGTCGGGCGAAATGCCGCCTCCGCTATCCACCCACGCCGTCTCGGTTGCCCATGGACCCGCTGCGCCGCTAGTGGTCAGGTCGGTGCCACCGACGCCGATCACATACGCCGCATCGGCCGGCCATGCTTCATTGCGCGACGACCAGGTCGAGCTGTCGCCGGATGCGGCAAAGAAGCTCTGTCCCTGCGCGGCCATCTTCTCCCAATAGGGATTGAGCGTGGACGGATCGGCCGGCGTCCAGCCCCATGAGCAACCGATCGTGGCAGGTGGCGCATAGCCGTCCGTGGTCACGGTCATGGCGCTGATGATGGCCGTATCGGTGGAACCGACGTACATCAGTACATTGCTCAGGCCCGGCGCCATGCCTTGCGCTTGCGTCACGTCCAGCGTCTGCTCGATGTCCGAGCAGCTGCCGCTGCATCCGGTCGAGCTGCCGTCGGTGGAGAGTACGCGCAGGTTGTTGGGATTGGTCTGCTTTGCCGTCGAGTAGTACAACGCGACATCAGACGTGTTGATGCCGTAGAACTCCCACAGGCCGACGCTCTCCCCGGTACCCGTCAGCGTGCCGCCGTGATAGTAGGCTGCGCGCATATCGCTGCCCAGGAACGAAGCACTGGGGCCGGAACCGGTGGTGGCATGGCTCACGACCGCGTCCGGGCTGATGCCATGGGCAGCTGCATAGTCACTCTTCTTGACGAACAGCGGATGCGGCAGCGAGTAATTGTCCAGGCCCGAAACGTGCCACAGCGGGATCGCCAGCGACGTGGTCGGCTCGCGATCCGGGCTGTAGAAAATGCGGTTCTCGGTGGGATGCCGATACGTGCGCATCTTCACGTTGAAGGCCGATTCGACCGCCGACACCGGGCCGATCACCTGGATGTCCATGCGATCGCGGCTGCCACCCGCTACCACCAGTCCATGCTGCTTGAGGTATTGCACGACGGTGTCGTAGTCGTTTTGCGTCGGGCCGAAGCGCGCGGTGAATTCCGTCGGCGTCAGGTAGTTGTGATAGTTCAGGCTCATCGGATTGGAAACTTGCGCCAGGAAGTTATCCAGGCCTGCCTGATCACGTACCGGCAGCACCACATCCAGGCTCATGAGCTTGCTGGCGGGAAGACTGCCCACCAGCTGCGCCGTATTGCTGCTTACGACATCGCGCACGTGATGCGTGTACACCTGGCCGGCATTCGCCGCCGCACTCGCACCGAATGCCATGGCAATGGCCAGCGCCAGTGCGCAGGTCTTGCGTGCAGAAAAAAGTCCTTTGGTTCTGCGTGTTCCAATCGAATCTTGTCTGGTCATGAATCTACTCCTCAAAGTTAAGTAGTCAGTGACAGCGAAAGAAAGAATCGAGGAATGCTAGAAGACGTACGGTTCCCTGTACTCCCCTCCCCAGGGGTGCCGAATGGCCGGCGGAGGTTAGGGCGGTATTTGTCGTTTTCAGGTGAACGATGCGGCCTCTTTACACTTCTATACGTAGGAGGCAGCGGTCTGACGTGGATTTGTGCCGCAGATCACAGAGCGTGCGGCATGCACAATATGTGGCGGCAGCCGATGGTTCACGGAAGGCCGCGAAGCAGTGCCATGCCGGGCGCGCAGGCTGATTCAAGACGCCTGCGCTCATCGATGGGCAAGTTCACCCAGTTCGGTGGATTCTTGCGCACCCGGGCCGCCGCTTGGGCAAGCCATTGCGGATCATCCAAGCCTGGGTCCATGAACCGGACAATGCGCTGCAGTTGGGCGTGCGGCGCATCAAGGATCGATTCGTAGCGTACGTGCAGGACCTTTCCGGCGGGCAGTTTTTCCAGCATGCCCAGGCCGACGGCGATCATCTCGGACCAGGCCGTACCAATGGGTTCAAGCGGCAGCGCAAAGTTTTGAAATACGTCGATGTCGAAGCTCTCGGGGACAAGCCCGCGCCATGTCGGCGGCAGGTCTTCGGGCGCCTCGTACGTAGGGGTGAGATAGGGAGCCGAACCGAACCTGCGCTTGAACATAGCGCTGATCATGCCCATCCGCATCAGCGGGAAACGGTGTGCCGACACGGCAAACTCGCGACCGTCCCGAAAAACGTGGATGAACTTCGCACCAGCAAAGAAGTGCGACAACGGTTGGACCAGGCCAAGCGAAGCGCCGGAGCGCTCGCACCAGATTCGACGGCCAAGGCGTGTGCACAGCCACTGGAAAACCCGCAAGTACTGCTGATGAACGCGATCTTCCGGCAAGGATTGCACGAATACGCCCAAGGCTTCATGCAAAGCGTCAGGATCTTGGGTGAGTGTCGGCAGCGTCATGGCCAACAGCGGTGGTATGCCTGTGTCACGAAAACGCAGCGCGGCGGCGACGGGATAGCGAAACTCGTCGATCACCAGGCCGCGCTCCAGCAGGCGCAGCCACGCCGTATGACGGGGACGCGGCTGGCTCAACACGGACCAGAACGCAGGACCGTCAACGGGATCTTTCTGGAAGCCAAGCGGATGCAGCGCGTTGAACAACTCGGAGAGACTCAGAACGTCTGGGTGCAGCGAAAGCAGATCAGACAGCATCGTCGAGCCGGAGCGTCCTGTGCTGACGATGAACAGAGGCGTTTGCGGCGACGTTGCCATGGCGTGGTGGCTATCCGTAGGTTTGGATGGGCGCAGCGTAGCCGAACATGGCGGTGGGCCGGCCGCCGGTCGCAGGCAGGCTTGCCTCCCGGCCTGCTTGCATGGTTTCAATGCGCTTGTGCAATCGCCGCCGGCATCACGGCCATCACGCGGGCAGGAAAGCCATCGCCGTCTTTTACCTTGGGCCACATTGCGATAAGTACCGCACCCGTCGCGGGCACCTGGTCGAGATGGGCCATCGCTTCAATCTGGTAATGGCCGTGCCGTAGCAACCAGGTTTCCGAATCCATGCCGGGCGTGGTGTCGGTATCGAGCGACTCATGACCGATCGCCACCACGCCGCGTTGCTCGATCAAAAATTTCACCGCCGCCAGCGACCAGGCCGGGAAGGGCGAACGCTTGAAGCGCGCAGGATTGCTATCCCAATCCTTGGACATGTCGGTGCGCAAGGCCGCGAATGAGCCGGATGGAACGCGGCCATGCAGTTTTTCCCAATCGAGAATGTCGTTGACGCTCAATGCATGATCGGGGTCGTCATGCAGCAAACCGGTGATGTCGAAAACCACCAAAGGCAAAATCATCTGGTTCAACGGAATGGCGTCGATCGTGGCCCCATGGGCATCGAAGTGCGCCGGCGGATCGACATGCGTACCATACTGGCCGACCATCGAAAAGTAGTTGGCCCTGAAGCCATCCTTGGCGATGGTATAAGGCTGGCCGGTCTTGGGATCTTTAGCGGGCGTGATGCTGGCTTGGCCGAAGCCGCTCCAGACCGGTGTGCTTGCACTGAATGCATGCGTCAGATCGACGAGCTTGCTGTCATGGATGATGGCGAGAAGCTCGGTGGCCTGGTTGGCGTGAGCGCTGCCCGGGTTTGCCTGGGCCGCGACGCTCATGCTAAGCAAAGAAAACGCGATGGCGGTAATCATGCGATGGATCACGTGCGAACCTCCTGGCGGACCTGGCATCAAGCGTACGCGGATCGTTCTGCATTTTGTATTGCGGCCGGACAGTGGGGCGTCGTCGCTTAGCTGAACTATGCGTTGGACCCTACAGCGACTGCCCAAGCCGGGCCTCGAGCAATGGTCGAAATGTGCGGCTGACATGGACACGCTGGCCGCCGCGCAAGACGAGATCGAATTCCCCGTGCGTGGCCGGTTCCAGATGCAGAATGCTGTCGATGTTGACGACGGTGGAGCGATGAACACGCACAAAGCGGCGTGGATCGAGCCGTCCGACCAGTTCACCGAGGGCCGCGCGATGAATGACGCGCGCCTGGCCTACGTGCAAGGCCACGT
>NZ_DATJMN010000149.1:0-2942 GCF_035508675.1 Dyella sp.
CGGTGTAGCCCTGTTGTTCCCAGGCGCGGGCTTGCGTGTCGATCCCGAAGGGGATGTCCGTCATGCGGCGATTGCCGACAAACACCTCGCGGCCTTGCACTTGACCGCGAATGCCAGCGCCTATTTCCACTTGGACGTTTCGCGGCGCCGGCAGTTGCCAGCCCTGTTGTTCGGCCCAGCGCACCAAAGCCCGGCCGAGCGGATGTTCGGAAAAAGTTTCGAGCGCGGCGGCGAGTGGCAGGGCGCCTGGATTTCCGACCGTTTCGAGCAGCCGGAATTCGCCTTCGGTAACCGTGCCGGTTTTATCGAGCACGATGGTGTTGACTTTGGGCAAGACTTCGAGCGCCCGGCTGTTGCTCACCAGGATGCCTTTGCGAGAGGCGGCGCCGATGGCGGTGGTTATGGCCAGCGGGGTCGCCATGCCGAGCGCGCATGGGCACGCAATCACAAGGACCGTGATCGCACGCATAAGGGCCGCACCGGGGTTGGCAGTGACAGCGAGGACGCCGCCGCATGTCAGAAGCGCCAAGGCCATCACGCAAGGAACAAAGATTCTGGCGGCGTGGTCTACGGTTCGCTCGATCGGCGAACGGTTGGCGAGGGCGTTCTCCACCAGGCGAACGATGTGGGTGAGGGTGCTATCGGCCCCGACGCGGGTGGCCCGAATTTCGAGCACGCTATCGGCGTTCAAGCTGCCGCATACCACCTCATCGCCGGGTTTCTTGCCGCGGGGGACAGGCTCGCCGGTGAGCACTGATTCATCCACATGCGAAAAGCCTGCCTCGACGATGCCATCGGCGGGAATGCGTTCGCCGGCTTTGACGACAAACACCGCGCCAGGCTGGAGCGCATCGATGTTGACGAAGCGTTCCTGACGCTCAGCGAGCAAGCGCACTTTGGTGGGCATCATGCGGTAGAGGGTGGCGACGGCGCGGATGGTCTTTTCTTTCGCGCCGCGCTCGGCCAGTTTGCCCGCCAGCACCAGCGCAATCAACGCGCAGGTGGTGTCGAAATAGAAGTGGCTGCCGTGCGCGAAGGTTTGCGCCGCGGAGTAAGCGTAGGCCGCCAGGATGCCTACGGCGAGCAGGCCCTCCATGCGCACCGCGCGATGGCGCAGGCCGAACCACGCCACGCGCAGGATGGGCCGAGCGCAATAGCAGACTGCGACGCTGGTCAAGCCCAACAACACGAAGGGCAGGATGTGGGCGACGCTGTCGGAGATGCGCTCGAAATAGCCGGCGTACAGCACCAGACTGAGCGACATCACGTTCAGCCAGAGAAACGCCGCCACGCCGATGCGCAACAGCAGGTCGCGGGTTTCGGCGCTCTCGCGTGCGGCGAGGCCGGTGTACTCCGAAGCGCGATATCCCAGGCCGGCAATCGCACTGGAAAGCCGTTCGCGCGGCACGATCAGCGGGCAGTAGCGGATCCTGGCCAGATCGGAAGTGAACAAGACATTGGCCGAAATCACGCCGCGCTGCTTGCCTAACACGTGTTCGATCAGCCAGGCGCAGGACGTACACCACATGCCGGAGATCTGGAAGATGGCTTCGCGCGTTTCGGCGCCCGGCGGGATTGGGGAGGGCGCTGCACCTTCATCGCGGTTGGAAATCAGGCCCAACTTCAGACTCTGCTTATAGACGCCGGTTTCGCGGAAGTCCTGGCCGGAGGCGATCACGCCGCTTTCGAGCAGAATGCAATAGACGTTCAGGCAACCGGCGCAGCAGAAGGGTTGTTCTTCGGCGCCGGCGTGCCGCAACACAGGGTGGCGGCCGCAATCGAGCCCACAGAGCGCGCAATGCAGTTGGACCGCCGCGATCATGCCGCCGGATTGCGATCCAGGAGGCGTAACGACGCGGTGGGACGGCCGTGCTCGTCCAGCATGATCGGGTTAGCCTGCTTGGTCAGGATGTAGACGTAAATCAGAATGCCGATAAAAAGAGCACTGGCAAATGCCAGACAGTAAATCAAGGCGGGGCTACGTCTTCTCATGGTGAATTCCTTGGCGGAGGACTCAAGAATGTCTCGGCGAATGTGTCCGCAGCGCCTCCGCCGACGGGCGTGGCGATAATGCTGAAATGTTCAACCTCATCTTTCGCGGCATCCAGCGGACGCGATATTTCAAAAGTGCCCTGATTGGCAGTGCCCGCATCGGCCGGCACGGGATTGTGCGGCATCACCAGGGTGGCACCGGATAACTGCGCGATGGAGAACACGACCGCCGAGCGCGCCTTGCCGCGATTGGCGATACGGAAGCGAAAACGATTGTAGACGCGCGCGCCATCCAGGCGATAGAGCGAAGCGCGCTCCGGACTGATCTGCACCAGCACGGCATGCCGCATACTCAACGCCACAAATAGCGCGCAGCCATAGCACGCCAGCAGCAGGAGCACGATCACGCGCTTGGCGTCGCGTATGCCGATACGGCGGTACCAGGCATCCCGGTCACCGAGAGTTTCGCCACGCTCGCCCCAGGTGTAGTGGATCAGCCCCTGCTTCCCGATGCGATGCAGCACATCCACACAGGCGTCGATGCACTCGCCGCAATGCACGCATTCGATCTGGAAGGGCGATTTGCGGATGTCGATGCCCATGTGACACACGCGCACGCACTTTTTGCACTCGACGCAAAGGTGCGACTCGTCGCGATAGTGGACCAGCAGCGTGTTGTCGTCGCCCAGTATTCCTTGCAGGTAACCATAGGGGCAGATGGTGGTGCAGAAGCGCTGGCGGACTAATGTGAAATCCAGAAAGGTGATCAGCGTAACGGCCGCCCCCGCAATGCCGCCCGCAGTGTGCACATCGAGCGCCAGCAGGCGATGGAAGAGATCGGAGGGCGGGACGAAATACGAGATGAAGGCGAAGGCCAGAAAAACGGACACGGGCGCCAGGGCGCCCAGAAACGCCATCCGTACGGCCAGGTTTCGCCGCGCCGCCGGCCA
>NZ_DATJMN010000150.1:0-22015 GCF_035508675.1 Dyella sp.
GTACTTGAGCACAACGCGATTCCCGTGCGCCTGGTGGAACAGGAAAGCTGCTGTGGCATGCCGAAGTTCGAGCTGGGCGACCTGGACACCGTGCGCAAATACAAGGAACGCAACGTCCCGGTGCTGGCGAAGATGGCGCGCGAAGGCTGGGATTTCACCGCGGCGATTCCATCCTGCGTACTGATGTTCAAACAGGAGCTGCCACTGATGTTTCCGGAGGATGCGGATGTAGCACTGGTGCGTGATCGCTTTTTCGATCCCTTCGAATACCTGGCCGAGCGCCGCAAAGCCGGGCTGCTCGCCACCGATTTCAAGCAATCGCTGGGCAAGGTCGCCTGGCAAGTACCCTGCCATCAACGCGTGCAGAAAATCGGCCCGAAAACCAGCGAGATTCTGCAATTGGTGCCCGGCACGGAAATCACCACCATTGAGCGCTGCTCCGGCCACGATGGCACGTACGGCGTCAAACACAAAACCTACGCGCTGTCGCGCAAACTCGCCAAGCCGGTGGAGAACCGCGTAGCGCAAAGCGAGGCCACGCATTTCACCAGCGATTGCCCGATGGCCGGCGGCCACATCGCGCACGGCCTGGGTGACAAGCCTGCCGCCGAACATCCACTGAGCCTGCTACGCAAAGCCTACGGAATCTGACCATGGCCACGAGTTCTTTACCTTCGACCTCCATGAACAAATTGCAGCGCCACGACCTGCTTTCGCTGGAAGCCTACGCCGCGCAACGCAACGACTTCCGCGCGCGCGTCATGGCACACAAGAAGAACCGCACCGTGCATCTCGGCGCGCATCTCACGCTCGCCTTCGAGGACCGGCTCACCATCCAGTACCAGGTGCAGGAAATGCTGCGCATCGAGCGCATCTTCGAGGCCGAGGGCATCGACGAAGAACTGGACGCCTACAATCCGCTCATTCCCGATGGCAGCAACCTCAAGGCCACGCTGTTCGTCGAATACGCCGACGTAGAACAGCGCAAACGCGAACTGGCGCGGCTGGTCGGCATCGAGCATCGCATCGTACTGACGGTAAGCGGCCATGCGCCGGTCACCGCCATTGCGGATGAAGACATGGACCGCAGCACCGAGGAGAAAACGTCCGCGGTGCATTTCCTGCGGTTCGAGTTGGACGATGGCATGATCAGGGATTGGGAAGCGGGTGCCGCGGTAACCCTTGCATCCACGCATCCGGCGATGCGCGAGGAAACCGCCGTTTCGGAAACGCTGCGCGAAGCGTTGGCGGCGGATTTCGCATAGATCAACTCCCTCCCCTGCATGCAGGGGAGGGCTGGGGTGGGGTTGCTTGGGCTTTAGCGTGCAGCCGAATGTCGCCATGACCTCCGATCGCAAAACATACATGGCGGCGACGTCTAGTCCTCGCCGCTCGCTGCGCTCGCACCCCACCCTGGCCATCTCCTACTTCGCAGGGGAGGGAACATATTCTCCGCCAGCCGACGAACTCAATAATGCAACACCGAGCGCAGCGGAACCTCTGCCGGCCACAACGCCCTGCCCTGCAAGGCCAGCAACTCGATCACCACGGACGCGCCCACCAGTTCGGCACCCAGCTGGCCGAGCAGATTGCGCGCCGCGCCGAGCGTGCCGCCGGTCGCCAGCACGTCGTCCACCAGCAGCGTGCGCTCGCCTGGACGCACGCCGCCGATGCAGGCTTCCAGCCGATCGGTACCGTATTCCAACTGGTAATCGGCATGCATCACCGGGGGTGGCAATTTGCCGGGCTTGCGCAAGGGCACAAACCCCGCACCCAGTTTCTGCGCCATCGCGGCGGCGAAAATGAAGCCGCGTGATTCCACGCCACACACCGCCTGCACGCCGCTGTCCAGCCACGGTTCGATCATGGCGTCAATGCAACGCGCGAAAGCGGCGCCATCGGCCAACAACGGGGTGATATCGCGAAACGTGACGCCCGGCTTGGGGAAATCCGGTACGGCGCGAATCAAACTTGCAAACTCGGTCATGCAGGGCTCCAGTGATGATGCGCTGGGTAGGATACCTGCATGCCGTCCTCGTCATCCCGATGACTGCGATGATCGAACTCCCTCCCCTGCGTCAGCAGGGGAGGGAACGTATCCTGGCGAGCAAGAGATACGCGCGTAAGTTAGCGCCATGGGCCTCACACCGGCTGCGGTGCCAGGTTGTCTGCATCATCGTCGAGTTCGTGGATGGCCAGGCGCGCTTCGGCCAGCGCATGATCGATCTCCCGCACGATCGACTCGGCCGCTTCCACGCTGGATTCGGGCACCGACACCGCCACGTAATCCAGCGCGGGCAACTGGCCGACGCCGCCGGTGAGGTATTCGCCGGAGATAAAGGCGGGCACGTTCGCGTGCTCCAGTGCATCTTTCACCAGGTGGGCGTCGATCAGGTTCTGGGCGCGATAGACGATACGCATGCCTGCACGCTACTGCTGCCTGCGCCGCTCGGCAAGCGATTCACCAGAAAGCACCGATGCCTGCCACGCCCTGGGCGCCATGCGTGCGCGCTTCGCCGGCCAGCGCAGGAGCCATGCCGCCCAGCGCGTAGACCGGCAGTGCGGCGGCGTCGGCCAGCTGTTGAAAGCGCGACCAGCCCAGTGCGGCCGCATCCGGGTGGCTGGCAGTGGGCGCCACCGGCGAGAGCGTGGCGAAGTCGGTCCGGTGCGCGCTCGCACGCAGCTGTGCGGCATCGTGACAGCTGGCGCCGATCAGCTGCGACCAAGGCAACGGGCGCTCCGCCAGCTCATCCAGTTGGACGGATGTCAGATGCACGCCGATACCGGCGCCAAGCCGCCGCGCACCGTCGATATCGCCATTGAGCAGCACCTGCGCCTGCTGGCGCAACGCAAGCGGCTGCAGGCGCGCGGCCAGGTCGCGCACCTGCTCGGTCGACCACAACGGAAAGCGCAACTGGATCAGCCGCACGCCGCGCTGCAGCGCCTGCACGATCCGCTCACACCATGCATCGGCGCACTGCGGCGGCACGTCGGCAGGGGTGATCGCGTATAGCGCAGGCAGGCGCAGCGCCTGCAAGATCGGCCGATCAGCGGGCGCAAGCACGGCCAGGTCGATGTCCCACGGCAGCTGCCACTGCAGCGCCTGCCCTTCCAGCGACGCCGGCACGCCCTGCCAACGAGTGAAGCGCCAGGCATCGAGCAACAGGCCGCGCTCGCCAAAGTGCCAAGGTATGCGGATGAGCGGCGTGCCGTCCTGCGGCTCAATCCGGATCCCCAGCTCCTCATCCAGCTCCCGCACCAGCGCAGACTGCGGTGCTTCGCCGGGTTCCAGCTTGCCGCCGGGAAATTCCCACAAACCGGCAAGATGCTTGCCTGCCGGACGCTGCGCCAGCAGCACCCGGCCCTGTGCATCGCAGAGCACGCCAGCCATCACATGCACGGGTGCGCCGGGCGCGTCGTCCATCAGGCCGTACGGATGTATTCGACCATGTCGAAGTCGTAGCCGTGCTGCGCATCCTTCTTGTGGTGGGTGCGCTTGACCTCGGTCCAATCACTGAAATGAATGCCGGGGAAGAAGGTATCCGCGCCATCCACCGCCGCGCTCACCCAGGTCAGGTACAGGCGCTGCGCCACCGGCAGCGCATCGTGGAACACCCGGCCGCCGCCGATCACCATCAGGCCGGTACCGTCGGCACGGGCCTGCGCTTCTTCGATGGAACGCACGGTGATCTGGCCGGGAAACGGCGCCTCGTGGCGATGCGACAGCACCAGGTTCACGCGGTCCGGCAGTGCCCGGCCGATCGACACCGCGGTGTTGTAGCCCATCAGCACATGCTTGCCGACCGTCAGCTGCTTGAACCATTTCAGATCGTCCGGCAGATGCCAGGGGAGCTGGCCTTTCCGACCGATAGCAAAGTTCTCGTCGAGGGCGGCGATCAGCGAAATGGCCATGGAAACTCCAGAAGAAACGGTGACTGTCATAAAGACCGGGACTAGGCCGGCCGACCGCCTATTATAGCGTTTCAGTCGAGGGTGAGCGCTGGGATGCGGCGTGGATGTGCTCTCTCTCTCCCCAGATAGGGAGAGGGAATGAAACCTCACACCGCCACCGGCGCCTTGATCGCCGGATGCGGGTGGTAATCCTCGATCACTACGTCCTCGAACTGGAAATCGAAGATCGATTTCACATGTGGGTTGAGCGTCAATCGCGGCAGCGGGCGCGGCTCGCGCGTCAATTGCAGGCGCGCCTGCTCCCGATGATTGTTGTACAGGTGCGCATCGCCCAGCGTATGCACGAAATCGCCTACGCCAAGTCCGCACACCTGCGCAATCATGTGTGTCAGCAAGGCATAGCTGGCGATATTGAACGGCACGCCCAGGAAAATATCGCCGGAGCGCTGATACAGCTGGCAACTGAGCTTGCCGTCCGCCACATAGAACTGGAACAACGCATGGCAAGGCATCAGCGCCATCTTCGGCAATTCGCCCACGTTCCACGCGCTGACGATCAGGCGGCGCGAGTCCGGATTGCGCTTGATCTCATCCACCACCCAGCGAATCTGATCCACCACGTGGCCGTCGGCCGTCGGCCAGGCACGCCACTGCTTGCCGTACACCGGGCCGAGATCGCCGCGCTCATCTGCCCATTCGTCCCAGATGCTGACGCCGTGTTCCTGCAGGTACGCAATATTGGTGTCGCCGCGCAGGAACCAGATCAGCTCGTGCACGATGGATTTCAGGTGCAGCTTCTTGGTGGTGACCAGCGGAAAACCCTGGTTGAGATCGAAGCGCATCTGCCAGCCGAACACGCTGCGCGTGCCGGTGCCGGTGCGATCGTTTTTTTCGGTGCCGTGTTCCAGCACGTGGCGAAGCAGGTCGAGATAAGCGCGCATGGGTGCAAGTTTACGCCGACTGCGTCTACGCTGCGTTCGCCAGCGGCAGCGTAGGCGCCTTGCGCGAAAGCCACAGCAGCCAGATGCCGACCACGATCAGCGGCAACGACTGGATCTGCCCCATCGTGAGCCAGCCCCATGCCAGATAACCCAGCTGTATGTCCGGCACGCGCACGAATTCCACCGCGAAGCGGAAGCAGCCGTACATCAGCGCGAACAAACCGGAGATGAGATAGCGCGGACGCGGCTTCATCGACACCAGCCACAGCACGGCGAACATCACCACGCCTTCCAGCGCCAGCTCGTACAACTGCGAGGGATGCCGCGGCAAGCCGCCGTATTGCTGCATCCATTGCGCCAGATGCGGATCGTTCGCGGCGAGCGCGACGTCTTCGTCATGTGCATTGGGAAAAATCATCGCCCACGGCACGTCGCCCGGCTTGCCCCACAACTCGCCATTGATGAAATTGCCCAGCCGCCCCAGCCCCAGGCCCAGCGGCACCAGCGGGGCTACGAAATCCACCGTGTCGAAGAAATGCAGCTGGTGCCGGCGCGACCACCAAAGACCCGCCACCAGCACGCCAAGCAGGCCGCCGTGGAAACTCATGCCACCGTCCCACACGCGGATCAGGGCCAGCGGTTCGGTCCACAGCCAGCGAATGCCGCCGGCGTAGTAGAACAGCATGTACCAGATGCGCCCGCCCAGGATGATGCCCATCATCGCGTAGAAGACCAGGTCGCCCAGCGCATCGCGATTGACCGGCAAACGCCCCTGCTTGCGGCGGTACTCGCCCAGCGACCACGCGCCGAGGAATCCGAGCAGGTACATCAACCCGTACCAGTGGACCTGGATCGGCCCCAGTTTCATGGCGACCGGGTTGAAATGCACGACAAAAGGCTGCGTCATGGGCTGGCCGATAAAGCGGAAAGCCGCAAGTTTACAGGCCATCGCAGGTTGGCGGTGAGCGTATGCGAACCCCAACGCTGCCATGCAGGCGGTGACGCATCGGGCTGGGAACGCCCCAGCCCGATGAACTTGACGCTCAAAACGTATAACGCACGACCAGGTTGGTAGCGCGCGGCGCCTGCAGCGTCGTGACGGTGAGATAGCTCGGATCCGGCGTCGGCAAACCGTTGCTGCCGAAATTGCCGGTATCTGCCGACACGTAACGCGCACGCACGCTCTGGCGATTGGTGAGGTTGGTGATGTTCAAGCTGACGTCCAGCGTGTGATGGCCGGCCATCGCCCAGGCATAGCCCACGCCGAGATCCCATTGCCAACTGAAGGGATAGCGGCCCAGCCCGTTCAACGGCACCAGCATGCCGTTGCAATAATGCGTCACCGAGGCAAGGCTGGGATTTGCCTGCACCGCCGCCGCATTCGGGTAAGTGCCGAAGCAGCCGTATGGCGCTCCCGTCTGCGCGGTCAGCAGCGACGACACACGCCATCCATTGCGCCAATAGTAGATGCCGGAAACCACCAGCTTGTGGCGGATGTCCGCAGCCAGCGGCCCGGCGGAACCGGGTATCAACTCCGGATAATTGAAATTGCCGCTGCGCCCGGCCGTCTGCAGCACGCTGGAGTCGCCCGGGTCGCCATAGATGTCGCGCGATTCGCTGGAATAGCCATCCTCGTTGCCGTAGGCATGCGCCCAGGTGTAGTTGATCGAGAGGTAATACGGCTCCTGCTCCGATCTGGCATGTTCGAGCTGGAAGTTCAGGTCGTAATAGGTGCGCCGGGCTTTCGGCACGCCAAGATACGCATTGGGAATCACGATGCTGGCAAGTTGATTGCCGCCGCCAAGGTAATCCGTCAGCACGATGTCCCGCCCGGGATTGAACAGCATGCCGCCGGTGCCCAGGCCTGCATAATTCGGATAGCCATGGGCGCGCACGTAGTTGCTGATCTGGCCGGCGGAATCGCTGATGAAGTCGACGATGTTATCCAGGCGATTCATATCGAACTGGCCGAGCAATGACCAGGACGACGTCAACTGCTGCTGCGCGTACAGCTGGAAATTGCGCTGCGAAGTGTTCTTCAGGTTCCGGCTCGACAGCGTCACCGGATTGGGCACCTGGCCGTTTTCATAGACGATCGGATTGCCGATCTGCGTCAGGCCCTGCGGCGCATGCGTGGTCGGATCCATGCCGGTATAGGTGTAATACGTGCCGGAAATGTAATTGGAACCGCCGACGAAATAGTTGAGCCCCGACGGCATCGGCAAGGTGTAGACACCGTAGTTGAGGCCGAGCTTGAGCGAACTGTCGCCGTGTACATCCCACGCCGCACCGATGCGCGGCGAGAACTTGTACAGGTTGAGGAACGGGCTGCCGCCGGCTTCGTTGCTGAGCATGTGATCCCAGCGCACGCCGCCGGTCAGCACCAGCGTGTCGGTGAGTTTCCAGGTGTCGTAGAGATACGCACCCGATTCCACGCTGCCAAAATTGCCGCCGAACGAGCCTTTCCAGTATTCGACGTAGTTGCCACCCGGCGGTACCGGCGAACCGTTCTGCAGCGCGCTCGATGGATCGTTGTATGTATACGCCCAGTACGGCCGCCAGTACGGCACGAAGTGGAAATTGTTGAAATATCGGTCACCGCCGAAGGTGATGGTGTGATCGCCGAGTGTCCAGTTCAGATCGGCCTTGTAGCCATGGCGGGCGTAGTAGTAATCATTCGGCGCGTTGTACGTGCTGGGTCCGTAAGTGGCATTGAGGTTGGTGTTGTAGTCGTAGGTGCTCACATACGGCGTATCTGGACCATAGGCATCGAACGATGGCACATCGAGCCGGGTATAACCGCCCATCACGCGCAGCGTGAGATCGTCATTGATGCGCCAGTGGTAGTTGCCGATCAGCAGCTTCTGCTGATGCGCATCGCCCGACCAGCCCGGCGCACCGGTAATCGACGATGGCTGGTACGGCTGCGCCAGTTGATAAAGCTGGGTCGATGAACTCGCCCAGTCCCTGGCGGCGGCCACGTTGAGGCTCTGGTTGGCAGTGATGTTCCAGGTGAGGTTGACCATCGCGTTCTTGTCGCGGCTCGCATAGGCGGTCGCCGTGTTGGAACCATACGTCCACGACTTCGACAACGACGGCGTATTGCCCAGCAACGCGAAGAAGAACAGCTTGTCCTTGACGATCGCACCGGAAGCCCAGATGTCCTGCGTGAGCTGCGAACCGACATGATTGGCTGATTGATACAGCGAATAGGTCCGCTTGCCGTTGGGTGACAGATAGGTGGCGTCGTCACCCTGCGGGTTGAGCCAGCTCGACGTCGGCGGCGTGTAGATCGCGGTATATCCGGCGTGGAAATCGTTGCTGCCCTGCTTGAGCGTGGCCGACACGATGCCGCCGGTGGTGCTGGTCCAGGCCAGGCCGCCGCTGCCGTTGATCAGCTGCGTATCGGCCACCGCATCCTGCGGAAAGGTGATGCCGGAAAGTCCGGTCACGTCGTAATTGGTGTCGAATTCGTTGAAGTAGGTGCGGTTCTCCGCCACGCTGGCGCCGTTCACCTGGTAGTAGCCGCCGAAACTCTTCGCACTGGATTGCAGCGCATAGACGCTATACAAATTGGCTTGGTCGATCGGCAGGTCATGCGTCAATGCCGCGCTGTAGTTGTTGATCAGCTCGGGCGTGGTGACGTCGATCGGCGTGGTCACCGTCAACAGCGACGACGCCGACACCGTGATCGTGCCGAGCGAGGTGGCAGGCGCAGCGCCCGCAGCAAGCTGCGGCACCATCGCCGTGATGTTCGGCTTCACCTGCACAGACGCGCTGCCGATTGCGCTGCCGCCCTTGCTCACCGTCACCACGTAGGTGCCGGGGTTGAGCTGGCTGAGGTTGTACTCACCCTTGCTGTCTGCGGCCAGCGTCTTGCTGAAACCTTGGGCAGGCGAGGTCACCTCGATCGTCGCGCCTTGCGGCGCGGTGCCGCGCAAGGCACCGGTAATGTTCTGGGCATAGCCCGGCGCTGCGTAATAGCTGCAAGCGATCGCCAGCGCTGCCGCCATGCACGCGGCAAGGCGCCGGCGGCGCACGGTTTGTTGAAGGTATTGCGTGTCTGCATGGCCGGCGCGGGTGCGCCGCCACGATGCGTGGCTCAACATAATCCCCTCCCCTCTCGAATAATGGGCCTGCTCGAATGACTGGCTGTTTTTTTGAATCGAAGCCTTCCGCAAGGAAAGGCGACTCCATTTATTTACTTTTGGTTTTTGTTATCTAGATTAAATTGCACCGGTTTCGATGCCGAATCGGGCACACATGTGCCAGACGCATAAAAAAAGCCCGCAGGCAGCGGGCTTTTCGCAGATCGGGTTTGCGGCATTCCAAGCTACAGCGCAACGTGCTCCGCGTTAGCCTTCGCCGATGCCAGGGCTACCGCCTCCTGCGACGGCGAGCGGCCCATCGCCAGCTTCAACTCCTTGTACACGCCCAGCACCAGTTGCCCGTAGCCGCGCGCCAGCGTGGCGTCATGGCTGTGGTAATAACCGATGCGCAGCACGGGATCGCGGCTTTCGTTCATCGCCTTGCGCAGCAGCCGCGTGCCGATCTCGATATTGCGCACAGGGTTGAGCAAGGCGACCGGATCGGGCTCGAGATCGCGGTGCACGGGGTAATACACCTGCATGATGCCGACGTCTTGCACCGGCGCGGCCAGCAGGTGCGCCAATTCGATCGCATGCTCGGTATCCGCACGCGAGCCGATGTGCAGGTGGCCGTTGATACGCACCACCCAAGGGCTGGGCGCCACCGAACCATCCGGCTGCGTGCCGCGCGTTTCCACCAGCGCTACCGCGTAGATCAGCACCGGATCGATGCGATAACGCGCACCGGCCTTGGCCCACAGGCTGGCTGGCGAAGTGATGTCCAGATTGAAACCACCGGCGCGCGCGGCGTGCGGTTCGGCTACCACTACGATGGTGCCGTCGCTGGCGAGGCCCAACGTGGTGGTGGGTGCCGGCCTAGGCTTGGCCAGCGCGGCCCGCCGCGTCGGCGTGCGCAACACATCGCCGGTCACGCCCGCAAACAACACCGGAGGCCGCACAGGTGCCGCCACAACCAGCGGCCTCGAAACGCTCGCCGGCTTCATCGCCAGCGGCACGCTCGTATGTGCATGCCAGGCATGAATGCCGATCGCCACCGCGGCCGCGCTTGCCGCCAGCCCCAAGCCGCCGATGATCGGCACGCGATACGTCTGCACGTGTTGCTTGAAGGCGGGCAGCCAGTGCGGCGTATCGAACGAGAAACTCGCCTGCCACGACGGCATCGCCACCAAGGCGCTCCATCCGTAAAAATTTTCGGCAGCGCGCTGATGCCGCTGCGTAATGCGCCGCTGTGCAGCCCACCCGCAAGGCGCTGCGATCAGGATCTTCTGGCCGCCCCCCAAGCGCCTGGCGCGGAACGCAGCCGGCGCGCACAGGTAGACCCTCCGGGTCACTTCCTGCCGGTGGGTGCCCCCTTTACCGCGCGTGGCCGGTTCGCCCCCGGAAATGGGCGGCGCATCGGCACTACGGGGAAAGGGATTCGTCTGCAGCAACAGCACCTATCGTCTTCCGTTCAACGCCAACCGGCAGAGCTCGCTAGACAAGCACAAATCGGGCCGAAGGCCAAGCGCAGGACGGGCCATGGGCGCCAATCGCAGATCGCCAACCTGCGCCATCGATGCGTCGTCCCGGCGCACGCCACCAAATTCTATGCAGCGACCGGCACGGTCATCACGTTTGGGGGATCGATGACATCCCGATGCTGACGGCATCCATCGCCTCCCCGGCGTGCCGGCACTATGCAGAATTCCGCATGCTCGCTCCGCAAGCTCTTCTAGACGCTCGCAGCGCACAAGCACCAAGATGGATGCATGCACACCATCGACTTCATTGACTCGCACACCGGCGGCGAACCTACCCGGGTGGTGCTCGCCGGCTTTCCGGATCTCGGCGACGGCCCGCTGGCGGAGCGCCGTGACCTGTTTCGCAACCGCTATGACCGCTGGCGCCAGGCGATCGCCTGCGAGCCGCGCGGCTCGGACACCATGGTCGGCGCGCTGCTGTTGCAGCCGACCGATCCCCTGGCCTGCGCCGGGGTGATCTATTTCAATAACGTCGGCTACCTGGGCATGTGCGGCCACGGCAGCATCGGGGTGGTGCGCACGCTGCATCATCTCGGGCGCATCGCGCCGGGCCGGCACAAACTCGAAACGCCCGTTGGCATGGTAGGCGTCGAACTGCATGCCGATGGCCGCGTGTCGATCGACAACGTGGAAAGCTATCGCCACGCCAAAGACGTCGAATTGGATGTGCCCGGCTACGGCAACGTAAAAGGCGACATCGCCTGGGGCGGCAACTGGTTCTTCATCAGCAACGACAGCCCGCTGCCGCTCACTCTGGCCAACCAGCGCGCGTTGACGATCTACACCGAAGCGATCCGTCTTGCGCTGGAAGCGGCCAACATCCGCGGCGCCGATGGCGAGATCGACCATATCGAACTCAACGGCCCGCCCCTGCAGGCCGATGCCGACGCGCACAATTTCGTGCTGTGCCCGGGCCTGGCCTACGACCGCTCGCCCTGCGGCACCGGCACCAGCGCCAAGGTGGCCTGCCTGGCGGCCGACGGCAAGCTGGCGCCCGGCCAGGTGTGGCGCCAGGCCGGCATTCTCGACAGTGTGTTCGAAGCGCAATACGTGCCGAGTGCACGCGGTGTCTTGCCGCGCATCACCGGCAGCGCGCACATCACGGCGCAAGGCCAGCTGCTGATCGACGATGCCAACGATCCGCTGGCATGGGGTATCGGTACGGCGTGAAGCGTTACGACCTGATCATCGTCGGCGCAGGCATCATCGGCACGGCGTGCGCGGATGCCGCCAGCGAGCACGGCCTGCGCGTGGCGGTGGTGGAACCCGGCCCCATCGGCGGCGGCGCTACCGCCTCGGCCATGGGGCACCTGGTGGCGATGGACGACGATCCGGCCGAGCTCGCGCTGGCGAATTATTCGCTGGCCTTGTGGGAAAACTTCACCCACGTCGCGCCGATCGAATACAGCCGCTGCGGCACCTTGTGGGTGGCCAGCACCGCCGCGGAATACGCGCACATTCCGCAAAAAATCGCACGCCTCGCCAGCGTCGGCGTGCAGGCCGAATTGATCGACGGCGAACAGCTCTACCGCCTTGAACCGGCGCTTGCCCCCGGCCTGTGCGGCGGCATGCGCGTGCCGCGCGAAGCGGTGGTGTATCCGCCCGCCATGGCGCGCCATCTGCTCGATCGCGCGCGTGCGCGCGGCGCAGTGCTGCATGCGCAACGCGTCACCGCCATCACGCAGCAAGGCGTGCAACTGGATGATCAAACCCGGCTGGCCGGCCCGGTACTGGTCGCCACCGGCTGCGCCCTGCCCCAACTTCTGCCGCAATTGCCGATGCGTGCGCGCAAGGGGCATCTGGTGATTACCGACCGCTATCCGGGCGTGGTCCATCATCAATTGCTGGAACTGGGTTATGCGGACAGCGCACACGGCGATGCGGACAGCAGCGTCGCCTTCAACGTGCAGCCGCGGCCGACCGGGCAGATCCTGATCGGCTCGTCGCGCGAATACGGCGCCAATACTGCCGAGGTGTCGATGCCGATGGTGCAACGCATGCTGGCGCGCACATTCCGTTATCTACCTGCATTACGGCAGCTCGATGCATTGCGCATCTGGACCGGTTTTCGCCCGGTCAGCGCCGATGGCCTGCCTTACCTCGGGCGCGTGCCGGAACACGCCAACCTGTGGGTTGCCGCCGGGCACGAAGGCCTGGGCATCACCACCTCGCTGGGCAGTGCGCGCCTGGTGATCGACCAATATCTGGGCCGCGCCACGGCGATCGATCCGCGGCCCTACGATCCTGCGCGCGCGGTGGCAAGCGCATGACGCAGGTACGCATCCACATCGACGGGCAAGCGCTCGACGTACCGGCCGGCATCAGCGTGGCCGCGGCGATTGCGCAGGCACAACGCCCATTTCGCCGCTCGGTGAGCGGACAGGCGCGCGCACCGTTTTGCGGTATGGGCGTCTGCTTCGAATGCCGCGTGCAGATCGACGGCGTCGCGCAGCAACGCGCATGCATGCTGCCGGTGCGAGAAGGCATGCAGGTGGTGACCGATGGCTGAGCGCTACGACATCGTGATCGTCGGCGCCGGCCCGGCCGGCCTGACCGCGGCCGAGGCGGCGCTTGCCCAAGGTGCGCGCGTAGCCTGGCTCGATGCGCAAGCTGCAGCCGGCGGCCAGGTGTGGCGCAAGGACGTTCAATACGGCTGGCCGCGCCGCGCGCAGCGCGTGATCGCCAGCGTGTCGAACCATCCCAGGCTGACCTGGATGCCGCAGACGCAAGTGATCGCGGCCGAACCGAATAGCTTGCTGCTGCAGAACACGCGCGAAGCACGGCGCATCCGCTACGGCGCCTTGATTCTCGGCACCGGCGCACGCGAATTGCTGTTGCCGATGCCGGGCTGGACGTTGCCGGGCGTGACCGGCGCCGGCGCCTTGCAGGCGCTGGCCAAGCAAGGCTGGCCATTGGCCGGACGCCGCGTGGTGATCGCCGGCAGCGGTCCCTTGTTGCTTGCCGCGGCCGCCACCGCGAAGCGTCACGGCGCGCGCGTGCTTGGCATCTACGAGCAGGCGGCCGAAACGGCCGTACACGCTTTTGCACGCCAGCTGTGGCACTGGCCCGGCAAGGCCGCGCAAGCGGCGCTGTTGCGCAGCCAACTGGCGGGCATTCCTTATCAGTACGGCAGCATCGTGACGCGCGCGCTCGGCGAGCATGCGCTGGAACGGATCGAAGTGGATGGGCCGCACGGCGTGCAACGCATCGAGTGCGACCATCTCGCGCTCGGTTATGGCCTGGTGCCGAATGTGGAACTTGCGCAGATGCTTGGTTGCGCCATACGGCTGGAAGGCGCGCATCCCTGCATCGAGGTGAATGCCGCGCAAGGCACCAGCGTGCCCAACATCTATGCCGCCGGCGAAATGTGCGGCATCGGCGGACGCGATTGCGCCTGGCTGGAAGGCCGCATCGCGGGCCTCGCCGCCAGCGGTGGCGCCGTCGATGCAGCACTGCAGCGGCAGCAACGCCATGCGCGCCGGTTCGCCACGCTGCTGCGCGATCACTTCAAGCTCGATCCCTATATCTACGACCTGGCCGACGCCGACACCCTGATCTGCCGCTGCGAGGACGTACCGCTGCGCGCGCTCGCCGGCTACGACGATGCACGCAGCGCCAAGCTCGCCACGCGCTGCGGCATGGGTGCCTGCCAGGGCCGCGTATGCGGCACCGCGCTGGCCGAACTTGGTTTGTTTGCGCGCAGCGGCCTGCGCCCGCCCCTGTTTCCCGCCCGGCTCGCGACGCTGGGCGAGCTCGCCTCTTCTTCCGACACTGAAGGATCCAACTCATGAGCAATGCAAGCATGTGGCATGGCGTCTTGCCGGCCATCACCACGCCGTTCGCCGCCGACGACCAGGTCGATCACGCCTTTCTCGCCAGCCATGCGAAGCAGCTTATCGACGCCGGCTGCCGCGGCATCGTGCCGCTGGGTTCGCTGGGCGAAGCGGCCACGCTGAGCTTCGAGGAAAAACTCGACATCCTGCGCACCCTGGTCAACGCCCTGGAAGGCCGCGCACCGGTGATTCCCGGCATTGCTGCGCTTTCCACGCGCGAAGCGGTGAAGCTGGCCAAGGAAGCCAAGGCATTCGGCTGCGGCGGCCTGATGGTGCTGCCGCCGTATGTGTATTCCACCGATTGGCGCGAAATGGGTGCGCACGTGCGCGCCGTCATCCGCGCCACCGATCTGCCGTGCATGCTTTACAACAATCCGGTCGCCTACAAGACCGACTTCACGCCAGCGCAAATCGCCGAACTGGCCGGTGAATTTTCCAACCTGCAAGCGGTGAAGGAATCCTCCGCCGACGTGCGCCGCTTTGCCGGTATCCGCGCCTTGCTTGGCGATCGCCTGCAATTGCTGGTGGGCATGGACGACGCCATCGTCGAAGGCGTGGCGATGGGCGCGGTGGGCTGGATCGCCGGCCTGGTGAACGCGTATCCCAAGGAATCGGTGAAGCTGTTCGAACTGGCGCGCGACGGCGGCCCGAAGGCGGCCGAATCGCTGTACCAGTGGTTCCTGCCGCTGCTACGCCTGGATACCGTGCCCACCTTCGTGCAGCTGATCAAGCTGGTGCAAGAAAAAGTCGGCATGGGCAGCGAACGTGTGCGCGCGCCACGTCTGCCGGTGGCCGGCACCGAACGCGAGCTGGCGCTGAAGATCATCGATCACGCCATCGCGCACCAACCGACCGTCTGACATGAGCACGCTCGAACATGTCTTGATCGGCGGAGGCTGGTGCGCCTCGCAGGATGCGCGCGGCAGCTTTCGCGCGGAAGATCCCGCCCGCGCCGAAGCGATCGGCCCGGCGTTTCCCATCAGCGGTGAGGCCGACATCGAAGCGGCCATGCGTGCCGCGATTGAAGCGGCGGATGCATTGAGCGCAACGCCGCCCGCGCGGATTGCGGATTTTCTGGAACGCTATGCCGCCGCCATCGACGCGGATGCCGACCAGCTGGTGGCGCTGGCGCACGCGGAAACCGCCCTGCCCGCCGAGCCGCGCCTGCGCTCGGTGGAACTGCCGCGCACCAGCAACCAGCTGCGCATCGCCGCGCTGGCGGTGCGCCACTACGCATGGACTGATCCGGTGATCGACACGCAGGCCGGCCTGCGTGCGCATCGCGCGCCGCTCAACAAACCGGTGCTGGTGTTCGGGCCGAACAATTTTCCGTTCGCCTTCAACGCCATCGCCGGCAGCGATTTCGCCTCCGCCATCGCGGCACGCAATCCGGTGATCGCCAAGGCGCATCCCTCGCATCCGGCCACCAGCCAACGCCTGGCGCAGCTGGCGCACACGGCCTTGCTGGAAGCCGGCCTGCCGGCGGCGGCGGTGCAGATGCTTTATCACTTCGACAACGCGCTAGGTCTTGCATGGGCCGGCGATGCGCGCCTGGGCGCGATCGGCTTCACCGGCAGCCGCGGCGGCGGGCTTGCGCTGAAAACGGCGGCAGACAAGGCCGGCGTGCCGATCTATGCGGAGCTTTCCAGCGTCAATCCAGTGTTCCTGCTGCCGGGCGTGCTGGCCGAACGCGGCGAGGCCCTGGCGCAGGAGTTCTTTACCTCCTGCACGATGGGCAGCGGGCAGTTCTGCACCAACCCCGGCATCGTGATCGTGCCCACGGGCGCGCATGGCGATGCCTTCGTCGCGGCGGCAACGCGGCTGTTTGCCGATGCCGAAGCCAAGGTGCTGTTCTCGCGCGGCGTGCAGCAGAACCTGGTGCGGGCGGTGGACGGTCTACGTGCAGCCGGTGCGCACGTGCTCGCGGGCGGCAACGCGGCAGATGGCTATCGATACCCGCCAACACTGCTCAACGTGGACAGCGAAACCTTCCTGGCGCATGCGGAACGTTTGCAGGCCGAAGCATTCGGCCCGGTCAGCCTGATCGTTCGGGCGCAGGACACGGCAAGCATGCAGCGTATCGCCGCCTCGTTCGAAGGCAATCTCACCGGCACCCTCTATCGCGCCGCGGATGGCAGCGATGACGCGGCATGGCAAACGCTCGCGCCGGTCCTGCGCAGCAAGGTCGGCCGCCTGATCGCCAACAAGATGCCGACCGGCGTAGCGGTAAGCGCTGCGATGAACCATGGCGGGCCGTATCCCAGCACCAGTCATGCCGGTTTCACTTCGGTGGGCATGCCGGCGGCGATTCACCGCTTCAGCGCCTTGCACAGTTACGACAACGTGCCCGAAACCTTGCTGCCGGCGGAGTTGCGCAACCGCAATCCCGGCGGCGTGCAGCGCCTGGTGGATGGACGCTGGACGGATGGAGATATCGGCTAATCGTTCTTCGCCCCGGCACACGCCGGGGCGAAGCAAGTTCCTGTACCTGGAGACACGCGCCATGACGAACGTTACCGCAGCTGCCACCCCTACCGCGCACACGGGAAGGCGAGCCAGGGCAGGTCTGCTTGCCTGCTGCATCATGGCGATCTCCGCCACCGCCACCGCCGCTTCGCCGACACAGGATGCGACGCAGGCTTTCCACGCGCTCTACACCCGCGAATGGCAATGGCGCCAACAGCAATTCGCCGGCAGCGACGACGAGGACAGCAGCGGCCAGGCCGCCGCCCACCTGCCCAAGGTGGATGCCGCCACGCAGGCGCTGCGCGAACGCTACTGGGCCGGCGTGCTCGCGCAACTCGATGCCATCCCCGAGGCAAAGCTCAGCCAGGAAGACCAGCTCAACGAGGAGGTCTACAAACAGCAGATCCAGACGCTGCTGACTGATCAGCAGTTCAAGACCTGGCAGATGCCGTTCAACAGCGACTCGGCCTTCTGGAGCGACTTAGGCTTCAGCGCGCGCGGCAGCTTCGTCACGCTCAAGGATTACCAGAACTACCTGGGCAAGCTGCACGATATCCCGCGCTACTTCGACGAACAGATCGCCAACATGCGGCTGGGACTGGCGCGCGGCTTCACCCAGCCGCAAGTGATCCTGCAAGGGCGCGATGTATCGATTGCCGCCGTCTCCGACGCGCCGGGCGAGCAGAACCTGTTCTACACGCCGTTCAAGCACATGCCGGCCACCCTCTCCGCCGCGCAGCAGGAAGCGCTGCGCAAACAGGCGCTGGCAGAAATCCAGCAGGATGTGATTCCCGCCTACGCGAAACTGCTGACGTTCATGCGCAACGACTATATGCCGCATGCACGCACCACGATCGCAGCGGAGGACTTGCCGGACGGCAAGGCGTTCTACCAGTCGCAGATCCGCGAATACACCACGCTGGACATGAGCCCGGATGCGATCCACGCCCTGGGCCTGAAGGAAATGGCCAGCATCCATCAGCAGATGCTGGACACCATCAAACAGAGCGGCTTCAAGGGCAGCTTTGCCGATTTCCTCAAGTTCCTGCGCACCGATCCGCGCTTCTACGCCAAGACGCCGGATGAGCTGTTGAAAGATGCCGCGTGGATTGCCAAACAAGTCGACGGCGTGGTGGGCGACTATATCGGCCGCCTGCCGCGGCGGCGCTTTACGATCAAGCCGGTGCCGGCCGATCTCGCCCCCTTCTACACCGGCGGCCGCGGCGGCCCCGGCATTTATCTGGTCAATACCTACGACCTGCCCTCGCGCCCGCTTTATTCGCTGCCGGCGCTGACCTTGCACGAATCCTCGCCGGGGCACGCCTTGCAGATGCCGCTAGCAGCGGAATTGAAGGGTCTGCCGGATTTCCGCCGCTATACCTACATCTCCGCGTACGGCGAAGGCTGGGCCGTGTATTGCGAATACCTGGGCCAGGAAATGGGCATGTACAAAACGCCGTACGAGCAGTTCGGTTATCTGAGCTATCAGGCCTGGCGCGCGGCTCGCCTGGTGGTGGATACCGGCCTGCATCACCTGCATTGGACACGCGAACAGGCGCGTGAATACCTGCGCGAAAACACCGCGCTGGCCGAACACGAAATCGACACCGAAGTGGATCGCTACATCGCATGGCCCGGGCAAGCCTTGTCGTATTACCTGGGCGAGCTGGAGATACGCCAGGATCGTGCGCGGGCGGAACAGGCGCTGGGAAGCAAATTCGACATCCGCGCCTTTCATGATGCGGTGCTGTCGACCGGCTCCGTACCGCTGCCCGTGCTGCACAAGCGGATCGATCAGTTTATTGCCGATGGCGGGAAGTCGCCGTATGCGCCATCGCACTAACGCGCTCGCCAGGATACGTCCCCCCCTGCTTGCAGGGGAGGGCTAGGGTGGGGTGCGAGCGCAGCGAGCGGCAGGAACCCGACGCCATGGCCATATGCTTCTCGCAGGAGAACAGAACGGATGTTCTCCTACTGCCGCAAGGGACGGCGCAGAACTGCCCGCTCATCATTCGCCAAGGGGAAGCATGACATGAGCCTGATCACCGACATGATCCGCCGCAAGTCCGTCGCGGCCATGCAACTGGAAACCGGCGAACGCAGCGGACTGCGCCGCGTGCTCGGCCTATGGCAACTCACCGCGATCGGACTGGGCGGCATCATCGGCGTGGGCATCTTCGTGTTGACCGGCACGGTGGCCGCCACGCAGGCGGGACCCGCTGTGGTGCTGTCGTTCCTGCTGGCAGGCATCGCCAGCGGCGCGGCGGCACTGTGCTACGCCGAATTCTCCGGGCTCATTCCGGTCTCCGGCAGCGCCTACACCTATGGCTACGCCGTGCTCGGCGAATTCGCCGGCTGGGTCATCGGCTGGGATCTGCTGCTGGAATACGCCTTGATCGCCGCCGTCGTTGCAGTGGGCTGGTCCGGCTACGTGCAAGCCTTGCTGGATGCGGCGGGGGTGCACTTACCGGTGTGGGCGCAAGGCGCTTACGGCAGCGCGCCTGGCCGCTTGTTCAATCTTCCCGCCGTGGTCGTGTCACTCGCCATCACCGCCTTGTTGGCGATGCGCATGCAATGGGGCGCGCGCTTCAACACCACCATCGTGGCGATCAAGATCGCCGCGGCGGCGGGCATCGTGGTCGCCGGCGCCGCCTATGTGAAGCCGGAACGCTGGCACCCCTTCATGCCGTTCGGCATGCACGGCGTGGTCACCGGCGCCGCGGTGGTGTTCTTCGCAGTGTTTGGCTACGACATGCTCACCACCGCGGCGGAAGAATCGCGCCATCCGCAACGCGACCTGCCGCGCGCAGTGCTGCTGTCGCTCGCCATCGCGATGCTGCTGTATTTCGCGATTTGTCTCGTGCTGACCGGCATCGTGCCCTACACCACGCTGGACACCCCCGCCCCAGTGGCGAGCGCGTTCTCTGCGATCGGGCTGCCGCAAGTGATGGTGGCGATCTCGCTGGCATCGATCTGCGGCATCACCAGCGTGATCTTCGCCAACCTGCTGGCCGGTGCACGCATCTGGTTCGCCCTGTCGCGCGATGGCTTGCTGCCCGGCTGGTTCGCCAAGGTGCATCCGCGCTGGCACACACCGCACCGGACCACCGTATTGCTCGGCGCCGTAACTGCGGTCGCATCGGGCCTGTTTCCATTGAACGAACTGGCCAAGCTGGTGAACATCGGCGTGCTGAGCGCCTTCATCGTGATCTGCACAGCGGTAGCCGTACTGCGCTGGCGCCAACCGGAATTGGAACGCCCGTTCCGCACGCCACTGGTCCCGCTGGTGCCGATCATCGGCGTGGGCTTCTCCTGCTGGCTGATCTGGGGCCTGCCCAGCATCACGTACTGGCGCTTCGGGCTTTGGCTGCTGGTGGGACTGGTGGTGTATGTCGGATATGGGCGCCGGCACAGCCGCTTGAATACTTCTGGCGACGGCATGGCGGCGGTAACTGAGTCTTCGTCCTGATGCAGTTCCGGGCGTGGATAGCGGCAAATTACGCGTTATCCCGTTCCCGGCTGAATTTGTGCGCCACATCTGCACGCGCCGCCAGCTGCGCTCGCGCACTCATAATCGCTGACGAGATCATTACCTCACTGCAGCACCGGACCACGCGCTGCCGCTCCATGCTGCATGTTGATTTGCGCCTGCTGAGCCTCGAACTGCCCCCACATCTGCGCCTGCTGCTGGTCAAACGCCTGCACCTGCTGCATGGTCTGATGCACCGTGGGTGCTGGCTGGGTCATGTCGATCGAAGCGTGCGCGTGAGGCTGGTTGCTCAGGAAATGCACAGCACCCTTGCCGATATGGATTTCATGCAACTGTTCCGGTTGCGTGATGCGGCCCATGCAGCAAGCCGCGGTCGATTGCTCAAGCCGCGCTTCGGACGTGCCTTCCGGCAACAGCGCTTTCAATCGCGCGTATAGGGCGTGCTGGGGATGATCGGGATGGCTGTAGCTCAACGACTCGGCAGCAAGCGCCGTGTGCGTTTCCTGGCGCTGCGCTTCGTACCTGGTATCACGCAGCGGTTCGTTTGACCGGGCGCGTGGATCTTCCTTGGCTTTTTCCCGCTCGTGCTCCCGTTCACGCTGCCGGCTCATGGCTTCCATCTGGCGTTGCATTTCCTGCAACTGCGCCTGGATGGCGGTGATGGCGTCTAGACCAGGCTCCGCATCGCGATGATGTGACGATGCAACCGGTTCGGGCAGCATTTCGGGTGTCGGTGAGCGGTATCCCAGGCCGTGGGTGGGAGGCGATGCATGCATGGGCATCCCAAGCCATGGGGCTTCGCTTAGCGGGGCCGTTTGCATGTGCGCACGCTGCTGCAGCTCCGCGATCGTCGCGCGCGCCTCGATCAAGGCTCGGGTGCCTGGATCGGCCAAGCCGGTTGCTGGCAATCCTTGATCCTTTTGAAACTGCATAACCGTCATGCGGGTGGTGTCGTCATAGGCGCCCGTCACCGGCAGTGGCTGACCGCGGTGATCGGTCATGCCAAGGGTGTGCAGTTGTTGCTGCAGGGCCGTGATGGCGGCGGCATCGAGATCGGGTGCTGCCATCTGCGGGAAAGTGATGGACGGCTCAGTGACAGAGGCCATGCGTGTGGCTTCACGCAGCGCCGTCCATGTACGCGGTCCAGCGACGCCGTCCACGCTTAGACCTTGATCGCGCTGGAAGGCTTCGAGCGCTTGGCGCGTGTTACGACCAAAATCGTTGTCGACCGCCAATGGCTGGCCTTGTGCATTGGCATAACCAAGCTTGCTCAAATGCGTTTGCAGCTCGCCAACGGCAGCACCGCGGGTGCCCTCAGTCAGCAAGCTGCCCGCGGTGCGATGCCCTGCAACGTGCGCCTCGGCAACGTGCTGGAACTGGCCCGGCCCCATCGTCATGGTGGCCTGCCATGCCGCTTCAGTGGACAGTCCCTTGTCAATCTGGGCCTGGTATTCGATCCGCATTTCGTCCAGGGCGGCGGCTACCTGCGCTGCCGTGGTGTGCATTTTGTTGCCGTGTTTTTCATAGTTCGCATACACATGCCCAGGTGTATCTGGGTCTTCGACGCTTGCCCATTCCTGACACGTCGCTTTTTGCGCATCGCGAAGCAAGGCTCCAGGTTGGCCAGTTATATACGCATAAATTTGCGGACGCTTACTCGGCAGGACGTATTCATTGAAAAGCCTGTCCTGCAATTCTGGGGTGAATTTCTCATAGGGATCGATTTTCAGCTTTTCTAAACCGT
>NZ_DATJMN010000151.1:0-3956 GCF_035508675.1 Dyella sp.
TGGTGGTGGCACGTCCGCGCTCGGGGTATTTCGTTCGTGCCTCGACGCCGCCGCTGCCGACACACAAGCCCGCAAGAAATCGTGTACCAGGCGAAGTCAAAAACCCTGCGTTGCTCGATACCAGGGAAATACTTGCGCACGGCGACCTGCTACCGCTGCACAGTGCGACGCCGGCCTTCGAGTTGCTACCGCAAGGCGCGTTAATGGCATCGGTGTCGCGTTGCCTACGCCGCACGCCCGCAGTGGCGCTCGACTATGCGCCGGCCCAAGGCCACCTGGCATTGCGACGCCTGATCGCCCAACGTTATGTTCAAGTAGGTGCGCCGGCATCGCCTGAGGAAATCGTGATCACCGCCGGTGCGATGGAGGCCATCAACCTGGCGTTGCGCGTAATTACCTCTCCAGGCGATGTAGTGCTGGTGGAAACGCCCACCTACCACGGCATCCTTCAGACGGTCGCCGCATTGCATCTGAAGGTGCTGGAAATTCCGAATCTGCCTGGCAAGGGTATCGATGTAGCCCGTCTCGACCATCTGCTGCAGCAGAACTCTGTACGCGCCGCCGTTTTGGTGCCAAATTTCAACAACCCACTGGGCAGCCTGACGAGCGACGCTGACAAACGAGCTTTGGTGGACAGCTGCGCCCGGCACGGCGTGATCATCGTCGAGGACGATATTTATGGCGAGCTGGCTTGGTCCGGGCAGCGCCCATCGCTGCTTCGCCGGTGGGACACTCACGGCATCGTGATTAGCTGTGGCTCGTTTTCCAAAATGCTGGCACCTGGTCTGCGCCTCGGTTGGCTGGCGGGCAATGCTTGGACGGACGCCTTGGTGCGCGCCAAATTCTTCTCCACGGTGGGAGGTACCAGCCTTACCCAGCTGGCCATGTCGGACTACTTGCAACACCACGATCTGGAGCGGCATCTTCGCCGTCTTCGCCGAACATTGGCGGATAACGGGCAGCGCTTATTGGAAGCCATCGCGCATTACTGGCCCAACGATACGCGCGCAAGCGAACCACAAGGAGGTTTGTCGCTTTGGGTGCAACTGCCTGCACGCGGCGACAGCCGTGTGTTGTTCAAGGCGGCGTTGTCAAAGGGGATCCGCACGTCGCCTGGCGTGCTGTTTTCCAGCCGCGGCGATTATGCCGATTGCGTGAGGCTCAGTTGCGGCCTCGCATGGAATGAGCGGCTGGACCACGCCATGAAGGAACTGGGGAGATTGGTGGCCAAGCTCGATAGATCGAAGGTCATGGCCTCGTAGAGGGTCGTCAGCCGCCTGTCGTCATAACTTACATGCGTGGAGCGCAATTCCGTGAGGCCGAATTCACGTGGCTGAAACAGGCGTGAAACAGAGTTCAAGGAGCAAGCCTTGCGCAGAGCTGGGCAGGATGGCGTGCCATCGTCGGTGTGGATCGGTTACCGGACAGCGGCTATCTTCGGGCCAAAGTCGCGCAGGAAAAGATCATTCGCGAATCCGGCATTCCCTATACGATCGTGCGTTCCACGCAATTCATGGAATTCCTCGACGGCATCACCCAGGCCCCCGTGATCGACGGAACGGCCCGCTTGTCGACGGGGGGGGTTAATGTTGCGAAAATTCATAGCAATAGCGCGCTAGCTTGGGAAATCCGTAAGCCAACTTGGTGGTGTAACAACAAGGCGGCAAGTATCTCGCCGCATCCTGCTGCTTACTTCCCGCCAGTGACATCGAGGAACGTGCCGGTGATGAAGGAAGCGTCGGCGCTTGCCAGCCACAGGATCGCCCGCGCCACCTCTTCCGGCTGACCGCCTCTGCCCATGGGGATCGAGTCCTTGACGCGATCAACCCGCCCCGGCTCTCCGCCGCTGGCGTGCATGTCGGTGTAGATGTGGCCCGGGCGAATGCAGTTGACGCGTATCCCTTCCCGCGCGACTTCTTTGGCAAATCCGGTGGTGAATGTCTCGATGGCGCCTTTCGATGCGGCGTAGTCGACATATTCGTTTGGACTGCCCAGCCGGGCCGATGCCGAGGAGATGTTGATCACGGCGCCGCCGCGCCCATTGTGACGATAGGACATCCGCTTCACCGCCTGCTGTGCACAGAGGATGGGGCCGATCGCGTTGACGGCGAAGATGCGCTGCATCCGTTCGAATGGGAGATCCTCCAGCCTGGATTGCTGCGCAAGTATGGCGGCGTTATTCACCAGTACGTCGATCCGGCCGAACTCCCGGTCGATCGCGGCGTATAGCTGGGCGACCTGCTCTGGATCCGCGCTATCCGCGCGCACGGGCAAAGCCCGGCGCCCGGCAGCTTCCACATCGACCGCTACCGCGTGGGCAGCTGACTCGTTGGACACGAAGCTGATCGCAACATCGTAGCCTTGTGCGGCAGCAAGCCGCGCAGTCGCCGCGCCTACGCCACGGCTTCCACCGGTTATCAGCATGAGTGGCGCCTGGGGGACGGTATTCATTTAGCGAGCCTTGTTGTGGTGGTGAGTGGGTCAAGCGGCGGCAAGCATGATCGCGGCTTTGGCTCATTCAGCTCAATATCCGGTGCCTGGAGTAACTGAGGGCTTGCGCTCTTCCACGATGGAGCGGCGCCGCCGTCGAAATCGACCATAGCGACCGTTCCGGGCCGAGCGTAGGTGTACATACCTATCAACATTTAGTTACGGCCCAGCCTGAGCGCATCCGGATCTTTCATCTCGGCGTCGACGGAGTAGCCGGTGAACTGTGGACGCTAGAGGAGATCGCTGGCGAGGACGACTCGGCGGTTGCGCGCTTGGGTGTGTCGGCTGGGCACCAGGTCTTGAGGCGCTTGCCTGCACGGAACAGATCGATGCATTCACGCATTTCGGCCTGGAAGGCCAAGTCGGGCGTGTTTATCGGGCAGCCGTACGAGAGTGGCTTGCCGTCGTTGTACTCGGCGATGCAGGTCGACAGCGGCAATGACTTGATCGGATGCGGGTCGCCGACCAGCGACGGCGGCGGTAGATTGAGGCGCTCGTCGGCATCCTTGGGCGATGGCGGCAAGGGAGGCGCGCCGCACAGCAAGTTGGAAGCCGTGCTGCGTTTGCTGGGATCGCACATGCTTTTGGCGATCGCCTGGATCGCATTGCCTATATGGCGCCCCACCGCACCACCGGCCGTCTCGTTCGGCGGCGGGAAATATTTATCGAAACGCGTGTGCTTGACGTGCATGTAGTCGTCGTGCTGCATGATTCGACGATCATCCGCGGGCTTGGCCGGTTTGGCCTCGGCACTTGGTGCTACCGAGGTGTTCGTCAGCGCGGGCGGCAGCCGTACCGAGCCATCCTTGGCGAACAAACTGGTGGCGGCCGGTGGGGCCGCGGAGGCCGCCGGCATAGGTGCTGCCGCATGATCTTGCATGGCCATCGCATCGGGACGCGGCTTTTCGTGCGACTCGGGGCGAACGCGCGGTGCCGCTGCCTGCTGCGGCGACACCAACTTGGGCAGCGTGGGGGGCGCAGGCGGCGGCGCGGCACGCGGCAGGCGGGGGTTATCCAGTAGTTGCACGATCAGCACCTGATCGTTCTCGGCAGGTGCCGGCTGCATTGCAGACCACAGCATCAGCGCGAACAGCACGTGCAGTGCCAATACCAAAGCCAGCACGAGCATCTGCACCCGACGCGTCGGCAGCGGCTGTCGCCAACTGCGCCTCAAGGTCTCACTCGTCCCGCTGTCGACTGAGGCCAGGCCACGCGCACGCGTGCCCTCCTGTTGATCTCGGCCCTGCTCGGAACGTTCGATGACACCGCCTCACTCAAGCCACGCCCGCGCAAACTTACGCAATACCGTCAGCGCGTGCTGCGGCCAATCTGCCTAGACAGGTTCTTTCATCAAGGGTTCCCCTGGTGAAAAGCGCAACGAGCAAACCGACGACGAGGAGGCTGAATTCTGGACCATCGCGACAAACGGTTCCCTCCCCTACTGCCGCAGGGGAGGGAGTGCATCG
>NZ_DATJMN010000152.1:0-8440 GCF_035508675.1 Dyella sp.
GTCGTCGTATTTCGGGAACGCTTTCGCCCATGAGCGGCGGAAATGCGGCGAACGGTCGATGTCGCCGGTGAGATTCTCCAACGGCTTCGACGGATTGCTGTCGCCCCACGGATAACGCGTCGTCGATCCGGCACGCAGCGCGTATTCGAATTCGGCTTCGCTCGGCAGCCGGTATTTCTTGCCGGTGCGCTGGCTCAGCCATTGCACATAAGCATGCGCGTCATTCCAGGAAACGTTCACCACCGGCAAGTTGTCCGCCGCAGGATGGCCGGCATAGTCGTCCTCCCAGGTGGCGTTGGAAACGTCGCGCATCACGCCGGTGCGTTCGTCGTACACACTGGCGCCGCCTTGCGTGACGGAGTCGGGCTTGTAACCACTGGCGCGCACGAATTCGCGAAACTGCCCCACCGTGACGTCCGTTTGCGCGATCGCGAAACCCTTGTCGATGGCGACTTCATGCTGCGGGGTTTCGGCGTCGGTATGGCCAGGTTCGTCATCCGGCGCGCCCATCATGAACTTGCCGGTCGGCACCACCACCATGGTGGGCGACTGGCCATTCATATCCACATAGCGATCGGTGAACACCTGCCCCGGCTTGAAGCTGGCGTAGAGCCGCGCGTTGGTGAGGCGCTCCTCGAATTCGTTGAGGCCCGCCAGCTGCGGACTGATCGATTGCGCCTGCCCGGCCAGTTGCTTGGCCAGATCGATGTTGCCCGCATCCAGCGCCGAGCGCGCCTGCGCCAGTACGTTGGCGGCGCGCTGTTGGCGGATGTTGTCGATCTGGTTGCGCACGTCATGCAGTTGCGGCGAATCGGGCTGGATCGGCGTGGCTTCGGCCATCGACTGTTCCGCGCCGGTGAAGTCGTTCTGCGCCACCGCAGCCAGCGCACGATCGAGCACCACGCGCTGCACCTGCAGAATGCCTTGCGCCGCCACCGCGTTCTGCGGATCGAGCTTCTGCACCTGGCGATACACTTCCAGCGCATTGTCGCCGGCCGGCTTGTCCGCCTTGCCTTGCTGCAATAGCGCGGCAGCCTGGGCCAACATCGGGCGCACTTGCAGCAGCGTCTTCATGCTGGCTTCGAGCGGGGCAACGTCGTTGGCGCTGTTAGGCAACGCCTTGAGGTTATCCAGCAACGTGCCCGCCGATTGCGAATCGCCGACGGCGATGTCCTGCGTGATCTCCGCAATCAGATGCGTGCGCACCTGGTCCAGGCCCTGCACGGCGGCACGACTGTCCGGCTTGAGCTTGATCGCCGCCATGTACAAAGCCGCCGCACTGTGGCTGTCGCCGGCAATGCGTCCTGCCTCGAAGGCCTTGTCCGCCCGCTCCACCAAGGCTTTCACTGCGGGCGGATCGGCCGTGTTCTGCTCAGGCAGCGGCGCCGGCTTGCGCGCCAGGCGAGCAGCAATCACGGCGGTGGGCGCCAAGGTCAGCGGCGGCCCGGCGTTCACTTCATCCTGCACAGAAGGCACCGGCGCACTGCTGCGTGCAGCCACTGCTGGCGCAGCACGTCCCACGCCGGGCGCGCTGGGATTGGCTATTTCTTCCGGACTGACGTGAAAAAGCTCGGGAAAAAAGTGATAGGTCAGCCCAAAGGCCAACACCAGCACGCCAAGCGCTCCGCCCAATACACCCTGGCGTTGTACGGTTTCCTTGCTCGGCATGGTGGGCGTTCCGCGGCTGGCCTGCTATGGTTCGCTGCTTACCATATGGCACCACTGATGACGGGGCAATCGCGAGTTGCTTGTTCCGTGATCTCGAAGGAACGCACATGCCCCTGCCCTCCCCGCCGCCCCAGGCAGATTGGATCCAGCAACACAGCGAGCTTGAACAGTGGCTGGCCGGGCTGTCATCCGGCGCAATACTCAGCCTCGATACCGAGTTCATGCGGCGCAATAGCTTTTATCCGCAACTGGCCTTGCTGCAGCTCGGCGTGCAGGGACGCTACGCACTGGTCGACCCGCTTGCCTTCGACATCGGCAGCGCCTTGCAGCCGCTCGACCACGCAAACGTGATCACCCTGATGCACAGCGCCAGCGAAGACCTGGAAACGCTGTCGCCCTGGCTGCCGGAAGGCCCGCACGTACTGTTCGACACGCAGATTGCCGCAGCCTTTGTCGGCATGGGCCTGGGCCTCAGTTATCGCGCGCTGGTGGCGGAGCTGGTCGGCGCCGAACTGGACAAGGGCGAAACGCGCTCGGACTGGCTGCAACGCCCGCTCACCGCTTCACAACGTGAATACGCCACGCTGGACGTGGTCCATCTCGAAGCGGTCTATCACCCGCTCGCCGAACGCTTGGCGCAACGCGGACGCGCATCGTGGCACGCGGAAGATTGCGAGCGGCTCAAGCGCAAAAGCTGCCCCCGCGAAGGCGATCCGCAACCGCAATTGGCTTACCGTGGCGCCGCCGAATGGCCGCGCGAACAGCAAGCCTTGCTACGGCGCATCCTGCTATGGCGCGACACCACCGCCCGCCAACTGGACAAACCGCGCCCGTGGCTGCTGGAAGATGCGCTTGCCCTCAACATCGCCCAGCAGCCGCCCAGGCACCAGGAAGAACTGGACCGCCGCTGCGCAGGACAACGTGCGCTGCGTTCCCAGCAACGCGCCGAGCTGTTCGAACTGCTGCAGCCACCGATCAGTGACGAAGAAGCCGCCAGCACCTCCCCCATCCCGCCGTTTCCGCAAGGCAAGACCAAGCAGGCTCTAGCCGCGATGAAGCAATGCGTGGACAGCCTGGCCGCCGAACTGGACCTGCCACCCGGCCTGCTCTGCTCGCGCCGCGTGCTGGAAGAATTCGTGGTGACGGGCCAGTGGCCGGAAGCCCTGGAAGGCTGGCGCCGCGCGGTGCTTTTCGACCGGCTCACCCGCCTGCTGCCAAGCTGACCCAAGGGCTTGGCGCCTCCCCGGCACCGCTGCTACCATGTGCAGCTCGCGTGGGGCGGTAGCTCAGCTGGGAGAGCGTCGCGTTCGCAATGCGAAGGTCGGGAGTTCGATCCTCCTCCGCTCCACCAATTCCCTTCAAACAAAACAGCGCTTTATGCCTCACAGCATAAAGCGCTGTTTTGTTTTGGAGTGGACCCCATCGACTGTCACTTCGGAGCGAGGGCTTGGTACGTGATCGGCGCCGGACGCATCGATGAGAGCATGATCGACGTGGTCACCGAGCCGTACTTGGCCAAGCGATCGATCACCGCCCCCAGTTGCGCCGCTTGGCCGCGAATTTCGCATTCCCGCACGGAGTGCTCCACCTTTACGCTGTCAAAGCAGCCCGCCGGGCCTTTCATATGGCGTGACAGTATGCATGAACCTCGACAATCTCATATCGCCGAAACGTGCCGCGTCTTGCTCGTGCCCGGCATCGGCAATTCCGGCCCGACGCATTGGCAGAGCCACTGGGAATCGGAGCACGCTTCCTATGCTCGTGTGCATCAGGAAGACTGGGACCATCCCGTCTGCGCCGATTGGGTAGCCGCGCTGGAATGTGCAGCACAGCGCGCAGCGCCGAACCCGTTGCTGGTTGCACACAGCCTGGGATGCCTGGCGGTAGCCCATTGGCTTGCGCAAACGTCAATCAGCGTTGCAGGCGCCCTGCTTGTGGCCATTCCCGATCCCGACAGGGCAAGCTTTCCTGCTCAAGCCAAGGGCTTTGCCCCGATTCCTGGCAACCAGCTGCCGTGTCCAAGCATCGTGGTGGCCAGCGCCGACGATCCATACAGCTATATCGCATTCGCCCAGCAATGCGCCAAGGCCTGGAAAAGCAGGTTGATCAATATCGGCCGCGCCGGCCATATCAATGCAGCCAGTGGGCTTGGCCGTTGGGAGCAAGGTCATCGTATGCTTCGCTCGCTGCTCGCTGGTTCCTAGGAACGCGATGGAGTCCAGATCACTGGCGCGCAAAAGACTTGCGTCGGCTAACGCGCCAAGCATCCACTATCGATCGCCTCGCCGAATGCCACCAAACCATGATCAACTCCGACTTCACCAGCAAGTGCGATGTGCGGGAGAAAATATGAATCAGCTCGCCATAGTTCAGGCGCTACAAACCCAAGTACCTCATTTGTTGGCCATCTACGCCTTCGGCAGCCGCATTCAAGGCAGTGCCGGGCCGGACAGCGACCTCGACTTGGCAGTGCTGGTCGCAGGCTATGCGGAAACATTGGCCTTATGGACACTGGCCAATGACATGGCGGAGATAGCAGGCTGCCCAGTCGATCTACTTGATCTGCGAGCCGCCTCTACCGTGATGCAATACCAGATCATCACCACCGGTGAGCGCTGGTGGGCGCGCGACGCGCAAGCCGACCTGTTCGAGGCCGCGGTACTAAGCGAAAAAACCGCACTGGATACGGCACGCGCGGGCTTATTGGCAGATATTCAAAAAGAAGGGACCATTTATGGCCGATGACGTGCTCATCAACAAAGCCGCGAGCATTGAACGCTGCGTAGCGCGGGCACGAGAGGAATACGCAAGCGACCCGACCACCTTTGCCACTAATCTCACGCGGCAGGACGCCGCCATCCTGAATATCCAGCGCGCCTGCGAAGCCGCATTGGACATGGGCCAACACCTGATCCGCCGAGAAAGACTTGGCGTACCCCAAAGCGCGCGCGATGTATTTGCGCTACTGACCCAAGCCGGCTGGATCGACGTGACACTAGCCGACAGCCTGAAACGCATGGTGGGATTTCGCAATATCGCGGTGCACGACTACCAGACCCTCCAACTGCCGATTACAGTAAGCATCATCACCGCGCATCTGGATGAATTTTTGCAGTACAGCCGTGCATTACTACAGCACGACTCCGCAGAGTGACCGTGCTCTCGCCGTCGGAACGTTAGCATGCGATTTGGCGCCATGCGCATGGCGCAGTTGGCAGGCCCGGCGTTGACTTTTTCCTGTCACATTCCTTGTCGGCCGCCCCGCACCCCAAGCCGCTTCAACCGCTGCCTGCCACGCTCTTTCAACAGCAACGGCATCAACTCCTCGATGTACTTCCTGGCGTGTCCTCGCGTCGACATGAGATGAAAACGTCGATGCGCCTCGTCGTGTCCGACCAAGGCCATGTGCGCTTTTCTCAATACATGCAGATAGCCCATCAGGGGGCTGCCGTCACGCAGTAGCTCGTCGTCGCGTGGATCGGGAGCGGGTATGTGGCTCATGACCCGATCCCTTGCGGGCAATCCGCGCGGCAAGTAGCGGTGATCAGGGACAGCAGGTCGTTGGCGTTCTTGTCGCGGTCGGTAAGCGCCGGCAGCTTGAATAATCGCTCGATCGTGGCGAGCACGGAGCTGTGGTCGTAGGTGGTGTGGTCGATATGGCCTCGCGCTACCCAAGGTGATATCACGATGGCGGGTACGCGCACGCCATAGACGTCGAACAGGAATCCGTTGGTGTTCAAGGATGGGTCGGCACCATCGTTCGGTGGAGCGGCTTTGCCTGGCTTGGCCGAATCATAGAAGCCGCCATGCTCGTCGTAGAGGATCACCAGCAGGCTGCTTTCCCATAAGGGTGACTTACGGATGGCGTTATACACGCGAGCCACCAATTGATCGCCCCCGCTCAATCCATCCATCGGATGCTGCGAACTGCCGCCCTCGTACGTATCGTTCACGATGTCGCCGTAGCTCGGTTCGATAAAGGTGTAGTGGGCGGTGTAGTCGGCTGCAAGATCGCTCTCGAAATGCGATAAATCATCGATATCGAAAAAGCTGATGCCCTTGATGGAGGCCACCTGCGGCACGCGCCCCAATACCGAACCGGGATCGTCCTGATAAAGGCGATAGTTGCCTTTGCCCAGCGCATCGAAGATCGAACCCTTCGGGTGAGGGAAACCGTCGACACATTCCCACTCACTCATTTCGGCGGAGGTCGGCGAATGATCCAGACCCGCCGATGACGCGCCATGCAGGAAATATCGATTCGGCCAGGTCGGGCCAGGGAGCGACGAGTGCCAGCCATCGCACAGCACATACTCAGTAGCCAATTGATAAAGCGCGGGCGACTGCGTGCGAATGTCGGCACCGCGCATGATCTCGCCGGCCTCGTTCGCCTGTGCCGGCGTCCCTTCGTCCTTGGTCGTGGCGTAGTTGGAGACGAAGCCGGAGTTGTTGATGGGCGGATAGGCTTGCCCAGGCTGGTACTGGATGCCGGCGCCGCACAACTGCTCGAGCACGTCGGTGAATTCATGCCCGGGGTCGGCAGGCATCTGGACAGGCGCGCCATCGCCAAATGCGTAGACCGTACCGCCGTAGGTATTCGTATCCTTGGACGTCGCCACGGCGATGCCGGGTATCTCCGACAGTGCAAAGAGATGGTCGAACGAGCGATTTTCCAGCATCAACACGAACACATGCTGGATGGGGTTTTCAACCGACGACGATACAGCTGCGGCGTCTGTATTCATGGAGCCTCCCCTTTCCCCTCGATGCCCAAACCCGGCCGCGTAGGCTGGAATGTAATCCCAGCATCAGAAGCCGCTAGTTCCACCCGATGGTTATTCGAACAAACCAGGCCAGTGATACGCAACTGTAGTACTTCGGCATTTCGGAAAATCGAAACTTTTTCGGGTAATCGATTACGTACACGGCGACAGCACGCTGCGGCTTTCACAAAACCATCACGCCCCTCTATGGCCTGCTGAGTAGCGCTCTCGGCGCTCCCCGCTCATCACTTTTCCAGCGCAAGCGGAGAGCTAGATTGCGCTCCACTCCTACCAACCTCTCACCATGCAAGGGGAAACGTCATGCATAAAGTTACTCGTGCTGCACTCGGCATATTCATGGGCCTGAGCCTGTCCGGATTGGCCATTGCCGCGGAAGCGCCTGCCACGGGCTTGGGGCAGGCTTGGCCCAATGCCGTGGATGTCAGCTTGAGCCCGCACTGGCACGTCTACGTGTTCGTGTTGGACGGCGTCAAGTACATCCAGGTCAATGACATCAACGGCAACGTGGTCGGCGCGGTCGGCACGGCTGGGGGACAGTTCATTACACTGCCGATTGGGGAAGACGCGCAGTATGTGTCGACGCCGCAGCAGCGTGCGGCGCACCTATCCTCCATGAAGGCAGCAACGCCGACGACGGTTTATCGCGATAGTGCAACCGTGGTTACTGCGACACCATTGAACAATGGGACGACCGCACTCGATGCGGCGGCAACAACTTCGTGCCCAGACCCCGAACAATGCGGCAATCTGTTATGAGATTCGGGTACCACCGGCGGCGTTGTCGCCGCCGGAAACCGGGTCGAACAACAGTGCGCTGATAAATTTTCCCTCTGCATGCGTACGCACCTTCGCCCTTCCCTCAAAAATGGCAGCGCGATCTCGAATAGCCCGCAAGCCCAGACCACTACTCGGCCGCGCCAGGTAGGCATGCAGCTCATCCCAGCAAATGCAGGCCATGCGAATCGGGTCGACTTTAAGGCCGATTCGTACTATGACGGCACGGCGACCATGCGCCTCCAGGCATCGAATTTGCACGCGGATGTCGCTTACGTCTTCTTTCGCGCAAATGTCGGCAATTGCATCGTAGACAATGCGATAAACAGTCATGCGCAACGTTGCGGAAAGACAACTCAAGGGTCCACGCACGTCACACGAATAAAGCAGCCCGGCATCATTCAACAAGCGAGGCATAGGCCCCTCACGCAACGCTATAGGCAACCCTCTCTCTCGGACGGAAACCGGATACAAACTGTCTGCCAGCTTATGAAGCTGCTCTTGGGCAACGAGCGCATGGCGTTGATAGCCACGATCATCCACCGCCGGCTGCAAATGCCGAAGGCGCCCCAGCATCATGGCAAACCCGGCCTGGATGGTTTCACGCACCTGCTCCAAGGTCTGCGATGCCATGCGCAACTGCATTTCTCCAATGTAGACGTTACGTTGCGCGAGAGCGAAGGCCATGCGTACATCCGCCCGCTCCTGCTCGGCACGATGATCGAGCGTCGCAATGCGCGCGCCCATCAGAAGCATGGTGGAAATGGCAAATGCAACGAGAATTTCCGCCTGGATGGTATGGTGATCGTACAACGCCGGCATCAATAATTTGATAGCGCAACTGGCGATGGCTCCGCCTATCGCTGCACCTTGCCAACCATGTCTAAGCGCAAGCCAGACCACCGGGAGAAACATCGCGATTTGGACAAATTGACGCGTATCGGCCTCCGCTGGCGAAGAAAGTCCAAGCCACAGCAAAAACGCCAAAATAGGCAGCCCCAGGCAAGTACTTTCGAAAACCAGCCGACTCTCCGTCACCCGGGTATACAACTGGCGCAAGCCATGCTGTTTGACGGCTTGATGGATAGCCAGCACAAGTGGAGCAATAGTAAGCGCCCCCAAATAGCCGCCGATAAAATAGCGTGCAGCGAGTGCCCCGTTATGGACCACATAGTCCTTGGGAAGATGCATCAAGTTCACGCTTAAGACGCCTC
>NZ_DATJMN010000153.1:0-2259 GCF_035508675.1 Dyella sp.
GCCCCACGCTATTGGCGCCGCCATAGAGCCTGTCGTTGAGATCCGAAGAAGTCACCGCCACCCGGCTGCGCCGCGCATCGTCCTCGCCGGTCCATGGACCGCCGTACTGGAACGGCACGTCGAACATGGTGAAAAAATCCGCGGTGGTGGCCATCAGCATGCCCATCGAAGGGGACTGCTTCACGCCGGGCGCCAGCAGTTTTACCGGACTTTCCACCACCAGCGCCTGGCGATCGGCTTTGTGTGCGCTCCACAAATCGATGGCGGACTGGTAGTCCAGCTTGTCCGGCGGCTCCTGGTGATGGCTGGGCGAACCGGTCGGATTTGGATCGAGCAGCGCATAGAAAAGGACATCGCTCTTGCCCGGCAACGGATTGCCCGATAACAGGTGCATCACCGTCAGCGTCGTCATGCTTGCGCCAATGCCCACTGCGATCGCCAGCACCATCAGCCCCGTCAGCACCTTGTTGTGCTTGAGGCTGCGCAGCGCAAGCTCCAGGTAATAACCGAACATGCTTCCCTCCTTAGACGGATCGCGTCGCCACCACCGGCGGCACCGCTGCTGCGCGCAAGGCTGGCCCGAGCACCGCCGCCTGCCCGATGACCCACAGCAGGATCGCGCCTACGGGAAAGTAGATCACCGGCAGGCGCGGCAATTCGTAGTGCACGATCAAGAACAGGTTCACGCCATAGGCCAGCGCCATGCCGAGCACGATCCCCATCGTCGTCAGCAGGAAGTTTTCGGTCTGGAAGTAATGCAGGATGTTGCCGCGCGTAGCGCCCAATGCACGCCGCACGCCGATGCTGCGATTGCGCTGAGCGACCCAGAAACTGGCCAGGCCGACGATGCCCAGCGCCGTCACGATCAGCAGGGCCATGGAAACGCCGATCAAAATGCCGGCCATGGCGCGGTCATTGCGGAAATAGCGGTGGCGCAACTCGTCGTAGGTACCCTTTTCAAGCACGATGCGATTGGGATCGAGCGCCTTGAGTTTGGCCAGCGCGCTCTTCAGCACTTGTTCGCGGTCTGCCGGCGCGCAACGGATCACATACAACATGCCGAACGACATATCCATTCGGAAGGGGTTGATCACGCTGTAGTCCGCGCCCTGCTGGAACTGTCGCCCGCGCACCAGACGGTCGACCACGCCGACCACGGTGAGCGGAATGTTGTTGCCGACGTAGACGTTTTTCCCGAGCGGATCCTGCCCCGGCCACAGCCGCTCGGCGGCGGCCCGGCTGATCAGGATCGATGGCGACAGACCATCCAGATTGCCGGTGCGCAGCGCCGTGAACACGGTGCCGATGTCGTTGTATTCCTCGGGATGGAAATCGCGTCCCTCCACCAGCCTCAGGCCCAGCGTGGAAACCAGGTTTTCACCCAGGTACTGCCCCACGTTGAGCGTGTCGCTGCGTTGCGCGGGATCGACCCGCAGACCCATATTGGAGGAGGAGCCGCCGAAAGGCACCTGGTTGATCGAGGTGGCCTCCTTGGCGCCGGGAATGCTGCGCAGCGCAGCCAGATCGGCCGCCGTGCGCGCCGCGCCATCGGAGCGGTTGCCAATATTGGCCAGTTGCACGTACACCAGCTCGTGCTCGGCCAGGCCGGTGACCCGCTCCATGGCCTCGATGCGCTGCCGGATCAGGAACACCGCATTGCACACGATCGCACAGGTCAGGGCGATCTCCGCGATCAACAGACACGCCGTGAATTTATGCCGCGACAAACTGGCAAAGATCGGCTTGATGTCCATCTCAGTTCCCCTTCAATTGCAGGGCCGGCGCCACCCGGCACGCGCGCCATGCCGGCAGCACCCCGGCCAGCAGACTGGCGCACATGGCCAGTACAAACGTCGCCAGCAGCATCGGCACATCCATCTGCGCCAGCGCCGCGTAATCGGCGGGCTGTTGCCGCACCAGCCACAGGCCGAACAGCGCCAGCAACAAACCGCCCGCGCCACCGGCTAGGCCGACCACCGCGGACTCCACCAGCAGTTGTGCGAACAAGCTGCGTTGCGAGGCGCCCAGCGCGCGGCGTACGCCCAGTTCGCCGGCGCGGCGCATGAACTTGGCCAGCATCAGGCCCACCGTATTGACCAGGCAAACCAGCAGAAAACCCAGCGACAGCCACATCTGCAGGCGGGCATCGCTCGGCACCACCTGCTGGTAGTCCAACCACTGCATCAGATTGCGCAGACGTACGTTCGGCGGCCGCAGAAAGCGGCCCGCCGCGTGCTGGTCCTGCGAGTAGTGCTGCAA
>NZ_DATJMN010000154.1:0-3134 GCF_035508675.1 Dyella sp.
TTGCTGGCCATTCTCTTCATCTTCTCGATCCACTTCGTGAATACCCACCTGAGACCCGACAGCTTTCCCATGGACATGGTGGTCTTTACCGGCGTGGAGAGCGAAGAGGAGTTCAAGCACAAGCGGCCGCTCGAGTATCAGCGGCTGGCCGCCGAGGGCAAGCTGGAATCGCGGCTGGGTATCGCGCCGCCGGTCTGGCTCACCAACTTCTCTCGCGTGGCCGGCACCACGGCGATCTTCATCGGATTGCTGCTGCTGGTGCTGACGCTGAGCGCGTACCTTCGATAATGGAAGCTGGGCAGCCGATCTGCGGAGCACGCACAATCCCTTGACGCGTGACGCGCTACACGCTACATTAGACAGGTGATCAGATCCTTTCGGCACGCCGGCCTGGAAAAGTTCTTCCTCGTGGGCAGCAAGGCCGGGATTCAGCCTGTGCACGCGAAAAAGCTCCGCCTTCAACTCGGCCTGCTGAATACGGCGAAGAATGCGAAGCGCATGAACGTTCCTGGATGGGATTTGCACCCGCTTAAAGGCAATCTTGCCGGGCATTGGTCGATTAAGGTCAACGGTAATTGGCGCTTGACGTTCATCTTCGAAGGCGAAGACGCCGTTCTCGTGGATTACCAGGACTATCACTGAGGATAGGAGGCTTGACATGGCAAGGATGTACAACCCGCCCCACCCCGGAGAGCTGCTAAGGGAATATCTCGGCAGTATGCAGGTTGGCGAAGCAGCAAAGCGCCTTCGCGTCGCCCGATCCACGCTCTCGCGGCTGCTGAATGGTCACGCATCTTTTACGGCGGCGATGGCGCTTCGCCTTGCTGATGCGCTGGGCACTGAGCCCGAAGCCTGGCTCGACCTGCAACAGCAATACGACCTCTGGCACGCAGCCAGGCGGAAACGGCCGAAGATCGCGCGTATTCCGCTGCCCGGCCGCATCGACGATGCCGCGGCGTAGTCACTCCGGTGAAGAAGAATCAAGAGCGCTTCCCCAATCGCTCTGGCGTTCTTTGCGGCGCCAGCGGTCTCGTTACCACTGGAAGGCCAAGCGCCAAGCATTGATGCGGATGCGCCACGCCGTCGCAAATAAGCTGATAGCCACCGGCTCCCGGCTGCCCCTGTGACTCCTGTCACGGCAGGAAAACGCGCCGAGGCATCTCCTTGAAGCGTGGACTCTGCTCGACGGTTTCTTGTTGCCACGCTCGCTTTCTTCCTTCTCTCCTGGGCCTCGAACGCACCCGCCGCGCAAAAGCTCAAGGATGCCGACTGCCTCACCTGCCACGGCGACTCCTCGTTGACCACCGAGGAAAACGGCAAGACGGTCAGCCTCTACGTCGACCAGAACAAGTTCAAGCACTCCGTCCATGGCAGGATGTTCCACTGCGTAGACTGCCACGCGGACGTGAAGAGCCTGGCGCACGATACCCCACCCGCTAAAATCACCTGCGCGCAATGCCACGCCGACGCCCAGGCCGCTTACGCGCACAGCGTGCACGCCCGCAAGACCGGGCCGGGCCAAACCGCCGCGGCAACCTGCGGCAACTGCCACGGCAGCGCGCACGAAATCATCGGCCCGGGTGGCCCCGGCTCGCCTGTGTACCACGCCAATATTCCCGCCACCTGCGGCCAGTGCCACGGCCAGAAGTTCCTCATGGAGTCGAACGGCGAAACGGCGCAGCCATTCATTAACTATCAGGACAGCGTGCATGGGCGCGCGGTGGCCAACGGATCAATGCAGGCCGCCGTCTGCACCGATTGCCACGGCGCGCACGACATTCTGCCCGCCAGCCAGGCGCAATCGCCCATTTACAAATTCAACGTCGCGGCCACCTGCGGCAAGTGCCACAGCGAAGTGGCCGGCACCTTCAACGCCAGCATTCATGGGCAGGCGCTGGCGCGCGGCAATCAAATGGCTCCCACCTGCACCGATTGCCACGGCATCCATTCCATCAAGCAGCATACCGATCCCAATGCGCAGGTGGCCGAGCAGAATCTTTCGCGCGACGTCTGCGCCCGCTGCCACGCCGGCGTGCGCCTCTCGCAGGAGTTTGGCGTTCCGGGCAACCGGGTCACCAGCTACTTCGACAGCTATCACGGGCTGGCGGCGGAAGGCGGGTCGGTGATCGCCGCCAACTGCTCCAGCTGCCACGGTGTGCACGATATTCTGCCCTCGAGCGATCCGCGATCGACCATCAATCGCGCCAATCTCGACGCCACCTGCGGCAAATGCCACAAAGGCGTGACCCAGAAGTTCACGCGCACTCCGGTTCACCTGCAGATGGGCGCCGGCTCCGGCGACATCGATTCCGTCGCGGTGCGCTGGGTGCGCTGGATCTATCTTCCGCTCATCCTGCTCGTGATCGGCGCCATGTTTCTGCACAACGCCATCATCTGGCGCAGCAAGGCCATCGCGCGCCGGCGCATGCTCAATCCGTTCATGACGCGCATGACGGTCAATCAGCGCTGGCAGCATCTGATTCTGCTCACGAGCTTCATCATTCTTGTCATCACGGGCTTCGCCCTCAAGTTCCCCGACACCTGGTTTGCGCACACGCTGGGCATGGGCGAGCATCTCCGCGGCATCATTCATCGCATCGCCGGCGTGGTGCTCATCGCCGCCGGTTTCTATCACCTCTTCTATCTCGCGCTGTCGGGCGATGGGCGCCGCCTGCTGTGCGACCTGGCGCCGCGGCCGAAAGATGCTTTCGATGCGTGGGGTACCATGCGCTACTACCTCGGCTTGAGCGCCGAGAAGCCCAGGTTCGGCCGCTTCAATTACGCCGAAAAAGCTGAGTACTGGGCGCTGGTTTGGGGAACGGCGCTGATGGGACTCACCGGCATCATGATCTGGGCCAAGGTCTGGGTCGGCGACACGCTGGCCCGCTGGTGGGTCGATGTCGCCACCGCCGTCCACTTCTACGAGGCGATTCTCGCCACCCTGGCAATCCTGGTGTGGCACTTCTACCAGGTCTTCTTCGATCCCGACGTGTATCCCATGAACTGGGCGTGGTGGGACGGCAAGATGCCCGTGGAGCACTACAAGCACGAGCATGAACTGGATGCCCGAAGCGACGAGCTAGGAGACGGCAGCCGGTAGCCGTAAGTCCTGGCTAGCGAGCCCACATTACGCG
>NZ_DATJMN010000155.1:0-4410 GCF_035508675.1 Dyella sp.
CCGCAGGCTGCGCCGCGCGGCTTGGCAAGACAGCCAGTCTTCCCGGCGCCACGCGACACACCCTGCGGGCCTTCCAGACATCATGACGACGGCGATACTTAATTCAGTGTTGCCTTAAGCAAGTTACGGGCCTTGCCGCCAGCATCTTCCCACGGATGACCCAAGGTCACATTTATGGCGGCACAACCGTTGCATATTGCTCGGGGTTTAGCCCGCAGCAAAGTCCGCACTGAAATATCGCCGCAGCTAAGTTGGATCTAACAGGGAGGGGAACCCATGTCGTTACCGCAAGCGATGGAAAACGCCCGCGCCGTACTGGCCGAGGCGGATGCAAAGCTGGAAAAGCTTCGCCATATCGAGCCTTATCTGATCGACGTGTCGTTGCGCGAAAACCCGGTAGGCTCCAACCTTGGACAAACCAGGCACGACAAACTGCACATCCTGCCGAAGCTGCGCGAATTCGGCTTCAAGAATATTTCGCTCGGCACCCTCGACTATGACCTGCCGGACGAACCGGAAGTCGACGATGACTTCATGCTGGAGCTGCGGGCTGCCGGCGCGGACATGACCGGGTGCTTCGCCTTCACTGCGCTAGGCACCCGAACGAGCGACGGCAGGTTCGTGCCCAGCCCTTCGCAGGAGAAACTGCAGCGCTATGGCGTGCCAAACACGGTGCACGAGATCTACCTGAGCGCCGATGGCATGTCGCGCTACGGGAAATACAGCTTCGAGGAACTGTGTAAGCGTCTTCCCGCCAGCATTCGCTGGCTGTACGACAACATTCGCGGCGATCACGGCGGCAGACCACGTATCTTCATCAACATCGCGGACGGCTGCGATGCATTTGCCGGCAACCTGGAAGACACTTGCAAGGTGCTCGCTCTGCTTGCCGGGCAGCCGATCGAAGGCGTCACCATCGAAGACGACCGGGGCACGTTCCTGCCCTTTCAAGTGGGTGCCTATGTGAAGGTGATCCGCAGTTTCCTGCCGCCGCCGTTCAAGATCCTGGTACATATCCATGGCGGCGCCGGCTTCGAGAATGCATCGGTGGTGGAAGCCTTGCTCAACGGCGCAGACGGTATCTGGGGCGGGCTGCCCAAGCGCGCAGCCATCATAGGTCACGCATCGATCGGCGAACTGCTGGCCAATCTGGCGCGGGTAAACAATCCGCATGTGCAGCAGTACCGCATGGAACAGTTGCTGCCGCTGGCGACCTACCTGCAAGAGCTGGACGACCTGGTCCCGGTACCGGACGATCTGCCAATACTCGGCCGCAATGCCTATCGCCTCACCGTGACCGCCTTCGAACAGCGCGCACTCCGTTTCATGGACCTCGCGCCGGAAGCCATCGGCGGCCAATACGGCTATCGCGTGTGCGCAGTGATCAGCGATGGGCCGGTCATCGCTCGTCGTCTCGCAGAAGTCACGGGACGTCCGCTTACGGATTTTCCGCAAGCCATCACCACCCAAATGATCTGCCTGATGCGCCGCGATCTGCGCGCCGGCAAACGCATCGACTACGATCAGCCGCCTGCGCTTTTGCAGTTATACGAGCGCGCCAAAGAAGCATTCCCGGACGGTATCGCAGCAGATGTCCTCACCGATTCATCCATGGAGCGACAGCCGTGAGTGCGATTGAAAGTCGAGTGGAATTCGAGCACACCACCTATAAAACCTTACTGGAATCCACACGCGCGATTCCGTGGAAGATCGATTGGGAAACCATGCACTTCACCTATATCGGCCCGCAGATCGAAGAACTGCTGGGCTGGGGGCCCGAAAGCTGGATATCGGCACAGGACTGGGCCGACCGCATCCATGCGGAAGACCGCGATTGGGCAGTAAATTTCTGTATCTCCCAGTCCAAGGCCGGCGTGGACCATGAAGCGGATTACCGCGCGCTGAAGAAAAATGGTGACTACGTATGGATTCGCGATGTGGTGCACGTGGTGCGCCGCGATGACGGCACGGTCGAATCGCTGATTGGCTTCATGTTCGACATCAGCGAACGCAAGCGCACCGAGGAACAGCTTGCCGCCTTGCGCCGCGAATTGGAGGAGCTTTCCTTCAAGGACAGCCTGACCGGTATCGCCAACCGCCGCCGCTTCGACGTGATGATGGAAAGCGAATGGGCCAACGCCTGCCGCAACAAGCAGCCGCTGTCGCTGCTCTTGCTGGATATCGACTTCTTCAAGCAATACAACGATCGCTACGGCCACCTGGATGGCGACCAATGCTTGAAGCGCGTCGCCAGGCTGATCACCCTGGCCGCCGACCGTCCGCGTGATTTCGCCGCACGCTTCGGCGGCGAGGAATTCGTGGTGGTGCTGCCCGATACCAACGAAAGCGAAGCGTACAAGATCGCATCCCGCTGCCGTGACCTGATCGCCAGCGAACACATCCAGCATGAAGGTTCCGAGATCGGCAAATACGTCACTGTCAGCATCGGGCTTGGCACCATGGTTCCCGAATGCGCAGACGAGGCCAGTGCGTTCATCAAGCTGGTGGACCGTCGCTTGTACCAGGCCAAGCGACGTGGGCGAAACACCATCGTCAACGATTGACGGCCCTGGGTCGTCGCTAAGCGATGAGCCAGGTTTTTACCGCGGCCTGCATCAAACCGCAGCCGCGATGAACTCGCGCAGCCATTGGTGCGCCGGATCGCGATGCACGCGTTCGTGCCAGAGCATCGACATCTCGTAGCCGGGCACTTCGACGGGCGCATCCATCACTTTCAATTGGCGGCTGCCGCGCACCAGGCGCGCCGGCAGCATCGCGACGAGATCGCTATGGGCCAGGACCTCGCGCACGAACAGGAAATGCGGCACGGATAGAACAACCTTGCGCGCCATGCCCGCTCTGGCCAGCGCTTCGTCCGTTACGCCGACAAAACCGCCGCCATCCGGCGACACCATCACATGCTCCAACTGGCAGAACTGCTTTGGCGTGGGACGTCGGCGCAAGCGCGGATGATTGGCCCTACCCACAAGCACGTAGCGCTCCTTGAACAGGGTGCGACGCCGCAAGCCCGGCGGCGAACCTTCGGTAGTGTGGAAAGCCAGGTCGATGTCGCCCTGCTCCGCCTGCCTGGCAATGCGCGTGGGCACCATTTCGACCACCGCCAGCCGTGTCGCCGGGGCGGCTGTGCGCAAGCCGCCCAGCACTGGCAACACAATGGTGGATTCGGCGTAGTCGGTGGCAGCCACACGCCAGGTTTGGGTTGCTTCGGCGGGATTGAAGGGTTGGGCCGGAGAAAGCGCCCCGTTCAATGCCTGCAATGCCTGGCGCAGCGGTTCCCGCAACGCCTCCGCACGCGCTGTCGGCCGCATGCCGCGCGGCCCCGGCAGCAGCAACGGATCGCCGAAGAAATCGCGCAGCTTGGCCAGTTGAATACTCACCGCGGGCTGCGAGAAGTTCAGCCGCGCCGCCGCACGGGTGACGTTGCGCTCGGCCAGCAGCGCATCGAGGGTGACCAGCAAGTTGAGATCCAGGCGCCGCAGATTACTCATGGCAATACCAGGAATGTTGGAAATTAATTTCCAATATACCTGATGCCTTTCTAAGCTGCGGGCATTCCGAACATGAAGGTCCCACCATGAATGTATTGATGGTCTACGCCCATCCCGAACCCAAATCCCTCAATGGTGCGCTAAAGGATTTTGCGGTGAAGCGTCTGGAGGCCGCCGGACACGCGGTGCAGGTTTCCGACCTGTACGCCATGCGCTGGAAAGCGGCGCTGGATGAACACGACAGCCTGGACGGCAAGCGCGGCAACCGCTTCGAGCCTTCCGCCGATTCCAAGCACGCCTACGAAAACGGGCGCCAGAGCGAAGACATCGCACGCGAACAGGCCAAGCTGCGCTGGGCCGATGCCGTGATCCTGCAGTTTCCGCTGTGGTGGTTTTCGATGCCGGCTATCATGAAAGGCTGGGTCGAACGCGTGTATGCCTATGGCTTTGCATATGGCGTCGGCGAGCACTCCGACCGGCACTGGGGCGATCGCTACGGCGAAGGTTCGATGACCGGCAAGCGAGCGATGCTGGTTGTTACCACCGGCGGCTGGGAATCGCACTACAGCCCGCGCGGCATCAACGGCGCCATCGACGACATCCTCTTTCCCATCCAGCACGGCATCCTGTATTACCCGGGTTTCGATGTTTTGCCACCGTACGTGATCTATCGAACCGGCAAGATGGACGAGGCGCGCTTCGCGCATGCCCGCGACGCCCTGGGCGAGCGCCTGGACAACCTCTGGCGCACCGCGCCGCTACCGTTTCGCAAGCAGAACGGCGGCGACTACGACATCCCCGCGCTTACGCTGCGCGCGGAGCTTGCTCCGGGGCAAACGGGACTGGGCATACATATGGCAAGCGGTGAGCAGCCGCGAGATACGGTGATCGTGGATCAGCG